>JBGQLS010000381.1:0-6392 GCA_041500205.1 Anaeromyxobacteraceae bacterium | reverse complement strand
TCACGTCCCCGCGATGGAGCCGGAGTTCGTCGCTTGCCTTGACGCAGGGCAGGCGCAATAATTGGGAAATATTGTCACCTGAAGGGCAAGGGGCAATCCGGGCATGGCGGAAGCGAAATGGGTGCTGGTGCTGGACGATGAACGGATCGTGGGGGACAGGCTCAAGCCCGCGCTGGAGAAGGAGGGCTTCGCGGTGGAGGTCTTCACCGACAGCAGCGCTGCCATCCAGCGGCTCCGCGAGAAGCGGTTCTCGGTCCTCGTGACCGACTTGAAGATGCGCGGTCCATCCGGGATCGACGTCCTTCTCCACGCACGCGAGCATTGCCCGGACACGCGCGTGATCGTCATCACTGCCTACGCCAGCGAGGAGGTCAGCCGGGAGGTCCAGTCGCTGGGCGCCCATCACTTCGTCGCAAAACCCTTCAAGACGCGCGAATTCCTGAGACTGGTCGCCGAAGCGAGCGCCCGTCCGTCATCGTGAGGAGGTAGTGTGCCCATCATCACCGTGTCCCGCGGGACCATGAGCGGCGGCAAGGCGCTGGCCGAGTGCGTCGCTGGAGCGCTCGGCTGTCCCTGCATTGCTCGAGAGGTGCTGCTGGAGGGTGCCTCGAAGCTCGGCGTGTCCGAGGAACACCTCCGGGAAGGCATGGAGCGCTCGCCAGGCATCTGGGATCGTTTCACGGCCGAGCGCAGAACGTATGTCCTGGCCTGCCAGGCAGCCCTGGCCGAGCACGCCGCGCAGAGCGACTTCGTCTACCATGGCCTGGCGGGGCACCTCCTCCTGCGAGACCTCCCCGAGGTGCTCCGGGTACGGCTCATCGCGCCGCTCGAGATGCGCATCCACGCTCTCATGGAGCAGCGCGGAATGGTACGGGAACAAGCCGAGCGGTACATCGCCGACGTCGACCAGCACCGGGCGCGGTGGAGCCGGCTCATGTACGACGCGGAGCTCGGCGACCCGAAGCTCTATGACCTGGTGCTCAACCTGGAGAAGGCCTCCCTCGAGTCGGCGTGCGCCGCCGTGGTCGCGCTGGCCAGACGGCGCGAGTTCACCATCGACGAGGCGGCCCGCGCGCGCTGCGCCGACTTCGCGCTCGCCTGTCGGGTGCGCCTCGCACTCGACGTTCACCCGTCGAGCCGGGGCCTCGGCCTGGGGGTTGCCGCCCGAGAGGGTCGGGTCACGCTCACCGGCCAGATCCCCCAGGCCCAGCTGGCGAGTCACGCCACCGAGCGGTGGATGGGGGAGCTGCGCCGGGTGGCGGAGGCGGTGCCCGATGTGAAGCAGGTCGACCTGGACGTCGACGTCGTCCGCGGATACCGCTGAGGAGTCGATCGGGTCACGGGGGCGGACAAGCTGGCGACTGTGGGACGCCTGCTCCGGTTCCTGGCCCGCCTCGACATGTGGATGGTCGACGAGGCCCGGGTGAAGCTCTGCGTGGAGCTCTTCGCGGAGGCGGAGGCTGCCGCCTTGGCGCCGGAGGCGGTCGACCGCAGGCGGGCGACGGCCTAGCGCCGGTCGCAGCCCAGAGCGCACTAACTCCTCAAGCAAAGCCGGTGTAGTCCCTCGCCAGGAAGCGCCCGGCGAACTCCTGCACCGCGGACTCGTCGTCCATCAGCATGTCGAGCTGGCGCGCGCACGCCATGAGCGCGCCGAGCGTGGCGAGACCCGCCTCCGACGCGTCCCGCGGATACCGGCGCAGCCACGCCGTCACGAGGTCGCCGCGGCGGTCCACGCCGAAGCCCGAGCGCAGGAGGACCTCGGCCAGGAAGCGCGCCCGGAGGTCGCGCCGCTCGTGGGCTGCCCCGCCGCCGCGGAAGCGGAAGTTGACGAAGTTGTTCTCGGGGACCGGAGACACGAACGCGTCCACCATCGCGAAGTGGTACGCGAGCCTCGCGTTGAGGTTGACGTAGTCGGGCGCGACCATGAGGTAGTTGCAGGCCCCGAGCTCGCGCATGGTGCCCGGTGCGGAGGCCATCGACGATGCCATCACGGAGAGGAATCCGCCCACCCCGATCTGCGTCCGGCCGGCCCAGCTCAGGCCCGGCCTGGTCATGCCCCGCCACAGCGCCTGGAAGGGAGGCGACGCGATCTCCTCTGGCCGGACCGTCCGACGCTCCTGCTCTGTGGGCGGGAGCGCGGCTCCGAGATCGAGGACGGCGAGCTGCAACGGCACCTCGCTCTCCAGGCGGTACACCCGGCGCTGCCCCTGCCGATCCACCTCGTCGCCGACGTCGAACATGGCGGCCACGGCCTTCTCGTGCGTGAAGCGGACGATGTCGTGCACGGAGCGGCACGCGCTGGCGCGGAACGTGACCGCCTGGGGGTTCGTGAGATTGAGCGCCAGCACCCGGTCGTGCAGAGGATTCGCGCGGCGGCGGCCCGGGAGGTGCCGGATCCGGCTCCGGACGCGCTCGCGCACCTCCGGCCAGAGCGCGCCCTCGAAGACGAGGCGCTGGGTCGCGTCGAGGCTCAGAGCGTGGCACGCGCCCAGGCGGGCCTCCGCCTCCGGCACGCCGAACAGGGTGGGCACCGCGAACTCCCGGGCGAGCGCCGCCGCATGCCCGGCGGGATTGCCTTGCTCGGCCACCACGCCCGCCACGCGAGGCAGGACGGCCGCGAGCTCCGGGACGGCCTGACGGACGATCAGGATGGCGCCGTCCGGCGCGCTCGCCAGATCGTCGACGCTCCGCGCGAGGTACGCCGGGCCCACGGCGCGCCCCGGGAAGATGGTCATGCCACCCCGGGCAGCCGGCTCGCGCGCCTCGGCGGAATGCACCCCTAGTGACTCGCGCTCGACCGCGCGCAAGGGGCGGCACTGCACGATCTTGAGCGCGCCGTCGCGCGTCACGACCCACTCGATGTCGAGCGGGCGTCCGCGGAGCGACTCCAGGCGGAGGCCCAGTTCCACCAGTTCGCGCACTTCGCCCGGGGTGAGCGGAAAGCTGGGACCGGATCCGGCACCGCCTTGCGCCTCGATCTCGCCGGGCCGGCTCCGGCGCGCGAAGACGCTCGCCCCGGCGGCTTCGCCGCGCACCATCGCCTCGGCCAACCCCTCGACGGCGTCGATGAGCATGCGATCGGACGACTCGTCGCTCGGATCGCGCGTGTACAGCACGCCTGCGGCGCGGGCGTCCAGCATGGGCATCACGAGCACCGCCATGGGCGTGTCGACCTCGGCGAACCCGCCCACCAGCCTGTAGAGGACGGCGTGGTCGTTGTAGCGGCTGGCGAGGACGGACCGGTACGCCGACACGAGGCCCTCGGCCGGGACGTTGAGAAGGCTGTCGAACTGCCCGGCGAAGCTCATGCGTCCGTCCTCGCCCATGGCGCTCGAGCGGACGGCCCAGAGCGAGGGCGGCCCTTCCCCGAACGTCTGGAGCCCGGCCTCGAACGCCGCCACCACGCGCGCCGGCACGGCGCTCGCCTCGATGAGCGCGCGGATGGCTGCGGTGCGCTCCTTGAACAGGCGGCGTCCCGTGATGAGGCTCAGGTCCTTGAAGAGCTTGCGGATGGGCTCGTGGAGCAGGTTCTCGGTGAGGAACGTGCGATACGCGGCGGTAGTGATCACGAATCCGGCCGGGATCACTCCCGGTATGACTGCGCGCAGCTGGCCCACGCCGGCGGCCTTGCCGCCCACCTCGCGCACCCTCTCCGCGCTCGCCTCGTCGAGCGGGAGCATGAACGGGAGCGTGGCCGGATCGGGAGCGGCGCGCAGGGCCGAGCGCACGGCCTGCTCGATCTCCGCCTGCGCCGCGTAGAGGGCGCGCTGCGTTCCACCGGTGAGGATGTTCAGGTTCTCGGCGAGCAGGAGCGAGCCGTCCAGCAGGCGCAGCACCGGCTGGCGTATGGCGTGCTCGCCCAGGTCGAGGTGGGCGAGGTCGGCCTCGAGGTCGGCCATCAGCTCGAGCATCTCGCTGTTGGCCGCGAGCAGCCGCCGCAGCACGCGATACCGGTGGCGCATCCGATCGCCAGCCGGCGTCAGCTTTCTAGAGGAGGGCATGCTGTGTCGCCGGCCTCATCTTCCCTCGCTCGTGGGCGGCGTGTCAGCGCGGAGGGAGGTCGCCGCGCGCCCCACCACCCGGCGCAGGTCGTCGGTCTTGAAGGGCTTGGAGATGTACTCGAAGGCACCCTTCGCCATCGCCTCCGCCGCGACCTCGGGTGAAGGGTGGCCGGTGATCAGGATGACCTTGACGCGCGGGGAGTGGGCGCGCACCTGCTCCAGCAGGGAGATACCGTCCAGCCCGCGCATCCGGACGTCGCTCACCACGATGTCGAAGCTGGCCTGGGCGAAGCGCGCCAGCGCCGTCCTGGGATCCTCGAAGACCTCCACTTCGAGGCCCAGCTTCTCGAAGACCGGGCGCAGGCGCCTGCCCACGATGGGCTCGTCGTCCACGACCATCACCCTCAGCGTACGTTCCACCCGTGACCCCCGAGTCCTGCTTCACGCGCACCCGCGCAGGAAGGCTTCCACGTGCGGGTCGACCGCGGCCCGCCGCCATCCGGCGACGGCGAGCTGGCCCAGGCGGGCCGAGAGCGCTCCCAGGATGCGGATGCGCTCCTCCGTCTCCGCGCTGGGCAAGCCACGGATCCAGCCACTCGCTTCACGTGACGTGCGCGCCACCGCGAAGCCGAGCCGCGTCAGCACGCCGGCTGCCAGGGCGCCGCGGCTCGCCGCGGGGTCGTCCTCGCCTCGCGGCGCGAAGCGGCAATAGACGGCGTTGGTCTCCCGGCCGCCACCCACCGTGGCCTCGAGCATGTCGAACCCGCTCGGCGCCGTCGCCACCGCCAGCGCGTGCTCGTCGGTGGCGGCGGCGCGGACCTTCCAGGGGCCGCAAGCAGGAGGGCGCTCCTCGCCGTGCCCCGGGGGGACGGTGAAGCCGTCGAGGAACGCGCGCAGGGGGCGCGATCGCAGGTCGGAGCTGTCGATCCCGCCTCCCGTGCCGCGCTCGGGCAGACGCTGGAGATCGATCACGCGGACATCGCACCCGGTCGCGCCAGGGAGGCGCACCAGGACTCCGCCGTCGGCCCGCTCGCTGGACAAGAGCTCCCGCAGAGCGTCGCCGGCGAGGCTACGGGAGAGGTACACGAGGTCGTGGATCGTCCGGCAACCCGGGAGGGCAGGCTCGTTCTGGTCGGCGACGAAGCTGAGCGGGAAGGCCGCCTGCCGGACCAGCCGCAGGAGCCGGTACTCCTCCTCCTCGTCCGCACCCGGGCGCGCCGAGCGATAGTAGTCGAGGAGCTCGGGGATGGCCCCCAGGTACACGACGTTCTCGTCGGCGTCCACCGTCACCTCGGTGCCGCTCGCCAGGCGCGACGTGGCGTCTCCGAGACCCACGATGGCGGGGATGCGAAGCTCGCGGGCCAGGCGGGCGGCGGATCCGGCAGCGCTGCCGCGGTCGAGCAGGATGGCGCCGGCACGCCTGGCGGCGCCGAGCAGAACCGCGTCCTGCGCGGTGATGTCGGAGGCGACGAGGACGTTCCCCGGCGAGACGTCGCCCAGCTCGGCGCCGTCGGGGAGGTTTCGCACCTGGCCGGCCGCCACGCCCCGGCACGCCACGTGCCCGCGCTGCGCGTAGAGCACCTGTGAACGATCCAGCGCCGCGGCCAGGACCGCTGGGCTGACCGGCGCCGGGGAAGGGTCAGGCTTCCACCTCGCGCGAGGCCGATGCGCGCGCCTCGGAAGGGAAGGCCTGTCGGGCGCTTCGCTCGCCGCCTTCGCCGCGCCGCCCGGGCCGTGCGCGACGAGGCTTCGGAGCTGCGCCCGCAACCACTCGGCGACGTCGTAGAACGCCAGGTGCTGCTGCGACGTGATGACGTTCAGATCGAACACGACAGCGTCGGCGAGCTCCGCGAGCTGCTCCGCCAGGGCGATCACGTACTGCATGTCGAGGATGAAGGCGCCGCCCTGCTTCTCCGCGGCGTCCTCGAGCAACGCCAGGAACGACCCGTAGTTGCCCAGCAGCTGCCGGAAGCGCGTGGTCCGCAGCCGGAGGAGCGTGACAGCCTCGCTCCCGTTCCGTTTCCCGAAGAGGCTGCTCAGCCACGACACGCACGCCCCTCCCGAGGTAGCATGGACGCCGCACCAACCAGCGGGCGCCTGGTCTGCTTCACACTACACCGAAACCAGCGCCCGCAGCGCGAACGGATGGCTCCAGCTCGCGCCTTCGTGCCGCGCTTGGCCCACGCGCGTCGGGGACGAGTGCGCTGGAGGGCGCGGGGCGCGCCCCGGGGCCCGTGAGGTCGTGGTCAGGATGGAAAAGGCGAAGCCAGCGGTCGGCGCTGTTCCCGTTCCCGAGGCCGCGCCGGCAAAGCGCGGCCAGCGAGGCGGCCCGGAGGTGGACATAGGCGCCCGGCTCCGCACGGCCCAGGAGGCGCTCCTCGCCCGGCCGCG
>JBGQLS010000380.1:0-6395 GCA_041500205.1 Anaeromyxobacteraceae bacterium | reverse complement strand
CCGCCGAGGACGATCCACGGGTAGATGCGCTCGCCGATCCGCGGGTCGAGCATGTTCACGGTGATCGTGACGTGCTCGACGCCGACGGCCACCAGGCGGTCGACGTGCTCCGGCAGCGCCAGGCCGTTCGTCGAGACGCAGAGCTTGAGGTCCGGGAGCGCGCGCCGCAGGCTCTCCAGCGTGGCGAAGGTGCGCTCGGGGTTGGCGAGCGGATCGCCCGGGCCCGCGATCCCGATCACCGAGAGCTGGGGTATCTCCGCCGCGACCGCCAGGACCTTGCGCAGCGCCTGGGGCGGCGTGAGCCGCTCGCTCACGACACCCGGCCGGCTCTCGCTGGCGCAATCGTACTTGCGGTTGCAGTAGTGGCACTGGATGTTGCAGGCAGGGGCGACCGCCACGTGCATGCGCGCGAAGTGGTGGTGCCCCTCCTCGCTGTAGCAGGGATGGCTCCTCGCCTTCTCCAAGGTCTCGGCGGGCGTCGCGCGTCCGGGCGCGTCTCCGCAGCCGCCGCCCAGCCGGCAGTTCGCCGCGGGCGGCGTTTCCTCGGGCAGGTTGGCGAGCGGCAGGCGGGGCGCCATGGGTCACTCACGCAGCCAGGGGCTCGAAGGAGAACGCCTTCTTCTTGCAGGTCCGACCGCAGGCCTCGCAGCCGATGCAGTCCTCGGCGTTCGAGACGCTGGCGAACATCTTGGCCGAGTCCTCCTCGTCCACCTCCATCGGCGCCAGGACGCCGTGAGCGCAGATCTTCATGCAGCGCCCGCAGCCGATGCACTTCTCGGAGTCGATGGACTTCACGAACTTCGGGGTCCACGCACCTTTGCCCCTCGTCAATCCGGTGATGTATGCCACGTGCCTGCTCCTCTCTTCGCCCTTGGGTGGCGGGCGGGGGACAGCTCCCGCGCCATGGAATGTGGTGCCTCTGGTCGGTGCCAATGCTCACTGTTCGATTGTCTCGGGCGGCTCGTCCTCCGCACCGGGCGCCACCGCCCCGAGTCCCGGCCGTTCGCCCATCGCCTTTCTGAGCCAGGGCGGCGGCCGGCCGCGCAGGACCGCCTGGAGCTTCTCCACCACCTCGGCGATGGGCACCTCCGCCGCCGTCTTCATCGGGTGGATGCGGCGCGAGACGAGCTTCGCCGCGGCCGGCCCCCCGATCTGCATCGTGTAGACGATGGTGCAATCGGCGATGGCGGTCGCGCGCGCCGAGATCCGGTCCTCCTCGTCGCCCGCGCTCGTGATCGCGCTCACCGTGCCCACGCACTCCGCGTTCTCCGGCCCGATCTCCCACACGTGGAAGCGTTCGGCCATCCCGAAGTGCTGATCGATTGCGCGTCCATCGGTGCTCGTGAATGCGACCTTCATGACGCTCACCCTTCAGTTGTGCGCGAGCTTCTGCGCCTGCGATGCATTGGCTTGCAACAGGTTCGCCACCTCGAAGACGAGGTTCATGGTCCCGCGGTAGCCGACCCAGTTCCTCTGATGCGCCCCCAGGCGATCGAAGACCGGCAGCCCGGCGCGGAGGTGCGCCTTGATGCCCAGCTTGGCCATGGCCTGGCGGGCGTTGGAATTGGCCACCAGCAGATCGGCTCCGCGCCCGGCCTCCTCGAGGTCCTCGAGGTCGCCGACGAAGACGCTCTCGCAGGGCAGCGCGTCGAGTCCTCGGGTCCTGGTCGCGGCGATGGCGGCCTGGATCTCGCAACCCATGCTGGCGAGGAAGCGCACCATGCCCTTCAGGTGGTCCGACTCGAGGGCGAGGGCGACCTTCTTGCGGCCGAACTGGTAGTGGCAGTCCACCATCGCGTCGAGGAGACGGCTGCGCCAGCGCCGCTGCCCGGCGGGGACCGGCCGCCCGCTCACGGCGGAGAGCGTGGAAACCAGCTCGTCGACCTCGCCGAGTCCGGTGAGCGAGTTGAACCCGTGGGCGGGGATGCCGAACCGGTCGCGCAAGATCGAGGCTGCGCCTGCAAGCGAGTCCCCGACGTAGATCGTCGCGGCGCTGCGCCCGGCGCGCCGGAGGTCCTCGATCCCGATGCCCCCTGTGGAGAGCGGCGACACGTCCTCGTCGATGTGGCCGTCGAGGGCTCTCGCGATGTCGGGGATGGTCAGGACGGTGAGGCCGAACGACTCGATGATGCCCTGGATCTCCTCGACGTCGGCTGGCGTCAGGTGGGATCCGGGGAGGAGGTTCACCTGCTCCTCGACGGTCTCGCCGCCCTCGACCAGGGTCTCCACGATCGCCTCCACGGCGGCCGCGTACCCCTCCTGCATCGAGCCGCAGTAGTCCGGCGTCGCCGCCCAGACGACGGGCGTCGCGGCGTGGGCCGGGTTCTCGGCGCGGAAGTGCGCGATGGCGCTCCGCACGTCGTCACCCATGGTCTCGGTGAGGCCCGTGGTCATCACGCCGACGACGCCCGGCTGGAACTTCTCGATGACGCGCCCCAGGCCGCGCTTCAAGTTCTCCCAGCCGCCGAAGATGGCGGAGTCCTCGCTCATGGCAGTGGAGTTGAGGGCGATAGACTCCTTGAAGTGCCGGGAGAGCTGCAGCCGGATGAAGGTCGAGCAACCCTGCGCGCCGTGGAGGAGCCCGAGCATTCCGTCGATGCCGAGGTACGCCAGGGTGGCCCCGAGCGCCGGCGAGTTCTTCTGCGGATTCACCGTCGCCTGCTTGGTGGGGACCATCACGCGCGAAGCCGAGAGGTCCTCCGCCAGCGTGATCTCCGCGTGCCGCGCCGAGGCGGCCCGCTGCGCCTCGCGCCCCTCCTCCGTCAGCTCCCACGGCGCCTTCGCGTCGAGCGCTCGCCAGATGGGATTGTTGGCGGTGAGGTCGAGCTGCCTCGCGAAGGTGACCATCCCCTCGTATCCGGCGTAGGGATGGGTGCGGCCGTGGTTGATGTCGAGGAAGGGCGTCCGCGTCTTGAGCGCCAGGAACTTCGTCTTGCCGCCCGCGACGATGAGATCCGGCATCTTCTCGCGCATGACGGCGAGGAGCCCGGCGGTCGAGGTGTCCTCGATGATGCGGGCGTCCGCGTGCATGAGCGCCTTCATCCGGTGGAAGTCCTCGAGCGTCGAGTTCTGCGTCCCGGCGGCCAGGATCTCGACGCCCAGCTCCCGGAGCGCGCTCACCATGGACCAGGTCTTGACGCCGCCGGTGAAGAGGACCGCGCGCTTGCCCGAGAGGCGGGCCCGGTAGGGAGCGATGCGGGCGTGGCAGCGCGCCTCCTCGACGGCGACGAGCGCCTCGACGCGGTCCTGCATGAGGGTGGCGGTCGCGCCGCCGACGGCGCGGTCGAGCTCGCGCGCGATGTCGCGCAGCCCCTTCGCCGTGTCCGTCATCCCGTAGAACGACTCCTCGAGGTAGGGGATGCCGAACTGCTTCTTCATCTTGCGCGCGAGGTTGGTGAGGCTCTTCGAGCAGATGATGACGTTCAGCCGGGCGCGGTGCGCGTAGCGGAGCTCCTCGAACCTGGAGTCCCCGCTCACGCAGGAGAGGATGCGGATCCCGAGGCGCTCGAAGAGCGGCTGCATCCCCCACAGGTCGCCGGCGATGTTGTACTCGCCGATGAGGTTGATGTCGTAGTCGGTGACCTTCTCCGGCTCGGCCGTGCCGATGACGTGCTGGAGCAGGATCTCGCCCGCCAGCCGGTTGCCGATGTTCTTGTCGCCGATGAAGCCGGGGGTGTTCACCGGGATGACCGGGATCGGCACCTCCGCCGAGACCGCCTTGCACACCGCCTCCACGTCGTCGCCGGTCATGGCAGTGACACAGGTGGCGTACACGAAGATCGCCTTCGCCTCTCCGGCGTAGCGCGCCGCGAGCTCGACGATGGCGCGGCGGAGCTTCTTCTCCCCGCCGAAGATCACGTCGTTCTCGAGCATCTCGGTGGTGAAGCCGCGCCGGTAGAGCTGCGAGCCGGAGGACCGCGCGCCACGGTTGTCCCAGGAATTCCCGGCGCAGCCGATCGGCCCGTGGACGAGGTGGATGGCGTCCGTGATCGGCATGAGGACCACCCGGGCCCCGTCATAGGCGCAGCTGCGCTCCGCCCCCTCGCCCGGCTCGGACTTCTTGCAGAACTTGGGAGCGCCCTTCTCCTGGATGTCGCAATCAGGGGCGTCGTAGTAGTCGGGGCGGGGCATGATATTTCCCGTGTGTGAAGCTGGGCTTCAGGCTTCGGGCTTCAGGAAGAGCTCAATTGATCGCATTGCCCGACACCTGAGGACCGACGTCCGCTACCGCATCATCTCGAAGTTGCGCTCGTCACAGGTCTCGTCCGTGATGTCGATGAACTTGTTGCAGATCTCGGTCACCATGTTGATGACGCCCTGGTAGCCGATGAGGGGCGACCGGTGCTTGTTCACGCGGTCGAAGATGGGAAAGCCGAAGCGGAAGAGCGGGATCCCGGCGTCGCGGGCGGCGAACTTCCCGTGGGTGTCGCCGATCAGGGCGTCCACCGGCTCCGTCATGAGCAGGCTGCGCAGGTGCCAGAGGTCCTTGTTCATGTAGATCTTGCCCTCCTTGCCGTAGGGAGAGGCGTCGAGGATGGCGCGGAGGTCCTTCTCCAGCTTCTTCGACCCCTTGCTGCACAGGACGTGGCTCGGCTTCGCGCCCATCTCGAGCAGGAAGGAGACGTAGCCGACGAGGTAGTCGGGGTCGCCGTAGACGGCAAACCTCTTCCCGTGCATGTACTGGTGCGAGTCGGTCATCGCGTCCAGCGCCCGGCCGCGGTCCGCCCTCAGCGATTCGGGGACGGGCTTCTCGAACAGCTCGGACAGCTTCATCAGGAACGCGTCGGTCCTGGCGATCCCCATGGGGAGCGGCATCACGGCGTGCTTTCCGGCGTAGTTGTCCTTCACCCAGGTGGCGGTCTTGGGCGTCGCGTAGGGCGCGACCGTGAGCGTCGCCTTTCCGTTGATGGAGTCGGCCGCGTCCTCGAGCTTGGTGCCGCCCGGGTAGATCCGGTAGGTGCCGTCGAGCGGCGAGTCGAAGGTCTCGGAGATGTCGGCCAGGAAGGTGTACGGAATCCCGAAGGCCTCGAAGATCCGCTTGTACTCACGGTAATTGCCGGTGTTGGCGTCGAAGCCGGCGATGAAGTTGAGCTTGCCCGTGCAGCGGCCTTCCACCGCCTTTCCCTCGGTGAGCGTCTCGAGGATGGAGAGGAGCATGGCGTCGTAGCCGTGGATGTACGAGCCGTTGAAGCTGGGCGTGTTGGCGTAGGGAGCCGGGATGCCCTTCGGCAGGTGCCCCTTCTGCCGCGCGTTCTTGATGAACGCGGTCAGGTCGTCGCCGATGATCTCCGGCATGCACGAGGTGAAGACGGCCACCATCTTCGGCTTGTAGAGGGCGCACGCGTTCTCCAGGCCCTCGTGCAGGTTGTTCTGGCCGCCGAAGACCGCGCCGTCCTCGGTCATGGCGCTGCAGACGGCCGGCGCCGGCTCGCGGAAGTGCCGGTTGAACGTGGAGCGGAAGTAGGACGCGCACCCTTGCGACCCGTGCACGAAGGGAAGCGTCTGCTCGAAGCCGTGCGCCACCAGCTCCGCCCCGAGCGGCTGGCAGGCGTGGGCCGGGTTGATCACCAGCGCCTGGCGGGCGAAGTTCTTCTCCCGGTACTCGGCCGTGTTGATCCACGCCGCCACCCGCGCCTCCTCCTCGGGGGTGATGTCCTTCACGGGCTTGACGGGGAGCTCGAAGTCGTTGGCCATGGCAATTCCTGTTCGTCTCCCTCGCCCCGCGAAGGGGAGAGGGCTGGGGGAGAGGGGCTGCGGTCGAGGGCGGGGCGCTAGAACGGGCTCTTCACGAGCCCCCACGTCGGGCTGTTCACGGCCATGTCGATGTCCCGGGCGAAGACGGGGAAGCCCAGGTACCCGTGGTACGGGCCGGAGTAGTCCCAGCTGTGCATCTGCCGGAAGGGAATCCCCATCTTCTGGAACAGGTACTTCTCCTTGATGCCGCTCCCCACCAGGTCGGGCTTGAGCTCATCGACGAACTTCTCGAACTCGTACTCGGAGATGTCGTCGTAGATGACGGTGGCCTCCGGCATCTCCGGCCCGGTCCGCTCGTAGTCGTCGCCGTGGGCGAACTCGTAGCCCGAGCCGACCACGGCCATGCCCAGGTCCTCGTAGGCGTTCACCGTGTGCCGCGGGCGCAGGCCACCCACGTAGAGCATCACCTTCTTGCCCTCGAGGCGCGGCCGGTACTCGTCGATGACCGCCCTCGCCACCGGGTCGTACTTGGCGATGACCTTCTCGACGTTCTCCTTGATGCGGTCGTCGAAACGCTCGGCCAGCGTGCGCAGGCTCTCCGCGATCTTGGTGGGCCCGAAGAAGTTGAGCTCGAGCCAGGGGATCTTGTACTTCTCCTCCATCACCCGGGCCATGTAGTTCATGGAGCGGTAGCAGTGGAT
>JBGQLS010000379.1:0-6420 GCA_041500205.1 Anaeromyxobacteraceae bacterium | reverse complement strand
GGCGCGCGTGGAGGGCGGGATGCTCCTGCGCGGTTGCAGCGGGGCGAAACGCTCGCCATGCCGGAGTCGAGGCCGATGCCGTCGATCGGCGCGCGCTGTCACGAGCTGCGGATCGACGATATCGCCCAGAAGAAGGAGTGGCGAATCATCTACTACATCGGGAACGTCGCGATCGCGGTGCTCGACGTGTTCGCGAAAGAGACGAGGACCACGCCGGTCGACGTGATCAAGAACTGCAAGCGTCGGTTGGCGGCTTTCAAGGCGAGGGATGAGCCATGAAGCGAGCGCAGAAGAAACGGCTTGAGCAGGCCGGGTGGAAGATCGGCACAGCGAGCGAGCTCCTTGGGATGACCGAGGCGGAGGAGGCGCTGGTCGAGGCGAAGCTTCGGCTGGGCGACGCGGTCCGAACGCTCCGGGTGGAGAGTCACCTGTCTCAGGCTGGCCTGGCCAAGCTCATGGGGTCGAGCCAACCACGCGTGGCGAAGCTCGAGAACCGTGACCCGGAGGTCTCGCTGGACCTGCAGATGAAGGCGGTCTTCGCAGCGAGCGCTGAGGCCCGCCGCGAGTTCCAGGGCCTCGTGAAGAGGGGCCCCGCCTTCGGAGGCGTGGCACTCCTTTGGTCGGAGGGCCGCGGCGCACTTCTTATGGGCGAGTGGGTCTCCATTTCGCAGCCCTTACCGTACTCGCGGTCATCGGCGCGCTCGGGTTTCGTCGGGTCTGGCTCGCCGGTATTCGGGCCCAAGAAGAGCGCGCGGATGCGTTGGCTCGCCTTGCCGACAGCGAACGCAAGCGTGCGCAGGTGGAGCGGCTCGCTGCGCCGACTCGGCCGATCGCGGCGCACGACGGAGCGTCCAGGGAATAGGCGAACGCGTTGTACGCGCGGCGGCCTGGCCGGGCTGGATCCCAAGCGAACACGCGGTATGCGACCCCGGGCGACGGCGCGAGCGAGGCTCCGGCTGCCGGCGTCGGTTTCGGGCCGGGTGCCGGACGGGCGAGATCCGCGGAGAGCGACAGGAGCGCGTGCGCTGCTTCCGGGGGCGCGCAGGTGCACGATCTGCGATACGCTACGGCGCGACGGGCGCTCGACGGCTCGCACCCACCCTGGCCCGCGTGACGCCATGCCCACCGGATCTACTCGCCGACCGCTCCTGCCCCGGTCCTGGAGGCTCCTGGCGGCGGCGGTGGCGGTGGCGGGCCTGCTGGTCTGGGGCCTCCAGCGGATCTCGTTCGCGCGGGACCTGGGCCAGTTCCAGGAGCAGGTCGACCACAGCGCCGGACACCTCTCGGATGGCCGGAAGAAGGCGCTGGTTCTCGGCTCCATGATCACCCTCGGCCGGCTCAGCCCGGTCGTCCGGGCCACCGCGGACAGGACGCTGCCGCCCGACAACCCGGCGGTGCTGGGCCTGCTGAAGCGCCTGACCGAGCAGTTCGAGCTCACCGAGCTCCTGGTCGTCGATCGCGAAGGCGTCATCGCGGCCTACTACATCAGCTCCGGCATGTCCGGGGTGGGGCGCAGCCTGGCCTTTCGCCCCTACATCAAGGCCGCCGTGGCCGGCATCCCCAACATGTACGCCGCGGTTGGGAGCGTCAACGGGGAGCGCGGCTTCTACGTCGCCACTCCGATCCAAGACCCGGAGGTGGCGGGCGCCAGGCCGTCGCAGGCGCTGGCGCCCAGGCCGCCCGCGGCGGAGGCCGCGCCGCCCCTGACCGGGGTCATCGGCGTGGTGGTCGCCAAGCTCGGCTTCGAGGAGGTCGATCAGCTGCTCGAGAAGGAGCCCACCCCGCTGGCCGTGGTCTCGCCGGAGGGCGTGGTCTTCGCGTCGAACGTGGCCGCCTGGCGGTTCCGGGCGCTGGGCACCCGGCCGGACCTGGGGGCCGTCAGGCAGGACCGGCGGACCAGCAAGGCCTTCGAGAAGGAGCCGCCGCGGGCGCTGGAGGTGGACGGGAGCGGCTGGATCAAGGAGGGGGGCCGGTCGCTCAAGCTGGTGTCGGCCGTGATCGACTGGCGGGATCCCGAAGGCGCCTGGCGGCTGGTGGGCTTCGTCGATCCGCTGCGCGGCTTCGGCGTCCTGGAGCAGCTCATCGTCGGCGCCATGGGGTTTCTCTTCGTGGTGCTGCTGGGCGGCTGGTGGCAGGCGCGCCGCCGCGAGGCCGAGCGGGCCGCGGAGCTGCATGAGGCCAATCGCAAGCTGGCGGTCCTCTCCATCACCGACGGTCTCACCGGCCTCGCCAACCGCCGCCGCTTCGATGACGTACTGGCCGAGGAGTGGCTGCGGGCCTCGCGCCACGTGCGGCCGCTGGCGCTGCTCATGATCGACGTGGATCACTTCAAGAAGTTCAACGACCACTACGGTCACCAGGCCGGCGACGAGTGCCTCAAGAGCATCGCGGGGGTCCTCCAGTCCTGCGCCCGGCGGGCCGGCGATCTGGCCGCCCGGTACGGCGGCGAGGAGTTCGCCCTGGTGCTGGCGGACACCGGCGCCGAGGCCGCCCAGGGCCTGGCCGAGTCGATCCGGGTGTCCATCGAGAAGCTGGGCACGCCGCACGTGCTGTCGCCGTCCGGCGTGGTCACGGTGAGCATCGGCGCCGCCGCCATGGCCCCTGGCCCCAACCAGGTGGCGGTGCCGCTGCTGCACTCGGCCGACATGGCTCTCTATCGGGCCAAGACCGACGGCCGCAACCGCGTGGTGCTGGCGCCCGCGGCGCCTCCTCCTGGGCCCGCCACCCCGTAGCCTCGGGTCAGGCAGGCGTCGGGGGCCGTCGTCAGTCGCGACTATTGGTGAACGACGTGGCGCGGCGCGGTGCTCATGGCGAGCCCGTCAGGTGCCAGAACACGATCGGCAATAAGCCCCCGGCATCTTCGGCTGTCCGTCCCGAAAACCTGTCGCGACGTCCGACCAGGCCTCGGGGCGAGAGGCGACACGAGGTTGATGGTTGATGGTGTAGTTCGAAGGGCCGGAGCCGAGCGGGAACGCCCTTGAAGGCGCACGTGCGGCACGGCGTGCCGGCCCAGAACGCGGGGCTGAACACGTCTGACGGCTCAGCCGCTCAGGCCGCGCGTCGCTCGTAATGGCGGTAGAGGCCGCCAGCCTCGGCGACCTCGCGGACGTGTCCGTGTTCGGGCCCTTGCACAGACCGAGGTTCCGGGCAGTCCATGTCGAGCGAGCGGTGGCAACGCCAGCGGTGATAATGCTCCAAGTAGTCGCCGAGGAGCCTCCGCAGGTGCCGCTCGCCGAGGACGATGACGTTGTCCAGGCACTCGCGACGGATGCTGCCGATCACCCGCTCGACGAACGGGTTCTGCCAGGGACTTCGAGGAGCGGTGGGCACTTCTACGATGCCCATGGACTCCGCCCGCGTTCGGAAGGCAGAGCCGTAGGCCCGATCGCGATCCCTGATCAGGTAGCGCGGCGCCGACTCCCAAGGAAACGCCTCGGAGAGTTGCTGGGCCGTCCACTGGGCGGTCGGGTGCTCCGTCACATTGAAGTGCACGATCCGGCGCCGAGCATGAACGAGCACGACGAAGACGAACAGGACGCTGAAGGTCACGGTGGGGACCACGAAGAAGTCGACGGACACGAGGTCCTTCACGTGGTTGTCGAGGAAGGCCCGCCAGGACGGCGATGGCGGCTTCTTTGGCCGGATCATGTACTTCTCGACCGTGGCCTTGGCCACGTGGATGCCCAGCTTGGCGAGCTCGCCGACAATGCGAGGGGAGCCCCAGCGCGGGTTCGCGCTCGAAATCTTGCGGATGAGGTCCTTGACCGCCTTGGGCACAGTGGGTCTGCCGAGCTCTCCTTGGTGGGTGAGGCGAGCCCAATGGTCGCGGAACCTGCGGCGCCGCCAGGCGATCACGGTGCTCGGCTTGACAAAGACGAGAACGTTCCGCCAGCCAGTCCACTTCGGGGACAGCCACGCCCAGAGAAGGCGGTCGGGGACCTCGATGCGCGCTCGCGCGTGGCGCCGCTGATACACGACGAGCTGGTGCCGCAGGGCGAGGATCTCGAGCTGCAGGGCGGCTCGCGATCGGAAGCTAGCGCGGAGAGAGGCGACGAGGGCGAAGAGGACTGCCTTCATGAGGGCAGCAAGCTACCCCACCTCAGTGGCCCCAGGCACGTGCTGGCATGAGCCCGTGCCCCACGAAAATCCCCGTGATGGCGGTCACTTCGGTATTCTCGGGACGGACAGCCGAAGCCGGCCTGGCTGGCGGAGGGTGGACGCCGCGCCGTGGTACAGGCCCGCATCGGCAGCGCGCCCGGCGCGATCGACGGGGCACCCCTCGTCGACGTCGACGATGTTCCGGGCTCGACCCGGGGGGCCGCGTCCCTTCGGGCTCGACCGTGTGGCCCCAGCGCGCCGCACCGGGATCCGGCCCGACCCTTCTGGCTGTGGCTGGCGCACCACCAAGAGATCAGGAGGTGGTGCGCACGGACGCCTCGCTGTGGTGAGCTCGGGCCCAAGAGACTCGGAACCAACTGTGAACCACAGCCCAGCGTCTCTGCCCTCCGACGCCGCCGGATTCATTCGCGTCGCCGGTGCGCTCGCGGCCGTGACCGCGATTGCAGTGCTGCTCGGCCGAGGCCCACCGCACGCCGAGGCCCACGAGATGAAGATGGCGGCGCCCCCCCACGCCGGCTCAGGGATGGCCGGCGCCGACACGTTCATGTCGATGATGGACGACGCCATGCGCCGGATGGACGTCGGGATGGACGTCCCGCCGACCGGCGACCCCGACCGCGACTTCGCCCGGATGATGATCCCCCACCACCAGGGGGCGGTGGACATGGCGCTTGCCGAGCTGCGGGTTCGGGAAGGACGAGCGGCTGCGGCGGCTCGCCCAGGGAATCATCGTCGAGCAGCGACAGGAGATCGCCGTCATGCAGTCCATCCTCGATGGGCGGCCCCCCTCGAACGCCGCGACGAAGTGAAGGAGGAAGCACCTATGCGCAGGCTCGCCCTGACCTCGCTGGCGACACTCACGTGCCCGCTGCTCGCCCTCGCCGGCCAGGCCCCGCTCCCCGCGAGCGCGCCCGACGTGCCGGTGAGCGGGCGCGACCGCGTCTACGTCGCCGAGCAGTACTCGAACACGGTCTCGGTCATCGACCCGTCCACGAACCGGAACCTCGGCGTCATTCAGCTCGGCGACGCACAGCCCGCGAGCCTGAGCCCGCTCTACAAGGGCCAGCTCCTGGTCCACGGCCTCGGGTTCTCGCCGGACCATCACACCCTCGCCGTTGTCTCTGTCGGCTCGAACTCCGTCACCTTCGTCGACACCGCGACGAACGCGGTGAAGCACGTGACCTACGTCGGGCGCTCGCCGCACGAGGCGTTCTATACGCCGAACGGCCGCGAGATCTGGGTGAGCGTCCGCGGCGAGGACTACGTCGCGGTGCTCGACGGGAGAACGTATGCGGAGAAGACGCGGATCCGGGTCCCCAACGGACCCGGGATGGTCGTCTTCTCGCCCGATGGGCGCTACGCCTTCGTGTGCTCGAGCTTCTCGCCGGAGACCCTAGCGATCGCCACTGCGGACCACAAGATTGCCGGGCACCTCGAGCAGGAGTCGCCCTTTTGCCCCAATATCGCGGCCACGCCGGATGGGCAGCAGGTGTGGCTCACACTCAAGGACGTCGGCCGCGCGATGGTCTTCGAGGCGAGGCCTCCCTTCCGCCACCTGAAGACGTTCTCGCCCGGCCCGCTCACGAACCACGTGAACTTCGCGAGGACGAAAGCCGGGCAGCTCGCGTACGTGACCGTGGGCGGCCTAAACCAGGTGAACGCGTACCGGACGAGCGACTTCGAGCTCGTGGCGACCATCCCGACCGGCGACCTCCCGCACGGAATGTGGCCCTCGGGCGACGGGACGCGCATGTACGTGGCGCTCGAGAACGCGGACGCCGTCGTCGCCATCGACACCGCCGCCCAGAAGGTCATCGCCGTCATCCCGGGCGGGCACGCGGGGCAGGCCCTCGTCTACGTCCCTCGCGCCGTTCCCGACGGTGCCTCGGTGCAGAACCTGAAGCCGCTGTCGTCGGTCGCCACTGCCACGCACCTAAGGCTCGCGTCGGTGCGCGGCGGAGGCCCCGCCACGACCGTTGCGCTCTTCGACCAAGGGCTCATCCAGGTAGTTCAGGCCGCGGTGACCGGGCTCGAGCCGAAAAAGCCGTACGTGCTGCTTCTCTCCAGCCAGCCCGACGGCGGGGGCGCGCGGGAGCCGATCGCGCGGTTCATGGCGAACCCGGCGGGCGCTGCCGTCGTCGACACGGTCGGCCCCGTCCGCCAGCTCGTGGAGCCAGGGGAAGCGTCGCAGGGCGCACTGCGCCGGTACCTCGCGATCGCAGACGTCGGGGCGGACGGCGCCGCGGGAACACCGGTCCAGATCCAGGTCGCCGACAGTGCCGAGGGGTCCGCAACGGATCG
>JBGQLS010000378.1:0-6444 GCA_041500205.1 Anaeromyxobacteraceae bacterium | reverse complement strand
GTCGGTGAGCAGCCGCTCCTCAAGCTGGTCGAGCTGCTCCTCGAGCCCGCGCCGCTCCACGTCCCATCGCTGGCGCTTGACTTCGAGCGCGCTGCGACCAGTGCAGGCGCCGAGCGCAAGGACGACCATGACGAGTCCGACCTTCGGCATGTCGGCACCCCCTCGTGCAGCCGCACCAAACGCTAGGCACACCACGACGCCGCGTCACCTCCCCGGACGATGACACCGATCAAGGACGTGCCGGGCCGTTGGGGCCTACACGCCTCGTGAGAGGTGGGTCATTCTCGCCCAGTCACCTGGCGTGGAGACTTCACCCACTGGAAAATGGCAGGGCCGGGCAACAGCGCACCTACCGTTCCATGCAACGCCGCGTGAAACATCCGGTTCCAGGGCTGACCGGGGTCAAGTCAGGTGCGCGGGACGGCCTTCAGTATGGCGTGGCCGTCCTTGATCACGACCTTGAACTCGACCGTCTTGGCCTTGTACTTCGCGATGAGCTCCGGCACCTGCTTCGCGACACTCTTCGCGAGCGCGTCGTAGGAGACGCGAGAGACGTCCTCGTTGCAGCGTTTCTTCGCCGCCACGTAAGCCTCATAGAGCGCCCGAAGCTGCTGCTCGCTCATGCCCGAGGGCAGCGGCGGGGCAGGCCGCGGCGCCGGGACGGGAAGGGGCCGCTTCGCCTCGGCCGGCGTGGGGACGACCGCTGCAGGAACGATCGGGCCTGGCTCGGGCGTGGGAGCAGGCGCCACCGCGACAGGGGCAGGCACGCCCGCCGCCGGCGCCGCTGCTTCCTGTGGTGGGGAGGCCCCGGCGGTCTTCGCGTCCTGTCGCCTCTCCCCGCCCCGCTTGGCTTCGAGCTCCGCCTTCCTCCGCGCCCTGATCAGGTCTCGCCGGTAGGTGCCTTCTTCCTTCTCACGCGCGCTCCGCGTCCACATGCGCTCGTACGAGATGAAGCGCGCGTGCAGCGTCTCGATCCGGAAGCGCAGACCGGTATTGCGCGTGAACTCGCCCTTCAACCGCGCCACACGACGCTTTATCTCCTCGCGCTCACGGGCCGGCTCGCGCCGATCGATCCCGAGGAAGTACAGCTCGAAGCGCCCCTTGAGCTTCTCGAGCTCCTCCTCCACCTTCTCGCAGGCGTCGAGGAGCTCCTCGGTGCGGTGGCGATCCTGCCGTTCCAGCTCTTCCCGCGCGCGCGCGTCCAGCGGGACGCTCGAAGCGCCTTTGATTCCGGGCTTCGGGGGCTGGGGCGCCACGGTCCGGCCAATCTAGTGGGGCACGCGGACGCTGTCGAGCGGGCGGGCGAGGGCGCTGCGGCGGGTCGCGCGCCTCATGCGCCCGCCGGTGACGATCCGTGGAGCAGTCTACGTGGCGAGCGCAGCGCGCTCCTCGCGCGCCACCGCGCTCTGCCGGCGGCCGATGGCCCACACCACGCCGCCGATGGCGAAGATCGCGATCGAGGTCCACTGGCCGACGCCGAGACCGGCCACGACGCCCCTCTCGATGTCACCGCGGAAGAGCTCCACCACCGTGCGCAGGAGGGCGTAGGCCATGAGCCAGGTCGCGAATACCTGGCCGTGGAAGCGCTTGCTCGGCCGCACGACGAGGACGAGCACCGCGAAGAGCGTCAGCTCACCCAAGGATTCATAGAGCTGTGTCGGGTGCACCGGCATGGTGGTGAGCCTGTCGGGAGCGAGCAGCTCGGCCGCGTTGGCCCGGCCCGCGAACGCCTGATACGCGAGGGAAGCCGGCGGGAACTTGGCGAGCCAGGGGAGGTGGGAGTGCGACACCGCACCCCAGCAGCAGCCCGCGGCGAAACAGCCCAGGCGCCCGAAGAAATGGCCGATGGCCACGGAGGGGATGATCGTGTCGGTGTAGGGGAGGAACCGCATGCCGTTGCGGCGCATGTACCACCAGGCGGTGAGCGCGGCGCCCATGAACCCGCCGTAGAAGACGAGCCCTCCCTCCCAGATGGCGAGCACGCGCGGGATGCGAGCGCCGTGAAAAGGTACCCAGGCGCTGTCGCCGAAGTAGTCGCCCCAGTTCACCGCGATGAAGTACAGCCGGCTCCCGACCAGCGCCGAGACGAGTATCCAGAAGGCGAGGTCGCCGAGGCGCTCGGCGTCCTGACCCTGGCGGCGCGCTTCCCGCTGCGCGAGCCAGATCGCGGCCACGAAGCCGGACGCGATCATGAGTCCGTAAGTGTGCAGGGGCAGCGCGAGGTCCTCGTCGAGGAACCCCGCCTTCCACACCGCGGCCCCGGCCGCGGCGAGCACGGCCAGCATGACCTTGTCGTCCCAGAGCGCGGCACCCCACCCGGGGCGCTGCCCTTCGGTCTCCCGGCGCCGGAACGACCAGGCCCGAGCCATGGCGACGCCCAGGAGCGCCAAGACGAGGAGCGGCTTCGCCCAGACCGCTGGGACGGAGAGCGTGAACAGGACAGGTAGCATCGGTCTATCAGACCCGCGAGGCAGCCCGCTTCTTCCCGAGGTCACCCAGCTTCTGCGTGTTCGCTCGCCCGGGGGACGGGTGTACCAGCAGCAGGGCGATGCCCACCACGAGGAGCGAGTCGGCCATGTTGAACGTCGGCCAGCGCAGGTCGGGGCGGTTCCACCAGTACCAGTCGATGAAGTCGATGACGTACCGGCGCGCCAGGCGGTCCACGAGGTTCCCGACGGTGCCCGCCAGCACGAAGGCGAGCGCTATCTGGAGGAAGCGCTGCCCTGGCTCGAGCTTGCGGTAGTAGTAGAAGACGAAGCCGACCGCGAGGACCGAGATGACGAGGAAGAGCCGGTAGCGCGTGTCGGCCGGCACGAACGCCATGAACCCGAAGGCGGCGTTGGGGTTCTCCACGTAGTTCATGCGCCAGAGCGGCCGGTATACGTAGTAGGGCTCGGTGGCGAGCGGCTCCAGGTACCGGAGGCGCCAGAAGGCCGCCATCTTCTCGCCCAGCGTATGGGCGCCCACGCGTGAGAGGGCGACCGTGAGCCGGTCGACAGCCAGGAACTTCGTCACCTGGTCGACGACGAGCCCGAGCCCGAAGACCATCGCGAGCAGCTTCCACTTGCTGAAGGGACGACGGCTCATGGGAGCGCCTTGGCGCACTTGGCGCACACCTCGGGGTGGCGGGCGTCCTTGCCCACGTCCTCGAAGAAGCCCCAGCAGCGCGCGCACTTCAGGCCCGGAGCCCTCGCCACCTCGGCGGCGAGCGGACCGCGCTCGAGGAGCACCTTCGAGACGATGAAGACCGCCGGGAGCTCGGCCTTCGCCGACTCGAGGAGCGCGAGGTCGTCGCCCTCCGCCCGCAAGGTCACCATCGCCTCCAGGCCCGAGCCGATGAGCTTCGCCTGGCGCGCCTGCTCGAGTGCCTTCTGCACGACTTCCCGCAACACCAGGAGCCGCCCGTAGCGCGCCTCGAGCGCATCGGCGTCGGCAGGTCGGTCCCGCTCCGGGAACCCGGCGTAGAAGACGCTCTTCGTCGCCGGCGCCGGGAGGAAGCTCCAGGCCTCCTCGGCGGTGAAGGAGAGCACGGGCGCGAGCATCCGCACGAGGTCTCCCGCGATGAGGTGGAGCACCGTCTGGGCGCTGCGCCTCGGCTGGCCGTCCTTCTTCGCGGTGTAGAGCCGGTCCTTGATGATGTCGAAGTACTGGGCCGAGAGCTCCACCGCGCAGAACTGCATCGTCGCGTGGTAGGCGATGTGGAACTCGTAGTCCTGGTAGGATTTCTTGACCTTGGCCACCCAATCCGCGAGCCGCGCCACCGCCCAGCGGTCGATGGGCTCCATCTCGGCCACCGGGACCTCTTGCGTGGCGGGGTCGAAGCCGTCGAGGTTCCCGAGCGCCCAGCGGATGGTGTTCCGGATCTTGCGATAGCCCTCGGCCAGCCCGGCCAGGATCTCGGCGGAGAGGCGCACGTCCTCGCGGTAGTCGGCCGAGGCCACCAACAGGCGCAGGATGTCCGCGCCGTACTTCTTCATGATCTCCTCGGGCGCGACGACGTTCCCGACGCTCTTCGACATGGCGCGGCCTTGCCCGTCGAGGACGAAGCCGTGCGTCAGGACCGCTCGGTAGGGCGCGGCGCCGCGGGTCGCCATCGCGGTGAGGAGCGCGCTGTGGAACCAGCCGCGGTGCTGGTCCGATCCCTCGAGGTAGAGGTCGACCGGGACGCCCATGCCTGGGTTCTTGGCCGCCACCGCCGCCCAGGACACGCCCGAGTCCCACCACACGTCCAGGATGTCCTGCTCGCGGCGGAACTTCGCGCCGCCGCACTTCCCGCACTGGGCGTCGCCGGTGAGGGTGGTCGGGTCGCGCGTGTACCAGGCCTCGATTCCCTCTTCCTCGAAGGCGTCGGCCACGCGCAACATCACGGCGGGCGAGACGAGCGGCTCGCCGCAGCCCTCGCAGTAGAAGACCGGGATGGGTACGCCCCAGGTGCGCTGGCGCGAGAGGCACCAGTCGGGACGGTGCTCGATCATGTTCGAGATGCGCTCCTCGCCCCAGGCCGGGATCCACTGCACGTTGCGGATCTCCGAGAGGGTGCGCTCTCGCAGGGTGGCGTGCTCGAGCGCGAGGAACCACTGATCGGTGGCGCGGAAGACGACCGGGTTGTGGCACCGCCAGCAATGCGGGTAGCTGTGGCGCAGGGACGCCTTGGGATCCGAGAGCAGGTGCCCGGAGGCGTGCAGGTCGGCCACGATCTCCTTGTTGGCGTCGAAGATGAGCTTCCCGGCGTACTTGCCCGCCTCGGCGGTGAAGTGCCCTGTCCCGTCCACCGGGTTCATCACCTCGAGCCCGTAGCGCTGCCCGGCCTCGAAGTCCTCCTGGCCGTGCCCGGGCGCGGTGTGGACGAGGCCCGTGCCGGCCTCCAGCGTCACGTGCTCGCCCAGGATGACGGGGCTCTCGCGGGGCATGAAGGGGTGGCGGTAGCGCAACCCCTCCAGCTCCTTTCCCTCGAAGTGGGCGAGCACCTTCTTCGGATCGGCGAGGTCCGCCACCGTGGCGACGGCGCCGCCCCCCGTGGCGGCTTCGTGCGCCTGGGGCGAGTGCGGCACCGGCTTCTGCTCCGTCACGAGCTCGCCCGGCGCGACGGCGGCGAGGAACGGGGCGAGGAGGTCCTTCGCCACGATGAGCGCCGAGCCGTGGAGGTCGTAGGCGACGTAGGTGAGCTCCGGGTGCGCCGCCACCGCCAGGTTGGCTGGTAGCGTCCAGGGCGTGGTCGTCCAGATGACGAGCTTCGCCTTGCGCCCGGCGAGCTTGCCGTGGGGGAGCGCCGAGACGAGGTCGAACGCCACGTGGACGGAGGGCGAGGTGTGGTCGGCGTACTCGACCTCGGCCTCGGCGAGCGCCGTGCGGTCGGTGATGCACCAGTAGACCGGCTTCTTGCCGCGGAACAGGAAACCCTGCTCGGCGACGCGGGCGAGCGTGCGGACGATCTCCGCCTCGTAGCCACGCGCCATGGTCATGTAGGGGGTGTCCCAGCGCCCGAACACGCCCAGCCGCTTGAAGGACTCGCGCTGCCGGTCGATCCACTTGAGCGCGTAGCGCCGGCAAGCCGCGATGACGTCGGCCCGGCTCATCTCGCGCTTCTTCGCGCCGAGCTCCTTGTCGACCTTCTGCTCGATGGGGAGGCCGTGGCAATCCCAGCCCGGGACGTAGTCGGCCGCCTCGCCCAGCATGGCGCGGTACTTCACGATGAGGTCCTTCAGGATCTTGTTCAGCGCATGGCCGATGTGGATGTCGCCGTTGGCGTAGGGCGGGCCGTCGTGGAGGACGAACTTCCGCCCGCCGGGCCGCGCCGCGTTCTGCGCCACCATCTTCTCGAAGACCTTCTCCTCCTCCCACGCGCGCAGGATTTCCGGCTCGCGCTGGGGCAGGTTCGCCTTCATGGGAAAGCCGGTCTTCGGAAGGTGGACGGTGTCCTTGTAATCCACGGCCAATTGAGACCTCGGGGAAGACCTGGTTTCTAGCAGCGGCTGGCGGGGGGATCAACGAATGACTCCGCCGCGCCTCGTGCGTTTCGGTGCTCGCGGAGGTCGTCCAGGCGCGAGTCGGAGGGTGTTCCGGGCTTGGGAGCGTGCGCATCCCGAGTCTGCAGCTCGGCGATGTTGCCGCCGCCCTGCGCCACGCCTAAGCTCGGCCGGATTGCCTGCCACCAGCCCCGAGCCCAAGGACGACGCCCCCAAGGGCCCGAAGCGGCGCAAACGTCGCGCGGGCCGGTTCCGCATCGTCATCCTCTCACGCAACCGCAAGCTCTATTCGACGCGGCGGCTCGTCGAGGCCGCAAGGGCGCACCTGCACGAGGCACAGGTCCTGGACACGCTCCGTTGCAACCTCGTCCTGGCGCGCGACGCGCCGCGCATCTTCTACAAGGGCGCGGAGGTCTCCGGTGTCGGCGTGGTCATCCCGCGCATCGGGGCCTCCATCACCGGGTACGGGCTCTCGGTC
>JBGQLS010000377.1:0-6486 GCA_041500205.1 Anaeromyxobacteraceae bacterium | reverse complement strand
GGCCTAGACGACGTGATCGCAGTGGACGCCGGCGACGCCGTGCTGGTCTGCCGCCGCGACAAGGCGCAAGACGTCCGCAAGGCGGTTGACGAGCTGAAGCGGCGCGGGCGGCTGGACCTGCTGTGACGAACGCGCCATCGTCGTCTTACATTCCATAGGCGCGGAGGTCTCGAAACTCCATGACGACCAGGATCTCTTCCACACTCTTTCGCGAGTACGACATCCGCGGAGTCGTCGACCGGGACATGACGGACGAGGCGGTACACCTCGTCGGGAAGGGCCTGGGCACGATGGTGCGAAAGGCAGGCGGCTCCAAGGTGGTGGTCGGGCGCGACTGCCGCCTCTCGGGCGGGCGCTTCGCCGAGATGATGATCACCGGGCTGAACGCAACCGGCGTGGACGTCGTCGACGTCGGCGTCGTCCCCACGCCGCTCACCTACTTCGCGGCCTGCACGCTCGACGTGGACGGGCTCTGCATGATCACGGGGTCGCACAATCCGGCGGAGTACAACGGCCTCAAGGTCGGCGTGGGCAAGACCACGCTGCACGGCGCAGGTATCCAGGAGCTGCGCCGGATGGTCGATTCGGAGAAGTTCATCCACGGCAAGGGCACGACCAGGGTCCACGACATCGTCACGCCCTACAAGGAGTACGTGCGCCAGAACCTGAGCTTCGGCCCCCGCAAGCTCAAGGTGGTCGTGGACGCCGGCAACGGCACCGGCGGCGTCGTCGCGGTGCCGATCTTCAAGGCGCTCGGCATCGAGGTCGTCCCGCTCTTCGTCGAGATGGACGGTCGTTTCCCGAACCACCACCCCGATCCCACCGTCGAAGAGAACCTCGAGCAGCTGAAGAAGAAGGTGCTGGAAGTGAAGGCGGACGTGGGCATCGCCTACGACGGCGATGCCGACCGCGTCGGCGCGGTGGACGAGAGGGGCGGCGTGCTGTGGGGCGACCAGCTGATGATCCTCTTCTCCCGCGCGCTCCTGGAGGAGAACCCCGGCGCGGCCATCGTCGGCGAGGTGAAGTGCTCGATGAACCTCTATGACGACATCGCCAAGAAGGGGGGGAGGCCCATCATGTGGAAGGCGGGCCATAGCCTCATCAAGGCCAAGATGAAGGAGGAGGGCGCGCTCCTCGCCGGCGAGATGAGCGGTCACATCTTCTTCGCGCACCGCTGGTTCGGTTTCGACGACGGGATCTACTCCTCGGGGCGTTTCCTCGAGCTCCTGTCGCGCACCGACGCGCCCCTTTCCTCGCTGCTCTCGGACGTGCCGAAGACCTTCGCCTCGCCGGAGATCCGCTTCGACTGCCCCGAGGACAAGAAGTTCGAGATCGTCCGCCGCGCCCAGGAGTGGTTCGCCGCCCGTTACGAGGCCGTCACGGTCGACGGCGTGCGGGTGACGTTCCCCGACGGCTGGGGCCTCGTGCGCGCCTCCAACACGCAGCCCCTGCTCGTGCTCCGCTTCGAGGCGACGAGCGAGCGCCGCCTGGAGGAGATCGCAAGGCTCGTGACCGGGAAGGTGGAGGAGTTGAAGAAGGAGCTCGGTGCTTGAGCGGGTCCGACTCGCGTCACGTCCTCTCGGCCGCGGGCCTCCGGGCCGTCCGCGTCTAAGGGTCTGAAGCCCGGGATACGGCCTGGAGGGAATCCGGCATGGCGGCGTTCGCAATGGGAGTCGATCTCGGCGGGACCAACGCCCGCGCTGCGGTGGTTGACCGGGACACGGGCGAGATCGTGGCAGCGCACAAGGAGCTTCATCGCGAGCGCACGCCGGAGGCCGTGGTCGAGGTGGTCGCGCACGCCGTGCGCCGCTCGGGCGTGGCGGCGGGCACCGCGCCGGGCACCTTCGGCCACGTCGGCGTGGGGGTGGCGGGCCAGTGCATGGGGCGCACCGGGGTCGTGCTCAACGCCCCGAACCTGGGCTGGCGCGACGTCCCGTTCGGCGAGCTCCTCGAGCGGGAGCTGGGCGTGCCGATCCGCATCGCGAACGATCTCTCCGCGGCCGCCTGGGGTGAGCGGCGCTTCGGGGCCGCTCGCGGGGTGGATGACGTGGCGCTGGTGTTCGTCGGCTCGGGCGTCGGGTGCGGACTCATCCTGGGCGGACGGCTCCACGACGGCCACCACGGCGTGGCGGGCGAGCTCGGGCACGTGAAGGTGCGTCCCATGCGGCCGGACACCCCCGTGCGCCGCTGCGGCTGCGGCGAGTTGGGCTGCCTGGAGGCCTACGCGAGCGGCATGAACATCGCAGCGCGGGTACGGGAGGAGCTCGCGGCCGGTGCGGTGTCCCTCGTTCGCGACGCCGTCCAGGGCGATCTCGACGGCGTCAACGCCTCGGTGCTGGACGCCGCGTGCGCACGCGGTGACCCCTACGCGCGCGCCCTGTGGGAAGAGGTCGCCGACTTGCTCGGGAACGCCATCGCGTCGCTCGTCACGCTCCTCAACCCGGCGCGCGTCATCCTGGGTGGCGGCGTCATCCTGGGCTGCCCGGAGCTCCTGAGGCGGCTGCGAGAGGTCTTCGACGCGAGGGTCTCGCGCAGCGCGGCGGTGGGGCTCTCCTTCGAGCGGGCCTTCCTCGGAGACGACGCGGGCGTCATCGGCGCGGCACTGCTCCCCTAGCTAAGCTTGGGTTCGCGACGCCGCAGCGTTGCGCCGGGCCGCTTCCCCCGCCGCGGCTACGATGGCAACATGGCCAGCCTCATGAGCCGCGGGCGAATTCTCTGTATCGCCCTGCCCACGCTCCTGGCCCTGCGAACGGGCTACGGGCTCGTCGCCGAGTTCTGGTTCCCCGACGAGAAGCAGATCTACTTGCTCGGGCTCAAGTACTGCACCACCGGCCAGTGGCCTTACCTGGGGCCGGATGTCGTCTACACCAACTCGCAGATCCCGGGCGCGCTACAGGCACTCATGGTAGGGCTGCCGCTCCGGTTGACCGGGTTGCCCGAGGCGCCGGCGCTCCTCCTGAACCTCCTCTCCTTCGGCGCGCTGGCGCTCCTCGCCTGGTACGCTTCTCGGCGTTTTCCCGGCATCCCGGCCTGGTTCACGTGGGGCTGGATTCTCACCTGTCCATGGGCGCTGGTCTACGGTACACGTGTGGTGAACCCTTCCTACGTGCTCCCGTTCGCCGTCCTCTTCTTCGTCGGCGCTTACGAGGCGCTCGGCATCTTCGAACGGCGCATCCTCCCCGCCTGGCTCGCCCTGTTCCTGCAGGGCGTCGCCACCACCTCCATCATGCAACTGCACCTCTCCTGGGTGCTGCTCCCGCCGGTCACGCTCCTCTCGCTCCAGCGGCTCTGGCGCGAAGACCGGTACGTCGCCGCACGCGGCGCCGGTGCCTGTGCCGGAGGGCTGCTCCTCGGCGCCGCGACGCTCCTCCCCACCTTCCTTTGGTGGGGTGCCGCTGGCGGCGGAGGCGTGGGGCGGAACCTGGCGTGGAGCCCGGGTAACCTCGGCCAGATCGGCACCGTCGCCGTGCGCTTCCTGGGCTTCGCCAGCTTTGAGGTGCCCTACATGATCGGCTCAAGCTTCCAGACACGGCTGGCGTTCATGAAGGACCACCCCTGGGTGGTTCCCTTCGTGCTCCTGCTCCTCGTTGCCGGGGGATCACAGATCGCCTGGTACGGCTGGTCTCTGTTCCGCCGCGGCTCGCCCGAGTGGACACGAGCCAGGAACTTCACCGTAGGTGTCATGGCGCTGGTGTGGCTCTCCTTCTCCTTGTCGGTGAAGGGGCCCTCCTCCCATACTTTCTACTTGGTCTTCCCGGTGGCGCTTCTCTACTCATTCTTCTGCGTCGAGCGCCTGTTGGCCTCCCGGCCGCACTTCGCCGCGGCGTTCGGAGCGCTGCTCTTCTGCGGCCTCCTCTTTCACGCCGCGCTCGCAATCGACAACTACGAAAAGCGGTCGATGTACCGGAATCGGGCGCTGGTGGTGCGCGCCATCGAGGAGCGGGACTATCGGGTGCTCGGCTTGCGCCGCGCCGACGAGTGGGGCCACGGATACTGAACACCCTTGCCGCGACGGCCTTCGATCCGTGGCAGGAAGCCTCGGCGTCACGTCTTCCCCTCCGGAGGACTGCGTTTGCGAGCATCGAAGAGCGGCGAAAGGCGCGTCAGTCGCGGAACCGGCTGGGCCGACCCGCCTCCAATGGAATCGACGACGCATCGCCGCCGATTCCTTGCTAGAGCTCGAACCGGATGGTGTACGGGATCTCCGTCGCGACCGCTTCGCCGTTCTTCCTGGCGGGCCGGAAGCGGCAATAGGACTTGGCGCAGCGCTGGGCCACCGGCCCGAAGCCGTGTCCGGGATCGCGCAGCACCTTCACCTCCTTCACGACGCCGTCCTCGTCGACGACGAGCCGGAGCTTCACCTCGCCCTCGATCCCGAGGCGCCTCGCCTCCTCGGGATACTCTGACTTCGGGATGTCGCAGCCCAGCGGTTCGGGCAGGCTCGTCACCTGGGACGGAGGAGCATAGCGCCGGGATGGGGGAGGGCTGCCTTCCTCCGGTTCTCCCGCCTGCGCCGCCGGCCTGCCGTAGAGCGTGTTGCCGGTCGGCGCTGACTGCCCGCTGGCGGCGGTGGTGGAGGACATGGAGACGCCGATCCGGACGGGTCCCGGCTTGGCGTCCTCGGAGGGCGGCGCGTTTGGCGGGGGCGGCGCATCCTGGCGCGTCGCCGCCGGCGCGTCCTCCGGCAGGGGCGGACTGGCGGCCTTCGCGACCCGTCTGGCGGGGCGGAGCAACGGAGGCGCCTCAAGGCGCGGCGGGTCGCGCGGTGGTTCGGGTGCGCGTGCGGGGAGAGTCTCGATGATCTCGACCGACACGGGCGTCGCACGCCGCTCGACCGGCGGGCGCACGAGGAGGATCGCGGCCATGAGCGCGGCGTGGAGCGCGAGCGAGGCGCCGTAGAAGGACAGTACCCCCCCGCGCTCGAAGGGGGGCGTCCGCACCGCCACGCGCCCCGTCACCGCTCCTTCTCGATGTTGATGGCGAACCGAGACACGCCCTCACCCTTGACGAGGTCGATGACGTGGATCACGGCGCCGTGGAGCGACGCCTTGTCGGCGCTGATGATGGCGCGCGCATCCCGGTCGCGGATCACCGCTTCGCGCGTGCGCGCCCGGAGCTCCTGCTCGCTGCGCCGCACGCCGTCGAGGTAGATGCTCCCGTCCTTCGTCACCACCACCGCCAGCGTGGCGCCGGTGGCCTCGCCGGCGTGCGCGGCGCGTGGAAGGTCGACCTCGATCGCCTCGCGGACGATGTAGGTCGCCGTGACCATGAAGATGATGAGGAGGACGAGCGTGATGTCGACGAGCGGCGTCACGTTGATGCCGCTGATCATCTCGTCGTCGCCTTCGTACCCCGCCGGCGTCTGCAGAGCCATGGTCAGCACCTCGGCGCGCTCGGCGCCTTGAGCCACGCGACCACCGCGTGGCCCAGCACCGACGAACGCTGGCTCGTCCGGCGCAACCAGCGCTGGTAGAGGTTGAACATGACCACGGCCGGCAGGGCCACGAACAGGCCGACGGCGGTGGCGATGAGGGCGTCCGAGATTCCCGCCATGACGGTGCCGGCGCCGGCGGCGCCCGGATGAGCGGCGAGGTCGGAGAAGGCGCGGATGACGCCCAGCACCGTGCCGAAGAGGCCGATGAAGGGCGCGTTGTTACCGAGCGTGCCCAGGAAGGCGAGCCGCCGTTCGTACTCCAGGCGGGACCGCTCCATCTGCGCGTACACGATCTCCGCCACGGCGTCCGGCCCCTTGCCGGCGTGCTCCACGGCGGCACGCACCACGTCCGCTTCCATGCCCTGCCTCCCCTCTACCGCCTGGCGGGCCCCGGCGAGGTCGCCGGCGAGGAGACGGCTCGAGAGGAGGTCGGGGTCCGAGACACGGCGCGAGAGGAAGAACGCGGCGCGCTCGAGCATGATGCCGACCGAGACCACGGACAGGAAGACGAGCAGCCACAGCACCCAGTCGGCGCCGAGGTTCGTTACGGCGAGCAGCTTCTGCGTGAGCATGAGTGGGAATTCTCGCGAGGGGTGTGAGGTCGCCAGTTGCCGCTAGTTAAGGAATGGACGGAGGGAGTGTCAAGCTGGACGGGCCGCGCGCTGGCGCCGGGCCATGCGTGCCCAAGGGTCTCACAATTGGTCAAATGAAGCCCGATCGCGCGCGCCCAGCGGGGCGCGAACACCCCGAATCGTGCATGCGATGGCGTGCGAAATTCATGCACGCCGAGTTGCGTCGGCGATCGCGGCGCGCTAACCTGCGGTTCGGATTACCCGGTGACGGCTCTGCCGACCGGACGACACCACTCCTCATCGGAGGGAACAGATGGCTCCCAAGAAGAAGACCGCGACGAAGAAGACCGCTGCGAAGAAACCGGCTGCGAAGAAGATCGCGAAGAAGACGACGCGGAAGGCGAAGGTGTAGCTCTCGCCGTCCAGCAGCCTGTCGATGCCGCGGCCGCCTTCGGGCGGCCGTCGCATTTCAGGAGCACG
>JBGQLS010000376.1:0-6504 GCA_041500205.1 Anaeromyxobacteraceae bacterium | reverse complement strand
GCGCGGGCGTCACGGGTTCGCCACGGGGCCATGTTGTAGCATTCCGCCGTGCCGGCCATCCTCATCGTGGACGACGAGCGCGACCTGCTCTCGCTGCTCGACTTCAACCTGCGTCAGGCGGGATTCGAGACCCTGCTCGCCGCCTCGGGCCAGGAGGCGCTGCAGCAGCTCCGCCGCCGTGTCCCGGATCTCGTGCTGCTCGACGTGATGCTGCCGGACGTGTCCGGCACGGAGATATGCCGGGGGGTGAAGTCCGATCCGCGCACGAAGCACGTGCCGGTGATGATGCTCACCGCCAGGGGGGAGGAGGTGGACAAGGTGGTCGGCTTCGAGCTCGGCGCCGACGACTACGTGACGAAGCCCTTCAGCGTGCGCGAGCTGGTGCTCCGGGTGCGGGCGGTCCTGCGCCGGGGGAGCGGTGCAGGGGCCCCCGCCGGCGCACCGATCGAGCCGGTCGGGCCGCTGCGGGTGGACGTGGAGGCGCACCGGGCGTATGTGGAGAACGAGGAGGTGGTGCTCACGCCGCTCGAGTTCCGCCTGCTCGTCACCTTCATGTCGCGGGTCGGGCGGGTGCAGTCCCGCGAGCAGCTGCTCATGGACGTGTGGGAGATGTCGAGCGAGATCGAGACCCGGACCGTCGACACGCACGTGAAGCGGCTGCGCGAGAAGCTCGGCCCCGCCCGCGACCAGCTCGAGACCGTGCGCGGCGTCGGGTATCGTCTGGTGGAGCCCTCCGAGCAGGGTCGAGGTTAGCTGAAAGTGAAGGAGGACGGTGCTCTTCGGCCGTGAAAGGATCCCGGCGGCCATCCGCGCGCTCCAGGACCAGCTCGCCGGTGGGCCGCCCGCCGAGCTGCCGGCGGATCTGGAACTCCTGGGCGGGCTCATCCACACGCGCGAGGAGCGCGCCAAGAGCAAGGACGAGCCGGAGCGGGAGCTGCTCGCCGCGCTGCCGGACGCCGCGGCCGTGATCGACAAGGACGGCGCCGTGCGGGTCGCCAACGCGGCCTTCGAGACCCTCGCCCCTGGTGGCCGCGCGAGCGGCCTCTCTCCCATCGAGATCATGCGCTCGGCCGAGCTGGCCGAAGCAGTGCGGCGCGCGCTCGAGGGGCACGTCCGCCGGCTCGACTTCGAGGCGCCCGCCTCCCGCCGCGTCTGGCGCGCTCACCTCTCCCCTCTCCTGCGAGGCGAGGTGCTCTTGCTCCTGCGCGACGTCACGGAGGCAAAGCGGGCCGAGGCCATCCGGCGCGATTTTGTCGCCAACGCCAGCCACGAGCTCCGCACGCCGGTCGCCGCCATCCGCGGTGCGGCCGAAACGCTGCTCGGGGGCGCGCTCTCGGACCCGGAGAGCGCCCGCCACTTCGTGGACATGGTCGCGCGCCACGCCGAGCGGCTGGCCGGGCTCACCCAGGACCTCCTCGACCTGTCCCGCATCGAGTCCGGCCAGTGGACGATGGTGCTGGACCGCGTGGAGCTCTCCGAGCTGGCGCAGGGCGTCCTCGTCCTGCACGCCGATCGCGCGGCGCAGAAGGGCCTGCGGCTCGTCCGCGACGTGCCGGATGGCCTCGCCGCCTACGCCGACCCGCGCGCGCTCGAGCAAGTGCTCGTGAACCTCGTGGACAACGCGGTCAAGTACACGCCCGGCGGTGGGACCGTGACGCTCCGGGCCACGCGGGAAGAGGACGAGGTCGTCATCACGGTGGCGGACACGGGGCCTGGAATCGACCGGCACCACCTGCCGCGGATCTTCGAGCGCTTCTACCGCGTCGATCCTGGCCGTGGCCGCGAGCAGGGCGGCACCGGCCTGGGGCTCGCCATCGTGAAGCATCTGACCCAGGCGCAGGGAGGGGAGGTAGGCGTCGACAGCGGAGCAGGGGGCACCCGCTTCTGGGTCAGGCTGCCGGCGGGGTGAGCAGCGCGGGGACGGCCGATTTCCTCAACCTTCACGCTCGCGTCACGGAATCGTCACCTGCCGAGCCTAAACAACGGCTCCAAGAACAACCTGGGAGGCCCTCGTGAAGAAATTACTGATTGCCATCGGACTCGCCGTCGCCGGGGTGGGTACGCTCGCCGCCGATAACCTTCTCGTGACGGGCGCGGGCGCGACCTTCCCCTTTCCGCTCTATTCCAAATGGTTCAGTGATTACAACAAGAAGTACCCAAACCTCCGCTTCAACTACCAGTCCATTGGCTCGGGCGGCGGGATCAAGCAGATCACCGAGAAGACCGTCGACTTCGGCGCATCCGACGCCCCCCTGACCGAAGAGGAGCTGTCGAGGGCGCCAGGAATCGTGCACATCCCGACCGTGATGGGAGCGGTCGTGGTCACCTACAACGCACCCGTCGAGAGCCTCAAGCTCACACCCGAGACCCTCTCGGGCATCTTCATGGGGACCATCACGAAGTGGAACGACCAGGCGCTCGCGAAGGATAACCCGGGTGTGACGCTGCCCGGCGCGGCGATCGCGGTCATCCACCGCTCCGACGGCTCGGGGACGACGAGCATCTTCACCGACTACCTCGCCAAGGTATCGCCCGAGTGGAAGGCCAAGGTTGGCGCCGGCAAGAGCGTCAAGTGGCCAGCAGGTCTGGGCGCCAAGGGCAACGAGGGCGTCACCGGACTCGTGAAGGGCACGCCGGGAGCGTTGGGCTACGTCGAGCTTGCCTATGCGAACCAGAACAAGCTCCCCATGGCTGCGATCAAGAACCGTGACGGCAACTTCGTGAAGCCCTCCATCGAGGGCACGTCCGAGGCAGCGGCCGGCGTCGAGATGCCGGACGACTTCCGCGTCTCCATCACGAACGCCGCCGGGAAGACCGCCTACCCCATGGCCTCGTTCACATACCTCCTGGTGTACAAGGACCAAGCCGACCAGGCGAAGGGCGAGGCCCTCGTCAACTTCATGTGGTGGGCCATCCACGAAGGCCAGGGCGCGGCGGGCCCGCTCGACTACGCTCCGCTCCCCAAGGCGGTGGTGGCGAAGGTGGAGAAGAAGCTCCAGGCGTTGACCGTCCAGGGAAAGCCCATCCCGCTTGCCGCCTCCCGCTGACATCGCCGCCAACGGGGCGGCGCTCACAGCGCCTTCCCGGCGCTTCCCGGCAGGCGCGCACACCGGCGATCGTCTCTGGGCCGCCCTGCTCGGCATCTTCGGCGGGGCGGTCCTGCTGGTGGTGGGCGTCATCGTGCTGGAGCTCGTACAGGTGGCGCGCCCGGCCCTCGCGGCGGGCGCGCTGCGCTTCCTGCTCGTACAGGACTGGGACCCGGTGGCGGGCTCCTTCGGCGCCCTGCCGTTCATCTACGGCACGGTCGTCACGAGCTCCATCGCGATCCTGGTGGCCGTGCCCGTGTCGGTCGGGCTCGCGCTCTTCCTGTCCGAGATGGGCCCGCCTCGGCTGCGCCCGGTCGTCTCCTTCGCGATCGAGACGCTGGCCGCCATCCCGAGCGTCGTGTACGGGCTCTGGGGTCTGTTCGTCCTCGTCCCGTGGCTTCGCGGCACTGTCGAGCCCTTCCTCCAGCGCACGCTCGGGTTCTTGCCGCTGTTCCAGGGCCCGACCATCGGCCTCGGGCACCTCGCCGGCGGTCTCATCCTGGCGGTCATGATCTTGCCCACCGTCGCCTCGGTGACGAGCGAGGTGCTGAAGACCGTGCCCTCCGCGCTGCGCGAGGGCGCCCTCGCGCTCGGCGCCACGCGCTGGGAGGCGATCCGCATCGCCGTCCTGCCCTATGCGCGCCCGGGAATCCTCGGCGCCGCCCTGCTCGGGCTCGGCCGGGCCATGGGAGAGACCATGGCGGTGACGATGGTGATCGGGAACTCTCCGGAGATCCACGCCTCGCTCTTCGCGCCCGGCTACTCGCTGCCGGCGGTGATCGCGAACGAGTTCGCGGAGGCGACCGGCAGCGTCCACGTCGGCGCCCTGGCCGGGCTCGCGCTCGTGCTCTTCGGCCTGTCGCTCACCCTCAACTCGCTGGCGCGCATCTTCGTCCAGCTCGTTGCGCGCGGCCCGGCGCGGGGGACGGCGTGAGATCGCTTCGCTTCCGGCGCGCCGTGAACGTGCTCGTCACGGTCGCGTGCGGGGCGATGGTGCTGGCCGCCCTCGTCCCGCTCGGCTCGCTCCTGTGGCTCTTGGTGTCGAAGGGTGCCCCGGGCCTCACCGCCTCGTTCTTCACCTCGCTCCCGACCCCTGTGGGCGAGCCGGGCGGCGGAATCGGGAACGCCATCCTCGGCACGGGGATGCTGGTGGGGCTCGCCTGTCTCCTGGGGCTTCCGCTCGGCATCGGGGCCGGCGTGTTCCTGGCGGAGCGAGGCGACGGTCCCTTCGGGCGCGCCGTCCGCTTCACCGCCGAGGTCTTCTCGGGGATCCCGTCGATCGTCATCGGGATCGTCGCCTACGGTATCGTCGTGATCCCGATGCGGCGCTTCTCCGCGCTCGCCGGTGGGCTGGCGCTGGCGCTGCTCATGGTGCCGGCCCTGGCGCGCACGACCGAGGAGCTGGTGCGCCTGGTGCCGGACACGCTGCGGGAGGCGTCGCTCGCGCTCGGCATCCCGCGCTGGAAGACCAGCCTGCGCATCGTGCTGCGGACCGCGGCCGGCGGAATCCTGACGGCGGCGCTCCTCGCCATCGCCCGCGCCGCCGGTGAGACGGCGCCTCTCCTCTTCACCTCGCTCAACAACCAGTACTGGAACCTGCGACCCGACCTGCCCACCGCCTCGCTCACCGTGCAGATCTTCAACTACGCCATCAGCCCCTACGAGGACTGGCACCAGAAAGCGTGGAGCGCAGCCCTCGTCCTGCTCCTCCTCGTCGGTGCCTTGAACCTGGGGGCGCGGTATGCGCTGCGGCGCAGCACCGCAGGAGGGCAGACGTGAGCGCGACCAACGCGTCTGGCAGGCCCGGCCGCCGCGAGGCGCCAGAGGCCGTCGCCGAGGAGAGCACGCGAGGGGCGAGCAGCGGAGACGTCGTCTTGGCTACTTCGAGCAACGCCGCGACGAGCCTGGCGGCCGCAGGCAGGCATCGCGCGCCGCAGCAGGCAGAGGTCCTTCGGATGGGTTCTGAACCCAAGATGCGCGTCGAGGCCCTGCAGGCCTGGTTCGACGATCGCCGCGTGCTCCACGACGTCACCATCGAGGTTCCCCCGTACTCGGTGCTGGCCGTCATCGGCCCTTCCGGCTGCGGGAAGTCGACCTTCCTGCGTTGCCTGAACCGCATGCACGAGCTCGTGCCGGGCGCCCGCGCCGACGGCGGCGTCTACCTCGACGGCGAGAACCTGTACGGCCGGGGTGTCGACCCGGTCCACCTGCGCCGGCGGGTGGGGATGGTGTTCCAGCGGCCAAACCCTTTTCCCACCATGTCCGTCTTCGACAACGTGGCGGCCGGCCTGAGGCTCAACGGCTGGAAGGGCGACCTCGACGAAGTCGTGGAACGGTGCCTGAACCAAGCTGCGCTGTGGGACGAGGTGAAGGACCGGCTGAAGCACTCGGCCCTCTCGCTCTCCGGCGGGCAGCAGCAGCGGCTCTGCATCGCGAGGGCGCTGGCGGTCGAACCCGAGGTGCTCCTCATGGACGAGCCGGCGAGCGCTCTCGATCCCATCGCCACCGCCAAGATCGAGGAGCTCATGCACGAGCTCAAGGAGCGCTACACCATCGTCATCGTCACCCACAACATGCAGCAGGCAGCGCGCGTGTCCGACACGACCGCCTTCTTCTACATGGGCGAGCTGGTGGAGGCGGGGCCGACCGAGAAGATCTTCACGAACCCCCGCGAGCAGCGCACAGAGGACTATGTCACCGGCAAGTTCGGATAGAGTGGCTCCAGGGGGCGGCATGGGCCCGACGCACACGGACAAGACCTACGAGCTCGAGCTCAAGGAGCTGCGCGACAAGCTCCTCGCCATGGGGGGCAAGGTGGAGGCCGCCATCGCCGCGAGCGTGCGCGCCATCACCGAGCGCGACGCCGAACTCGCGCGGCGGGTGAAGGCCAGCGACGTCGAGGTGAACCGGCTCGAGGTGGACATCGACAGCGCCTGCCGGCGCCTGCTGGCGCTGCGGCAGCCGGCGGCGAGCGACCTCCGCTTCATCACCACGGCCCTCAAGATCGTCACCGACCTCGAGCGCATGGGCGACCTGGCCGTCAACATCGCCGACCGGGCAATCGACCTCGCCCAGGCGCCGCCTCTCATGACGCTCCACGACCTCTCCTCGATGGCGGACGCGGTCGAGGCCCAGCTCAAGAAGGCGCTCGACGCCTTCGTGGAGCGCGATCCGGTGAAGGCCGAGGAGGTCATGAAGGGCGACGACCTCGTCGACGCGCTCTACCTCAAGCTCTTCAACCAGCTCCTGCAGCTCATGATGGAAGAGTCGCGCGCCATCCGCCGCGCCACCGCCCTCATGTTCACGGCGAAGCACCTGGAGCGTTTCGGCGACCACGCCATCAACCTGGCCGAGATGGTGGTCTACATGGTGCGCGGGACCGACGTGCGGCACCCGCGGAGCCGCGACGTCGCGAAGT
>JBGQLS010000375.1:0-6517 GCA_041500205.1 Anaeromyxobacteraceae bacterium | reverse complement strand
TCGATGGCGATCTCCGACAGGGGACGCTCGAGCCGTGCGAGGCGTCGCCGCAGCGCCCGTTCCTCGCGCAGCTCGCGCCTGAGCTGGCTCATGATCGGCCGGCGCTCACGCCCGCGAGCGCTGTTGAACGCCGCGGCCATGGCGTCGAGGCGGCCCGCCACCTCTTTCCCCTCGAGCAGGATGAGGCGCCGTGCCTCCGCCAGGTGGCTGGCGCATTCCTCGAAGCGGCTCGCGAGCACTTCGGCCTCGTCCACGAGCCCCCCGAGCCGCTCCTTCAGCTCGGCCGCGGTGAAGGCGTGGTCGGCGGAGTCTCGCTGCGCTCGGCGCGGATCGCTGTAGGTGGGCTCGCCGGCGGCCCGCCGTGCGAGCTCGGACCGCGTCAGCACGGCCGCCGAGTGGATCTCCCGCACCGGCGACCCCGCCGGGACGATCGGCGGAAACGGTGCGGAGCTGTTGACGTCCACGACGCGCGTGAAGTGCTCCGCCCAGCAATGATCTTCGCCGTACCCCGTGTCACTCATGCCCACCGACACGACCCCCGGGTCCGCGAGGTCGGGGTAGCGCGCCAGCAGGGCCTCGATCTTCGCCCGCCCGCTGTTGATGCGCAGCTGACCAGGGCCCGAGATCCAACGTGGCGCGGGCAGCATGAACAGCCGGTTGAGCTGGTACGGGGAGCTGAACTGGCCGTCGTGCTCCTCGGCGGAGGAGTAGATGACGTCGTCGACGCCCAGGTCCTCCGCGGCCACCTCGAGGCTGGGCCGTGGCGAGGCGCTCGCGATCACGATGCGGATCCCCGGACAGCGGGAGCGCAGCCATTCGAGATCCGCGCGCTCGATGACCTGGTCGCCGCGGTACCGATCCCACACGCGCCGCGCCAGCATCCGCAGCGTGGAGGTCGGGACCGCCGCCATGTGGTGCATGAGCACGGTCTGCGGCACGCGTTGCACCGCGGCGACCGGCTCGGGTCCGAAGAAGCGGAAGCTCAAACGCCGCGTGCTCTCGAGAAAGGCGGGGAGCTTGCCACAGAAGAAGTAGAACAGCCCGGGCACCGCCCACATGCGGGCGGTGACGGCGAGATACCGGACGACGGAGGCTGGGCGCGACCACGCGAGGAAGAAGCGCCCCAGCGAGCGCCGGCCTTCGGCCTCTACCAGCCGGTCGAGCCCGTAGCCATGGTAAGCGGACAGCTCCCAGCCGAGGAGCTCCCCCATGTTACGCCCGAGGTGCACGGTCCGGTCGAGGTCGAGGATGAGGTAGCGCGTCCCCTCCGGCACGACGCGCTGGCACAGCACGCGAAAGGGGACGGGCTCGCCGTGGATGACCAGGCGGCCCACCAACCGGGTGCGGCGTGCGCCCGCGCGAGCCGATGACCGCTGCGTCCCGACGCTCAGCACGACTGTTCGATCTTGGCAGCCGGCACGTCCTCGCCGAGCGCGCGGGCGATTCGATCGCGCACGTCGTCGCGGAGCTTGCGGACATCCCGCCCTCTCAGGCCGGCGGTGGGAATCGGCTCGAGGATCTTCACGGAGACCTTCGTCGGCCGCACCCATGGCCCGCCCTTGGGCATCCCGTTGGCCGAGCCCGACACGGCGATGGGCAGCACCGGCACGCCTGTCTCGACGGCGAGCTTGAAGGCCCCTGGCTTGAAGGGCAGCAGCGTTCCGTCCTCGCTTCGCGTTCCCTCCGGGAAGATCATGACGCTCATCCCGTTCTTGAGGTATCGGCGCGCCTGTTCCATCACCTTGAGCGCGCTCGCGGAGTCGCCGCGGTCGAGGCAGATGTCGCCGGCCAGGCGGAGCCCCCATCCGAACATCGGGATCTTGAAGAGCTCCTTCTTCGCGACCCACTTCATCTCGTGGGGGATGTTGCAAAGGACGAAGATGTCGAGGAAGGACTGGTGATTCGCCACCACGACGTAGGCCCCTCGCCCGGGTGGCCAGCGCCCGTCGATCCGGATCCGCCAGAAGGGAAAGGAGCGCGACCAGATGACGGCGACGTACCGGTAAAACCGCCCTGCGATCAGGCGATTGCGATCAAACGGCCAGGTGACGAGGAGGATGAGCAGGGTGACGGGCGGCCAGATCACGAGAGCGATCAAGCTCACCATGTACGCCAGTGTGGCGACAATCGGGACAAGTAGGCGCAGATTTCCAGCCTAAGGGAAGCGCACGCATTGCACAAGAGCGTCGCTTCGCGAGGATTTCAGTCGCCAGTCCGGCGCGAGATCGCCCACTCATCCAGTCGCGCCTCACCGCTGCTTCGGGGCGAGATGGCGACAGACCACCGCCATCACAGCGGTGCTCGCTTGCATCGAGCCAGCGACCACGGGAACAGCTCAACCGGGCAGCGCCATCAGGTGCCCGGCTATCGCGCGAACTGGTCGCACTTCGCAGCGAAGACGAAGTCGCTTTCGGTGAGCCCGTTGATCTTGTGGGTCCAGATCTCCACGACGACCTTCCCCCACGCCAGGTGGAGGTCAGGATGATGGCCCTGCTCCTCCGCCATCGCGCCGACGCGATCGACGAAGGCTAGCGCCGTCTTGAAGTCCGGGAACTTGAAGGCCTTGGTCAAGTGATGATTCTGTGGCGCCTCCCAGCCTTCGATCCTGGCGAGAAGCTTGGAGACCTCGTCGCCCGACAGGGGCGGCACCACGCCCCGGCACGGAACACAGTTCTTCTCGTGAAGCTCCATCGTCGCCTCCCATCCTTCGCCGGCGATCAGCCACCCAGCCGCCCAGTTGGGCGGCGACACGCACGCATGACACGATCTGGCCCGGTGGCGGTGCTCGCGCAAGCGCGCGGGCCGACCGCCCCAAATTGAGAGGAGAGAGGCCCACGCACCGCGGCGCCACATTCACCGTGAGTGACGACCCAGCGCGGACTCACGCCTGGCTCGGGCGCCAGGCCTCCCCGACGGCTCCGCTACATCGGCGGCACCAGCCCGTCCTTGCCGACGTTCAGGCGCTCGGCGAGCAGCGTGCCGTCGGGCTGGCGCGAGACGATGGCGAACACGTGGGCACCAGGCACGAGGTTCGATCGGTCGGCCGGCTCGATCTTGACCACCGGCGTGCCGGCTGGCACGACCACCGTCTTCTCGCCGTCCTTGTACTTGAGCGAGAGCTTGCGGGCGCCGCCGCTCTTGTCGACCTTGGCGACGGTCGCGTTGGTCATTGTGCTCCCCGTGCCCCCCGACTGCGCCTTCCCGCCGCTCTCGTCGACCTTGGCGACGGTCGCGTTGGTCATCGTGCTCCCCGGCTGCAGGTCCCACGGCCGGTGGCCCTCCCCTGTTCCGCGCATTGAGTCCGCGAAGACGTGCACCTCCATGGCGCGCAGCGTGCCGTCGGATTGCGGCACTGCCGTCGTCCCGATGAAGGCGCCGTCGCCGATGCTCCCCATGTCGGCCTTCCCCACCAGGCTCACGCGGGCGTTGTCGGCGAGCTTGAGCTTCAGCGCCTCGCCGCTGCGCGACGTGACCTCGAGGGTCTCGCCATGGAGCGCGACGATGTCGCCGCGCACGTGCTGCTGCGCCGGCGCGGTTGGTTGCTGCGCCGCGGCAGCGCCGCCGAGCAGCGCGGCGCTCCACGCCATGAAAGCCATGAGACGGTTCATGATCTCCTCCTCCGATTCGTCAGATCCCTCGTCAACTGAGTACCCGGGGGCTCACGCCGCCCCCGCCCCCGCCGGCCGAGCCGTCGGGGGCCCACCCCGGCTAAGATGCCAATGGCATTTTTCCACAGGTCTTGAGTCGCCGGGGGCGCAGGCCGCCCCCGCCCGGCCACGCCGCAGAGCGATCACATCTTTTTCGACAGGTCTTGAGTCGTGCTCAGAATAGTCACCAGCTTCACTGCGAGCAGGACTCCCTTCTCGTGAGCCCCCATTGTGGTTCGGGCTTGTGTCTCGGGGTTACCCCCGGCCGCCACGAGTTCAGGGTCTCCCTCTCCCCGCGCAGGGACTCCTGGCCGCGCTTGTCGCGGCCAGGGGCGGGGAGACGAGACCGCGGCGGCTCTGCCGGCGGGGTCGAAGGAGGGCCGGGGTGAGGGGCTGGCGCCGGTGCTCGAGCCCCCTCACCCTAACCCTCTCCCCCGTTGGGGGAGAGGGAATTGGTATACCAATGCTGCTCTCTGGCGGGTCATCCGAGCCCTACACCATGGGAAGGCCCTGAAGGAGCGCCTGCCGCATCACCTCGGCGAGCACGTCGAGCGAGCCCTTCGTATCGGTTCGCGTCGTGACCACCGACGCCGCCTGCGATCGCGATTCGGGGTCGGCCACGAAGGGCAGCGGCCGGCGGCCCAGCCGCAGGAGCCGCTCGTCGTAGAACGCGCCCCTGGCATGCTCGCGCAATCGGCGCGCCAGCTCGACCATGTTGGCCGTGCTGGAGGGCTGGCAAGGCGACAAGCACGCGAAGTCGAGCCGCCCCTCCGCGAGGATCGCCGTGCGGCCGTCACGAGCGTGGACGACGATCACCTGCTCGGTCGACTCATCCGACGAGCGCACGGTCTTCACCGACGTGCGTGTCATCTTGAGCCCGCTGGTCGCGACGGCCATCCCCAGGGACAGCGTCCTCGACTTCTCGGTGCGTTCGGTCTCGGAGCGCGACGAGCGCATGCCGCGCAGGACTGCCAGCACCTCGGGCCACGCCACCTCCATCGTGTTCCCGACACCGGGCGTGAAGGTCGCGCCCGCCTCGGCGAAGGCGACGGTGTGCGCGACGGTTCGGTCCTTGTCGGAGGGGACACGGGCATCGACGGCCAGCGCGGCCAGGCCAGCCTTGCGCAGAGCGGCGACGAGCGCGCCGGCCTTCTCGGGGTCGAGCCGCGCCAGGAGAGCAGGCGGTTCCGGCGCGAGGCGCATGCGAGCCTCCGCCAGCGTGAGCCCTGCGGCGTCGGCAAACGCTCTCGCCGCCTCCTCCGGTCGGGTCGGCGCCCGCACCACGGCCACGAGCTTCACTGAGCTTGCCCCCTCACCCTAACCCTCTCCCCCGGTGGGGGAGAGGGGATAGGTACGGAATCAAGGCTGCTCTAGCTCGGCTTCGGGTGCGTGGCCCGCTTGGCGGTGGCCACGTGCATGAACGACTCGACGTCGATGTAATCACGCGCGCCGTGCGGCCGGAGCTTCTCGAGGAGCAGATCGGCCGACTTGAGCAAGGCGGCGTACGAGGCCCAGTTCGGCGCGGGCTCGTAGCGCAGATCGAGCCCGAGGCGCTGAGCGGCCTCGCAGGTAGAACTGGGCCGCAGCACCATGTTCCGATCGGGCTGGGCAATGAACGGCAGGACGGTGATGAGCGCCCAGCCGGCCTCGGGTTCACCGCCCGGCGTCAGCGCCGCGACGGCCGTGGCGAGCGCCTCGAACCGAGGCCGCTCGGGCCCAGCGGCCGACAGCAGGTCGAACAGGGCCGCGAAGTAGCAGCGTGCGCCGGCGCGGTCTTTCAGCGCCTCCTCGAAGTGCGGCTTCTCCGTCGCATTCTGGAGCGCACGGACGTGGCGCTCGACGCGGAGAGCGCGCTTGATCAGCTCGTCGACGTCACCGACGGCGAGAAGCCGTTCCCCTTCTCCGCGGGAAAAGGCTTCGGCGAAAGCCTCGTGCGCGCCGCGCCACCTCGCCGAGCGCTCGCGTCGATCCTTGCCGTTGCCCACGTACTTCGGATCCGCAAACCCCTGCTCGAACGTCTCCAGGAACCGGGCGACGGCCTGATCGTGCGAGAGCCACGACGCGGCGAGCCCGTATCGCCCGGTCTTCGCGTCGAGCGCGAACGCGGACAGCCCGGCGAGCCAGGCGTTCCCGTCGCGGGCGGCCGGGCTCAACATCGGCAGCGCCATCGGCAGCCGCAACTTCGTCGCGAACCTGTTGTCACTTGCCGCGAAGAACACGTGCAGGGCACTCGACTCCATCGCAACGACCTTCCCCATGCCCAGCGAGACGTGCTGGACCAGCATCCCTTTTTGAAAGCCGCTCATGTTCTCTCTTCTCTCTCGTCGCGTTCACGGAGCTGCGCAGCGGCCCACACGCAGCAGAGCGCGCAGTGGGTCGTCGAGGCGCGAACCTGTGACTCGGCGAATCGCCGTGTCGCTCACGGCGGCGTGGAGGTCCCGGTCGCTTCCGGGTCCTTCCCAATATAGGGTCGCGCCCCTTCCAGTGCCCACTATTGCGTGAAAGCGGCGCCTGACAGGCCAAGGGCCCTCGAAATGGCTATCGCTGAAGGCTACGGCGCCGGCACCGCCAGCGGGCGGCGACCGCTCCGCCTCGATTCCCACGCCGGGCGTCGGATCGTACGGACCGTGCAAATTGTCATCCTCCATCACCTGGATGATCTGCAGCGTACAGTTGTCGCACTCGACGCTGGGCAACGTCACCGACCACGTGTGCTTCGTGCCTGGGGTCCCAGGCATGTGGGGGTCGAGGTCGTCCATATTCGCCAGGACGTTCGGCGTGTTGTAGAAGTCGGACGCACCACAGTGGTCGGTCGAGTCGATCGGGCACGGGCGGGTGGAATCGATGGGCAAGATCGACGCCGGCTCCTT
>JBGQLS010000374.1:0-6533 GCA_041500205.1 Anaeromyxobacteraceae bacterium | reverse complement strand
TCTTCGCGGAGCCGGGCCAGGCCCTCCCGCGCGCGGGGCGGGGCCGGCGCGACCTGCTGCTCCCGGCGCTGCAGGCGGCGCAGGCGCGCGCCGGCTTCATCAGCGCCGGGGCGCTGAACCACATCTGCGCGGTCCTCGGCGTCCCGCCCGCCGAGGCGCACGGTGTCGCCTCGTTCTACGGGCTCCTCTCGACCGAGCCTCGCCCGCGCCGCGTCCTGCGCGTCTGCGACGACATCGGCTGCCGCTGCCGCGGGGCCGTGGAGCTGATCGCGGCGCTCGAGGCGACGGCTGGCCCTCCCGGCGGCGGAGCGCGGACGGGCGGCGCGCGTGGCGGCGACGCGCTCTGGGTGCGCAGCCCGTGTCTCGGCCTCTGCGACCAAGGCCCGGCGGCCTTCCTCACGGTGGCCGGGAAGGCTCCGGTGGAGCGCCTCTTCGGGCCCGTGACGGCGGAGGGCGCGCTCGCGATCCTCGCCGGCGACCTCGGGCCTTCGTCCATGGAGCGGCGGCCCCCGCCGCAAGCGGGCGACCCGTCGCTGCGGCTCCTCGCCCGCGCCGGCGTGGACGATCCGGAGAGCCTCGACGTGTACCGCGCGCGCGGCGGTTACGGGGCGCTTCGCCGCGCCTTCGAGCTCGGCCCCGAGGGCGTCCTCAGGGAGCTGCTCGACTCGAAGCTCCTGGGGCGCGGCGGCGCGGCGTTCCCGGCGGGCCGCAAGTGGGAGGCCGTCGCGCGGCAGCCCGTGCGCCCGCACTACCTCGTCTGCAACGCCGACGAGTCCGAGCCGGGCACCTTCAAGGATCGCGTGATCATGGAGGGCGATCCCTTCGCCGTCGTCGAGGCGATGACGGTCGCCGCGTACGCGACCGGCTGCGAGCTCGGGTTCCTCTACGTCCGCGGCGAGTACCCGCTCGCCGTGGAGCGCCTCGCGGGAGCGATCCGGCGCGCGCGGGCGCGCGGGCTGCTCGGCGCCGACGTCATGGGCCAGGCCATCCGCTTCGAGATCGCGATCCGCAAGGGAGGCGGCGCCTACGTCTGCGGCGAGGAGACCGCGCTCTTCAACTCGATCGAGGGCTTCCGCGGGGAGCCGCGCAACAAGCCCCCGTTCCCGGTGCAGTCGGGGCTGTTCGGGAAGCCCACCCTGGTGAACAACGTCGAGACGCTGGTGAGCGCGCTCGACATCGTCCTGCGCGGCGGGCCCGACTTCGCGCGCATCGGTACCGAGGGATCGACGGGGACGAAGCTCTACTGCTTGAGCGGCTGCGTCGAGCGGCCCGGCGTGTACGAGGTCCCGTTCGGCGCGACGGCGCGGGACCTGCTGCGGCTCGCGGGCGGCGTGCGCGGCGGGCGGCGGGTGCAGGCGGTCCTGCTCGGCGGCGCCGCCGGCGGATTCGTCGGCCCCGGCGAGCTCGACCTGCCGCTCACCTTCGAGGGGCTGCGCGCCGCGCGGGCGGCCCTCGGCTCGGGGGTGGTGATGGTCTTCGACGAGTCGGTGGACCTCGCGGCGATCCTCCTGCGCATCGCGGAGTTCTTCCGCGACGAGTCCTGCGGCCAGTGCGTCCCTTGCCGCATCGGCACGGTCCGGCAGGAAGAGGCGCTCCGGCGGCTGGCGAGCGGCACCCCGCGAGGCTCCGTCGCGGACGAGCTCGCGCTCCTCGACGAGATCGGCCGGGCCATGAAGGACGCCTCGATCTGCGGGCTCGGGCAGACGGCCTCGGGCGCGGTCGAGTCAGCGGTGAACCGGCTCCACCTGTTCGAAAGCGGAGGCCCGAGATGACGGCGCGGACCGTGGATCTACGCATCGACGGCGAGGCGGTGCGCGCCGCCGAAGGAGAGACGATCCTCGAGGCGTGCCGCCGGCGGGGCAAGCAGATCCCCACCCTGTGCTATCTCGAGACGCTCCACCCCGTGAACGTCTGCCGCCTGTGCGTCGTGGAGGTGGAAGGCGCGCGCGTCCTCGCTCCGGCCTGCTCGCGCAAGGTGGAAGCGGGCATGAGCGTGCGCACGGACAGCGAGCGCGTCCGGCACAGCCGCAAGATGGTGCTCGAGTTCCTGGCCTCGGCGGTCGACCTCTCGACCGCACCCGAGGTCGCGAAGCTCATGACCGATTACGGCTGCCGGCCCGAGCGGTACGGGGCGCCCGCGGCGCCGGGGACGGCGGGCCGGGGCGGGGAGCGCGAGGGGACGGCCACGGTGGCGCAGCCGGCGAGGATCGACAACGACCTCTACGTCCGTGATTACTCGAAGTGCGTCCTCTGCTATCGCTGCGTGGAGGCCTGCGGCACGGACTTCCAGAACACGTTCGCCATCGCGCTCGCCGGGCGCGGCTTCGAGGCGCGCATCGCGACCGAGTTCGACGTACCGCTCCCCGCCTCGGCCTGCGTCTACTGCGGGAACTGCGTCGCCGTGTGCCCGACCGGCGCGCTCATGGCGAAGACCGAGTACGACCTGCGGCAGAGCGGCGGCTGGGACGAGGCGCGCCAGCGGACGGTGGACACGATCTGCGGTTACTGCGGCGTGGGCTGCACGCTGCGGCTGCACGTGCAGGACAACCGGATCGTGAAGGTGACCTCGCCGTTCGACCATCCCGTGACGCGCGGGAATCTCTGCATCAAGGGCCGCTTCGGATGGAAGTACGTCCACGAAGGGTCTGAGTACCCGGGGGCGCAGGCCGCCCCCGCCCCGCCGGCGGAGCCGTCGGGGCCCCACCCGGGCCCCTGCGACCGCAGCTGATCTTTCGACGGGTCTTGAGTAGCCGGGGGCGCAGGCCGCCCCCGCCCCGGGCCACGCCGCGGACCTCAGCCGTTCTTTCGACAGGTCTTGACTCCCCGAGGTCCCGTGGTGCCACAGGGCGCCTGCTCGGTCGGATGGTCGCGCCCTCCTCGTTGCCTGACGAACGGCCCTCACGGCACCTCCTTCACCTTGTCGCTCTCGAAGCTGTAGCGGGGCACCTGCACCCATCGGCCGTCCTCCATCTTCGGCTCCTTGTGGACGCGGACCTCCGTCACCTCGAGCTTGCCGCCCTTCTCCACGAGCCAGAAGTCGAGGTCGTAGAACTTGTCGCGGCTCCCCGGCACGCGAAAGTCGGAGCACGCGAAGTAGCCCTTGCCCTCCATCTTGCGCAGTGGCTTGTGGATCTCGACGAACTCGAGCGCCAGGTCGCGGCCCGTCTTGTCGTCCTTCACCGCCAGCACGCCGTCCTTCGACTTGCGGGCGATGTGCTCGTGCACGGCCGACTCGACCTGCCAGCCGCGCTTCTCCTCCGTCTCTCCCGGGTGCTCCGTGGCGGGGATCCACCACCACAGGATGGGGTTCCGCGTCGCGAGGACCCACGATTCGCCCTCGCGCCTCGGGGCCTTGTGGATCCGGACGTCGACCACCTCGAGCGCCTCCCCCGCCGGCTTGAGCCAGAAGTCGAGGTCGTAGGCCTTGCCGGGCACCCCCTTGGCGTGGAAGTCGGTGCACACGAAGTAGCCGTAGGGATGGATCTGCCGCACGACGCGGATGCCGTCCGACACGAGCTCCAGCACGGTGTCGGCGCGCTGGTCCTTGTAGCGGAAGCTGCCGTCCTTGTGGACCCGCGCGTCGACGTAAGCGAGCACAGCCTTGCTGGCCTGCTCCTCCGTGAACTCCTGGGCCCGCGCGGGGCCCATGGCGAGCAGACCAAAGAGGGCGGACAAGATCAGCGAGCGCGTCGGCATGGTGCCACCTCCGCATCCGTCCCATCACTAATCCCGGGCGGCCGCGCGCGCGGCGGTCATAAGGAGTCGTGGGTACCCGACTTGCGTCCGCCGGCGTCCTCGAACCGATACTCCAGCGTCACCCACGCGCCGCGAGGAGCGCCGACCGCACGGAACTGCTCGACGGCGGTGTCCACGCCCGCGGCCGGGCCGAAGGTCCGTCCGGGGCCCGTGAAGGCGTTCTCTCCCAGCACGGCGAAGTTCGAGTACCTGGCGTCGAAGAGGTTGTCCAGGCGGGCGGAAAGCCGCAGCCCGCTCACGATCCTGTAGGCCGCCTCCAGCCGCACGACCGCATACCCCGGCACCTTCCCGTTCAGGTCCTGGTTGTTCTCGTCGCCTCGCGCGTAGATGCTCGAGGCGTACTCGACGCTCGCGCCGATCGAGAGGTCGCGCACCACCTCCCAGTCGGCCTGCAGCTTCACCGTGTGTTCTGGTATCCCGGGGATGCGATTCCCGCTCCGCACGAACACCGTGTCGCCGACGCCGTCGCCGTTCGTGTCCGCGGCGGCCGAGTTCGTGGCGCTCGCGAACTGGAAGGGCGTCTCGAAGGTGGCGCGGACGTAGCCGTACGAGACGCTCCAGCCGACGTCACCTGTCCGGAGCGCCAGTGCGAGCTCGAGGCCCCGGCGCTGCGTCTCCCCCACGTTCGCGAAGAAGCCGACGTTCAGGAGGCCCGAGGTCGGGTCGTTGATGAACTGGATGTCGTCCGAGAGGCGCGTCTGGAAGAGCGCGGCGCTCCAGTGGCCCGCCTTCCCGATGCGTCCCCGGGCTCCGAGCTCGGCCGTCCGGGAGACGACCTTCTTCAGCGATGGGTCGGCGAGGAAGCTGTTGGGGAGCTTGCACGGCGCGGTCGGGGCGGCGCAGGTGAGCTCCATGGGCGTCGGGACGCGCATGCCCTCGTTGTAGGTCGCGAAGGCGGTCAGCCACCGGCGCGGAGTCCAGGCGAGCCCGAGCGACGGGTTGAGGCGCGCGAAGGTGTGCTCGCCGTCGAGCGCGTCGTCCTCGAGGGCACCGAGGTTCTCGATCTTCACGTGGGCCCGGTTGTATCGTCCGGACAGGGTCAGCGAGAGCCTGTCCGTCAGCGAGAGCGTGTCCGTGACGTACAGGCCGTAGTACTGGTTCGTCGTCTCCACGTCGGTCCCCAGGACGAACGGGCCCGTCGCCACGGTTCCCCGGTCAGCCTTGAACTCCGCGGGCTGCGTCCGCTGGGTGAAGTGGACGTCCCCGAGGTCCGCCGCCGCTCCCAGCGCGAGCTGGTTCTTCAGGCCGGCGATCCGGCCGGGCAGGGTGAGCTGCAGCGCTCCGCCGTAGCCGTTCTGGTCGATGGTGGAGCGGTCGTTGAACGCCGTGCTCTCGACCGGCTCCCCCGGCGCGGTGGCCGGCTCGAACGCGTCGTTCTGGTTGCTGCTGGTGTTCACGTTCCGGAGCTTCCGGAAGTACGCGTTGCCTCCGAGCAACAGCTCCGGCGTGAGGTAGAGGCTGCCCTTCAGGTTGACGTGCGCGACCCGGTTCGAGTTCAGGTCCGGGTAGGTGTAGGCCTGGCGAGGCGTGTCGAGCCACGAGCGCGGCAGCGTCTGCGTTCCCTCGAGCGAGCTGTCCGCGAGGACGAGGCTCAGATCGAGGTCGGTCCGCTCGGTCTGGCGGCCCACCTTGCCGAAGAGCTGGGCGACCCGGCTCGGGTTGTGAATGGCCCAGCCGCCGTCACGCTGGTAGTTGCCGGTGAGGAACCAATCGAGGTGGCCCGCGGCGCCGCCGGCCTGGAACGTGCCGCCGAGGCGCCCGAACGCGCCGCCCGTCGCGCTCAGCGAGTAGCCCGGATAGGCGCTACCGCTCTTCGTGTAGATCGCCAGCGCGCCTCCGAGCGTGTTCAGGCCCAGCGCCGGAGTCGAGCCGGAGATGAGCTGGATGCTGGAGATCGCGGACGGCGGGAGAAGGTCCCAGTTCGCGACGTCGCCGAACGGCTCGTTCACCCGCACGCCGTCGAGGAAGATCGACAGCCCTTGAGGCGTGCCCAGGAGCGGCGAGGCCGTGAACCCGCGGTAGCTCACGTCGGGCTGGAACGGATTTCCCTGGCCGGAGTTCAGGCTGACGCTTCCGGCGTTCCGCTCCAGGAAGTCGGCGACGCTCAGGGGCCGCTGCCGCCCGACCTCCTTCGCGCCGTAGATCTGGACGCTCGCGGGGACATCCTCCAGCGCGGTGCCGAGGCCGGGCACCGGCGTCGTCCCGACGACCTCGATGGTCTCTCCGAACTCGAGGGCCTCCGCCGGGTTCTCGAGGGCCTGCTCTCGCCCGGTCTCCGTCTGCTCCGCGTCGCTGCCTGCGCCGGCGCCGCCCGTGGCCGGGGTCGGCGCGGGATCGGCGGCCTCCGCGAAGCGGACAGAGCTCACGCTCGCCGCGAGGAGCGCGGCGACGAGCGCCCGAGCACACCTGGCGTGCGATCTCGGCAGCAGCGGGGCCATCGTTCACCAGCCGTCGGGTCGGTTCGCGTGCTCGATGGCGCCCGGTTATAGTGCGACATCGGACGCGGTTCACGTCAGTTCAGGATCACCGCTAAGATGTCGCTTCAGGATCACCGCGAAGATGGCTTTCCCGCTGCTCATCGAATTCGTCCGAGGTACTCGCGTCTACCAGCAACGAGACCTTGCCGGGAAATTGCCCATCGTTCAGAACGGTCCCCCGAGCACGTTCATCGTGTTCGCAGACGGCACGAGGGTGCCCCTACCGACTGATCAGATCGTCTTCGCCGACAATCGCGGCGGTCGCGCCCGGGTGGGGTTCGGGGGCATGCGATTGGGTGG
>JBGQLS010000373.1:0-6542 GCA_041500205.1 Anaeromyxobacteraceae bacterium | reverse complement strand
ACTTCGTCGTAGCCTTCGTTCCTGGGGTCGTGCGGTCCACGGGACTCTCCTTCCTTGGTCCGCAGGAAGTCTCGCCCGACCGGCCCTTACATAGAATCTCTCCCTCCGCGAGGAAGAGGGTCGGGGTGAGGGAGGCTCGGGGACGCTCTCGCCTCCTCAAGACCTGTCGAAAAATGGACCACCCAGCCGCTTGGCGGGGGTGGGGCCCCGAGGGGCTTTGCCCGGCGGGGCGGGGGCGGCCTTCGCCCCCGGGTACTCAATGGCCGCCGAGCAGGGGACGACCGCCCGGGGCTACTTGCCGCCGCGCACGGCGCGCACTGCCTTCGCCGCCGAGCTGAACACGCCGGGGATCTGCGCCTCCGTGAGGCACGAGAACGCGACGCGCAGCTCGCGCTTGCCGAGCGCGATCGTGCCGACGCCGTGGTCGTCGAGGAGCCGCACGCGGACGGTGTCGGCGTCGGCGTCCTTGAGCCGCAAGCACATGAAGTAGCCGCTGTTGAACGGGTACACGTCCCAGCAGTCGGCGTACTCGGGCCGGCGGCACTCCGTCGCCACGACCGAAGCGCGGCCCCGCAGGACGGCCACCTTCTCCGCCTGCTGCTTGCGGAACTCGGAGTCGCCCAGGGCCTTCAGCACGATCGACTGGCCGGGGTTCGAGATGTTCGAGACGTAGGACCGGATGATCCCTGCCGTCTTGTCCTCGAGCGCCTTGTAGGCGGCGGCGGTGCCGTTCTTCACGCCGAAGGTGATGAAGCCGACGCGCAGGCCCCAGACGAACTCTTCCTTGGTGGCGCCGTCGATCTTGACCGCGAGGAGGTTGTTGGAGGCCGCGGCGAGCCGCCCGAAGATCGACTCCGTCTCGCAGGCGTCGTCGTAGAACATCCCGTAGTAGGCGTCGTCCACCACCACCACGAGCTTCGTGCCGGCCTCGGCCTCGGCGATGAGCGCCTTGGCGATGGCGTCCGCCTCGGCCTTGGTGGGCGTGTAGCCCGAGGGATTGTTCGGGAAGTTGAGCGAGACGACGAGCTTCTTGCCGCGGTGCCTGGCGAGGGCAGCGGTGAAGGCGGGGACGTTGAAGCCGGTGAGCTTATCGTCGAAGAACGGGAAGTAGCTGAACTGGGCTTCGAGCCGCGTCTCCCAGCTCAGGTTGTAGTTCTCCCACATGAGGTCGCTCGAGAGCGCCTGGTCTCCGGGATCGAGGAACAGATCGCCGACCAGCCCCAGGCCGTGCGTGAGCGCGTTCGTGACCACCGGATTCGACAGCAGGTGCGAGCCGAGCCGCGGGGTCTCGGCGCGCTGCTTCTTCGCCCAGGTGGTGCGCAGCTCGGGCTTCCCGTAGCTGGGCGCGTAGTCGTAGATCTCGCCTGGCGTGAGCCCCTGGTAGTACTTGTTGATGCAGGCCAGGTGCATGGGCGCGCCGTTCTCGGTGGCGATGCCCACGGTCGCATTGGCGATCTTGGCCTTCTGCTTCGCCTCCGCTCCCTGCGCCAGGATGCCCTTCGCCGGGAAGAAGAAGCGCTTGCCACGCTCGCTCAGCATGTCGAGGACGATCGGGCAGTCCTTGGCGAGGGCGGCGTTGGCAGCCTGGGCGAGGGGGTTCAGGGGGGCGTTGCTCATCGATGACTCCTGACGATTTCGAGACCGAGGGAGGGGTGATTTTGCACAAGCGGAGGCGCGGGTCAACCACCCCGGCGCCGCAGGCTCCTCCGTCCTCGCTCCGGTCGCTAAAGACCTGTCGAAAGAATCCCTTTGGCTTCTTAGCCAGGGTGGGGCCCCGACGGCTCCGCCGGCGGGGCGGGGCGGCGCGAGCCCCGGCTACTCAGGCCGCGCGCACCGCCAAGGCACCCGTGTCGCGTCCGGCTTCGATCCAGCGCCGTGCTGCGCGTTCCAGACCGGTATGAGTCGTGCTAGGTTCCGCCTCCCATGCCCCGCCGTACCGACATCAAGAAGATCATGATCGTGGGCTCCGGCCCTATCGTCATCGGCCAGGGATGCGAGTTCGACTACTCGGGCACGCAGGCCTGCAAGGCGCTCAAGGAAGAGGGCTACGAGGTCGTCCTCCTCAACTCGAACCCGGCCACCGTGATGACGGATCCGGGCCTGGCCGATCGCACCTACATCGAGCCCATCACCCCCGAGTTCGCCGAGCAGATCCTCGCCCGCGAGAAGCCCGACGCGCTGCTTCCCACGCTGGGGGGACAGACCGCGCTCAACCTCGCGGTGGCGCTCGCCCGGAGTGGCGCGCTCGAGCGCCACGGCGTGCAGCTCATCGGAGCGTCGCTCGAGGCCATCGAGAAGGCGGAGGACCGCCAGCTCTTCAAGCGCGCCATGGAGCGCATCGGCGTGGAGATGCCGAAGTCGGCTTACGCCAGGAGCTGGGACGAGGCCCGGGCCGCGGTCGACGAAGTCGGGTTTCCCGTCATCATCCGGCCTTCCTTCACGCTCGGTGGTGAGGGCGGGGGAGTGGCCTACAACAAGGAGGAGTACGAAGAGCTGGCGCGGCGCGCCCTCCAGCTGTCGCCGACGCACACCATCCTGGTGGAGGAGTCCATCATCGGCTGGAAGGAGTACGAGCTGGAGGTGATGCGCGACCGCAACGACAACGTCGTCATCATCTGCTCGATCGAGAACGTCGACCCCATGGGCGTCCACACCGGCGACTCCATCACGGTCGCGCCCATCCAGACCCTGACGGACAAGGAATACCAGCGGATGCGCGACGCGAGCGTGCGCGTCATCCGCGAGATCGGCGTCGACACGGGTGGATCCAACATCCAGTTCGGGGTCCACCCCACGACTGGACGCCAGGTCGTGATCGAGATGAACCCGCGCGTCAGCCGCAGCTCCGCCCTGGCCTCGAAGGCGACCGGCTTCCCCATCGCCAAGATCGCGGCCAAGCTCGCCGTCGGCTACACGCTCGATGAGATCAAGAACGACATCACGCGCGAGACCCCGGCCAGCTTCGAGCCCACCATCGACTACGTGGTGACGAAGATCCCGCGCTTCGCGTTCGAGAAGTTCAAGGGGGCTGACGACACGCTCACGACGCAGATGAAGTCGGTGGGCGAGGTGATGGCCATCGGCCGCACCTTCCAGGAGAGCTTCCAGAAGGCGCTGCGCGGGCTCGAGATCGACCGTGCCGGCCTCGAGTCGCCGCTCGAGAAGAAGCCGGGTGATGCCTTCAGCGAGGCCGAGAAGGAACGTATCCGCGACGAGATGAGGGTGCCGCGGGCGCACCGGATCTTCTGGGTGGGCGACGCCTTCCGGGCCGGGCTCTCGGTGGCGGAGGTGTACGGCGTCACCTGGATCGACCCCTGGTTCCTCCGTGAAATCGAAGCCATCGTCCGCGAGGAGGCGGCGCTCGCGAAGGGCTTGCCCGGGAGCGCTGCCCAGTGGAAGCGCGTCAAGGCGATGGGCTTCTCCGACCGCCGGCTCGCCGCGCTGGCGGGCGTCCGGGAAAAGGACGTGCGCGAGGCGCGCTGGGCCGTCGGGGTGCGGCCCGTCTTCAAGCGCGTCGACACCTGCGCGGCCGAGTTCGAGGCCTACACCCCGTACCTCTACTCCACCTACGAGGAGGAGGACGAGGCGGCGCCGACCGATCGGCGCAAGGTCATGATCCTGGGGGGCGGGCCTAACCGAATCGGCCAGGGCATCGAGTTCGACTACTGCTGCGTGCACGCCTCGTTCGCGCTGCGGGATGCCGGGTTCGAGACCATCATGGTCAACTGCAACCCGGAGACGGTCTCCACCGACTACGACACCTCGGATCGCCTCTACTTCGAGCCGCTCACGCTGGAGGACGTCCTCGAGATCGTGCGGGTCGAGAAGCCGGAGGGGCTCATCGTCCAGTACGGCGGCCAGACGCCGCTCAAGCTGGCGGTGCCGCTCCACGAGCTCGGCGTGCCCATCCTGGGGACGAGCCCCGACGCAATCGACCGCGCGGAGGACCGGGAACGCTTCGCCAAGCTCATCGAGAAGCTGGGGCTCCGCCAGCCGGAGAACGGCGTCGCACGCAGCGCGGAAGAGGCCTTCGCGGTGGCGCGCCGCATCGGTTACCCGGCGATGGTGCGACCTTCTTACGTGCTGGGCGGACGTGCCATGGAGGTCGTCTACGACGACGCCGACCTCAGCACCTATCTGCGGGAAGCGGTGCAGGCTTCGAACGAGCGGCCCGTGCTCATCGATCGCTTCCTCCGGGACGCCGCCGAGGTGGACGTGGACGTCGTCTCGGACGGCGTGGACGTCATCGTGGGCGGCGTGATGGAGCACATCGAGGAAGCCGGCATCCACTCCGGCGACTCCGCGTGCGCGCTCCCCCCGTACAGCCTCTCGCCCGCCCTGGTGGCCGAGATCGAGCGCCAGTCGATCGCCCTCGCGCGCGAGCTCGAGGTGAAAGGGCTCATGAACGTGCAGTTCGCCATCCAGGGTGGCGACGTGTACGTCCTCGAGGTGAACCCGCGCGCCAGCCGCACCGTGCCCTTCGTCGGCAAGGCGACCGGGCTCCAGCTCGCCAAGGTCGCCGCGCTGGCGATGGTGGGCAAGACGCTGCGCGAGCAGGGCCTTCGAGGAACGCCCCGCCCCGGCCACGTCTCCGTGAAGGAGGCGGTCTTCCCCTTCGCGCGCTTCCGCGGCGTCGACACGGTGCTCGGCCCCGAGATGAAGTCGACCGGCGAGGTGATGGGCGTCGCAGCCGACTTCTACAGCGCCTTCTGGAAGGCGCAGGCCGCGGCCGGCAACACGCTCCCCCGCGAAGGTGACAAGCTGTGCGCGTTCGTGTCGGTCAAGGACGCGGACAAGCCGGGCGCCGCCGACGTGTGCAGACGCCTCGTCGACCTCGGCTTCGAGGTGCTCGCCACGCGTGGCACCGCGGCGTTCCTGGGGGAACGGGGGCTTCCCGCCACGGCGGTGCTGAAGGTGAAGGAAGGCCGGCCCTCGTGCGTCGACCGCATCAAGGACGGTGACGTCCACCTCGTCTTCAACACCACGGCGGGCAAGCGCGAGATCGCCGACAGCTACTCCATCCGCCGGGAGACCCTGATGAAGGGCGTGCCCTACTTCACCACGCTGACGGGCGCGCGGGCGGCCGTGGGGGCGATCGAGGCGGCCAGGGCAGGGCGCCCCGAGGCTCGCTCGCTGCAGGAGTATCACCGCAAGGGCAAGGTCGAAGGTTGAAGGGCCCGTTTCGGCCCTCGGGGTGAACCGAAGGTGTGAAGGCGCGCGGTCGAGGTGGGGGAGCCGCCTCGTCGACCCGAGGCCGTGCACCTGCTTCTGGGCGGTTGACATCGCCTGCGCGCTGAAGCAGGCTTCACGGGAGCGGCCGCCGAAGGGCGGCCGCGGTTTTTTCCTCGGAAGGCAGGTCATGGCTGATTCCCGTATGCCCATCACCCAACCCGGCCTGGTGCGGCTCAAGGACGAGCTGAAGCGCCTCAAGGGCGTCGAGCGCTCCAAGATCGTGAAGGAGATCGCCGAGGCGCGCTCGCATGGCGATCTCTCCGAGAACGCCGAGTACCACGCGGCGAAGGACAAGCAGTCGCACATCGAAGGACGGATCCTGCAGGTCGAGGACTGGATCGCGCGGGCCGAGGTGATCGACATCGGCAAGCTCAAGGGCGATCGGGTCGTCTTCGGCGCGACCGTCACGGTCTCGGACTCCGACTCCGGCGACGAGATGCGCTACCAGGTGGTCGGCGAGCTCGAGGCTGACCTCAAGCACGGCAAGATCAGCGTCACCTCGCCCATCGCGCGCGCCATGATCGGCAAGCAGGAGGGCGACGTCGTGAAGGTCCAGACACCGGGCGGCGAGCGGGAGTACGAGATCAACGCCGTCGAGTTCATCGAGGAGGGGCTCCCGGCAGAAGGAGCGTGATGCCACCGGGAGCAGGCGGCAGGGGACCGCCGGGCGGCGGCGTCGAACCAGCGGTCGAGGCGGCCCAGCAGCTCGCGGCGCTCGTTCCGCCGCTTCGGTTCGCGGTGCGCGACGGCTTCGCAGCCCTGCAGCGGCTGAGCGCGTTCGAGGCACTGCTCCGCGGGGTCGTGGCGCGCGCCAGGTCCGTGGGCGCACCGGACTCGGCCGCGCTGCGCGCACTCGTCGCCGATGCCGACGGCTTCGACCGGCTCGGTGCGCCAGAGAAGAAGCGGGCGCTCGCGCGCATCGCAGGCCATCTGTCCGCGCTCATCCCGGTGCCCGACGAGCTGCGAGAGCTCGCGGCGCGCGGGAGGGTGGAGGCGCGTGGGAGGCCATCGACCTCGACCCCGGCGCTCGGACCCTCACCCCGACCCTCTCCCTCGTCGAGGGAGAGGGGGCCGAGACCCGCGGCCAGTTCGGGCGACACTTCGACCACGGGCAACACCATCTCCTCTCGCCCTGCGGGGGAGAGGGAGCCGAGACCCGTTGCCAGTTCGGGCGACACTTCGACTATGGGCCACGCCGTCCCCTCTCCCCCTGCGGGGCAGAGGGGGCCGAGCGCCGCGGCCAGTTCGGGCAACACTTCCACTACGGTCCACAGCATCCCCTCTCCCCCTTCGGGGGAGAGGGCTAGGGT
>JBGQLS010000372.1:0-6548 GCA_041500205.1 Anaeromyxobacteraceae bacterium | reverse complement strand
CTTCGTCATCCTCGGCCTCGGACGGACCTGCACCGGGTACGAGATCAGGGAGGCGTCGGAGCGGCTGCTCTCCGAGCTGAACGTGGAACGGTTCGACTTGCCCGCGCCGGATCTCCCGGGGAAGCTCGAAGAGATCCAGCGGGTGCTGGAAGAGGCGCGCGACATCCTGTCGGACGACGGATTGCGGGCGGAATACCTGGCCAGCCTGGGAGATTAGCGTCCCTGTCCGCCCCACGCTCCCACGCCCCACCCGCTACCCCCCACGCGAGGTAGCGACCGAGCGCCGGAATCGCTACAATTCCACCCGAAATGATTCGAGAGATCATCATCTGGCCCGACCCGGTCCTGAAGCAGATCGCAAAGCCAGTCTCCCGCGTGGACGATGTCATCCGACACCTGCTCGACGACATGGCAGAGACCATGTACGCGGCCGACGGCGTCGGCCTGGCCGCGCCGCAGATCGCGGATAGGCACCGCTGCATCGTCATCGACACCTCGCCACGGCAGGAAGGGCAGAAGCTCATCCACCTGGTGAACCCCGAGATCGTGAAGTCCGAGGGCGTCACCACCTACACCGAGGGGTGTCTCTCCATCCCCGGCGAGGCCGAGGAGGTCGAGCGCGCGGCGAAGGTGTGGGTGCGCGCGCTCGACTACTTCGGGAAGCAATACGAGCTCGAGTGCGAGGGCCTCCTTTCCATCGCGGTTCAGCACGAGTGCGATCACCTCGAGGGCACGCTCTTCGTCGACCACCTCTCCAGCCTGAAGCGCGAGATCATCCGCCGCCGCATGAAGAAGCTGAAGGAGGAGCGGGCGACGGACGGGGCGGAGCAGATCCGGACAGCGGCCCGGCACAAGAGCGCGTTGTAAGCCCTGGGCCTCGGGCCTGAGTACCCGGGGGCGAAGGCCGCCCCCGCCCCGCCGGGCAAAGCCCGTCGGGGCCCCACCCCGGCCACGCCGCGGACCTCAGCCATTTTTCGACAGGTCTTGGGACCCCGAAGCGTCACGTACGCGGACTCCCGGGAACGGCGCTGCAGATCGGAACGGGCCGCGAGGGACATGCCGGCATCAGTGGCCGCGTGAGCGTCTACTTCGTTGCTGTGCCCCTGATGCCTGAGGCCCGAGGCCTGAAGCCAGGTCTTCCACCCCGACCTTGGGACAGAGGTCCGCGAGCGCACAGCGTTCGCAGGCGGGCCTCCGTGCCATGCAGGTGCGGCGACCGTGCCAGACGAAGAGCTGGTGGCCGCGCGCCCAGGTGTCTTGCGGCAGGAGTTGCGTCAGCTGTTCTTCCACCCTGTCCGGTTTGGTCTCGCGAGTGAGTCCGAGCCGCCGCGCCACGCGTCCGACGTGCGTGTCGACCGGGAAGGCGTCACCGGCACCGAGGTGGATGAGCACCACGCCCGCCGTCTTGCGGCCCACGCCGGCCAGCGCTTCCAGGGCGGTGCGCTCGCGTGGCACCCGCCCGCCGTGCTCTTCGACGACGGCGCGCATGGCGCCCACGATGCTCTTCGCCTTGGCGCGGAAGAGGCCGAGCGTCCTGATGTAGGGCCACAGCTCTTGCGGCCGCGCCGACGCGTAGGCCGCGGCGTCGGGGAACTGCTCGAAGAGGGCCGGCGTGATCTTGTTGACGCGCGCATCGGTGCTCTGCGCCGACAGGACGACGGAGACGAGGAGCTGTACGTCGTCCCGGAACTCGAGGGCGATGCGCGCTTCGGGCATCTCGCGATCGAGCCGATCCACCACCTCACGGGCTCTCGTCTGCTCGCGGATCGAAGGAACCCGGGTTCTCCTGTCACTCGGCACGTCCGGATGCTACCGCGTGGCACCCTTCACCGCCCGCGATCGATCACGCAAGGGTGCCCCCTCCCACAAGCTCTGGCGAGACCTCGTTGCCTCTCGACAAAGGGGCGCGCGCGTGACAGCCTTCTGGTTCAGGGGCGACCGGGGCCACCACGAGATGCAGCTCAACCTCCGCAAGGCCATGTTCGTGCTGCCGAATCTCTTCACGTGCAGCTCGATCTTCCTGGGCTTCTACGCGATGACGCTCTGCGCGGGCGACGCGTCGCCGGCCGAGCTGAACCAGGCGGCCCTCGCCATCTTCTTCGCCATCTTCTTCGATGCCTTCGATGGCCGCGTCGCGCGGATGACGAAGACGCAGTCCGACTTCGGCGTGGAACTCGACAGCCTCGCCGACGTGATCTCGTTCGGCGCCGCGCCCGCCCTCCTGGTCTACAAGTGGGCGCTCGCGCCGCTCGGCTTCCTCGGTTTCTTCCTCAGCTTCGCCTTCGCCGCCTGCGGGGCGCTCCGCCTGGCCCGCTTCAACGTGCTCGCGCAACGCGGCGAGAAGGGCTCCTCGCGCTTCTTCGTGGGGCTCCCCATCCCGCTCGCCGCCGGGACGATCGTCTCCATCGTCATCGCACACTACCGGGCATTCGGATCGATCACCGACGCCTCCACGCGGATCCCCATCGCGGTCGTGATCGCGCTCCTCTCCTTTCTCATGGTCTCGACCATTCGTTACCGGACGTTCAAGGACGTGCACCTCTCGCCGAAGAGCCTCGCCATCTTCGGGCTCATGTGCGCGGGGGGCCTCGCCGTCGGGATCGCGACGCGCGCGTCGTTCGTCATGGTCGTTTACATGGGCGCGTACATCGTGATGGGCCTCGCCGAGTGGGTCATTTCGCGCGGGCGTCCCGAGCCGGCCGTCGCGGGGTTGCCGCCGGCAGTCCGCGCGGAGCTCGAAGCCGATCCCGCCCTCGAGCCCGACGACGATGACGTCGAGGCGAAGGAAGAGGGCGACGAGTACATCTGAGTAGCCGGGGGCGCAGGCCGCCCCCGCCCCGCCGGGCAAAGCCCATCGGGGCCCCACCCCGGCCACGCCGCAGAGCGATCGCATTTTTTCGACAGGTCTTGATTCGTCCTTCGCCTCTTCCGGCCCGAGCCCCGTGAGCGTCGCGACGTCCTCGGCGACGCGCGGGTCGGCCGCCATCGAGTCCAGGTCCGGGGTACAGTGACAAGATGAGCGACGTGTCCGCCCCGGCGAAGTCGCGCTTCGGGATGAAGAAGGGCGTTCCCGACGGTCCTCCCGGGCCGTGGGTCCTGCTCGCGGCATGGGGACCCTGCGGCTTCGTGCCGGTCGCGCCTGGCACCATGGGCACGCTGGGGGCGATCCCGCTCTTCTGGGTGCTGCGCAACCTTCCGCTCGGGATCTATTTCCTGACGGTGCTCGCCTTCATCGCGCTGGCGGTGTACGCGGCCGGCGCCGCCGGGCGCTACTGGAAGGTGGTGGATGCTTCACCCATCGTCATCGACGAGGTGGCGGGCTACCTGGTCACCATGGCGCTCGTGCCCTGGTCATGGGGGACCGCGACGGCCGGCTTCCTGCTCTTCCGCCTCTTCGACGTCGTGAAGCCCTGGCCTGCCAGCACCTTCGATCGGGTGAAGAACGGTTTCGGCGTGGTCATGGACGACGTGGCCGCCGGCGTCTGGGCGTGGGCCACCCTGGAGCTCCTGCGGCGGGGGCTGGGCGCCCTCTTCGGCTGCACCACCTCCCACTGGTGGTGCTTCTGAAAAGGCTGACGGAGGCGTCGTGAGCCTACTGGTCGAGATACTGTCCACCGGTGACGAGCTCCTCACCGGGCAGGTCGTGGACACGAACAGCGCCTGGCTCATGGACCGACTGTGGGACCTGGGCGTGATGGTCCGGCGCAAGACGCTCGTCGGCGACGACCGGCCGGACATCCTCGCCGCGCTCGCCGAGGTCACGAGCCGCGCCGACCTGGTCGTGATGAGCGGCGGGCTCGGGCCCACGGAGGACGACCTGACCTCGGAGTGCGTGGCCGCGGCCATGGGCGTGCCGCTCGAAGAAGACGCCGCCTCCCTCGAGGCGATCCGCAGGAGGTTCGAGCGCCTGGGCCGGACCATGACGCCCAACAACGCCAAGCAGGCGCGCTTCCCGCGCGGCGCCGCCATCCTCCCCAACCGCTTCGGCACGGCGCCCGGCTTCCTGGTGCGTCTCGGCCGCGCGGAGCTGGTATGCCTGCCCGGCGTGCCCACCGAGTACAGGGGGATGTGCGAGGAGACGGTCCTCCCGCGCGCGGCGAAGCGGGTCGGGGCGCCGTCCTCATCACGTTTGGTGAAGCTCTTCGGCCTCCCCGAATCGCACGCCGACCACGCGATGCGGCCCGTCATGGACGCCAAGGAGAACGCGGGCGTGCGGTTCGGCTATCGCGCCCACTGGCCCGAGATCCACGTGAAGTGGTCCGTGCCGGGGGAGGACGCGGAGCGCCGCGCCGAGCGCATCCTCGACCAGGTCCGCGGGATCTTCGGCGATGCCATCTTCGGCGAGGGGAAGCAGGAGCTGCCGCAGGTGGTGGTGGAGCGGCTGGTCGCCCGCGGCGACCGGCTCGCCCTGGCCGAGAGCTGCACGGGAGGCCTGGTCGCCGAGCTGGTGACGAGTGTTCCTGGCGCGTCGGCGGCCTTCGAAGTCGGCGTGGTCGCCTACGCCAACGCCGTCAAGACGGCCCTGCTGGATGTCCCGCCGGAGGCGCTGGCGCGACATGGCGCCGTGTCCGAGCCGGTGGCGCGCGCGATGGCCGAAGGCGCGCGGCTGCGCGGCAACGCCACCTGGGGCATCGGCATCACCGGGGTAGCTGGCCCGAGCGGCGGCACGGCGGAGAAGCCGGTCGGGACGGTGCACATGGCCATCGCCGGCCCGCAGGGGACGCAGGCCTGGGCACGTCTCTTCCCCGGCGACCGCGACCGCATCCGGAGGATGGCCGCCTTCGACGCGCTGAACAGGCTGAGGCTCCTCGTTCGTTGAGAGGGTTGTCCAAGACACCGGTCCGTTACCTCGACCTGAACCAGCGCCCGTGGTTAAACGGCTGGGATGGAGGCCCCCGCGGCGGCGCTGCCCGCTCGAACCGCAGCGATGGTCTGGCTGCGCGCGCACCGGCTCGAGCTGGCGCTTCTCGCTGGCACCTTCGCGATGCTGGCGGCCTTCTCCGGGCCGCGGTTCTACCGTCAGTCGCATGCGCCGCATTTCATCTACCAGGCCGATGCCTGGCTACACGGCCAGCTGCACCTGCGCGTCGATCCACCGGACGGGAACGACTGGGCGCGAGTGGGGGACCGCTGGCACGTCTCGTTCCCGCCCGGCCCCGCGCTGCTCATGCTGCCCGGCGTCGCCCTCTTCGGCTTCGAGTACGTGGACGTGTCGTTCACGGTCGGGTTCGCCGCGCTGAACGTGCTGCTCTTCTTCCTCGTGCTGGAGCGCCTGCGGCGTTCGGGCGACAGCGGTCGATCCCGCGGCGAGAACGCGGGCCTGGCCCTCCTGCTTGCGTTCGGCACGGTTGCGTTCTCCTGCTCCGTACGCGGCGAGGTGTGGTTCACGGCCGAGGTGCTCGGCGTGACCGGTACGTGCCTGTATCTCCTCGCCGCTCACCGGGGCGCGCATCCCTTCCTGGCAGGAGCCGCCTGGAGCTTCGCGGCCGTCACCCGCACCCCGCTCGCCTTCTCGCTCGTCTACTTCCTCGCGGAGGTGATCGCGGGCGAGACGACGCTGTCCTCGGTTGCCCGCGGTGCCGCCACGTGGAAGGATCCGGCGCGCATCAGGAAGGTCGCGCTCTTCGCGCTCGGCGCCCTTCCTCTCGTCGCGTTCGCGGCCTTCACCAACTGGGCCCGGTTTGGATCCCCGGCCGACTTCGGGCACGCGCACTTCTGGAACAACCGCGTCAATCCCGACATCCACCGTTACGGGCTGTTCTCGCTCCATTACCTCGAGAGGCAGCTGCACGCCGCCTTCACGCGCATGCCGCGGCTGGAGAACGGGCGCCTCTCCTACCACCCCGACGGCATGTCACTCCTAGTCACGACTCCGCTCTTCGCGCTCCTCCTGTGGCCGCGCGCGAGGCCACGCCTGCACCTTCCGCTGTGGCTGACCGTGGCCGCCACGGCGCTGCCCGGGTTCCTCTACCAGAACACCGGCTACGTGCAGTTCGGCTACCGCTTCAGCCTCGACTACACCCCCTATCTCTTCATGCTCCTGGCGGTCGGGGCGCGGCCGATGACCCGGGGGTTCTGGGCGCTCGGGCTCTGGGGCGTGGCGGTGAACGCATGGGGAGCGGCCGTGTTCCGAGGTGGCGTGACCTGATCGCCCCGCTGCCGAGGGTGGGGCCCCGACGGCTCTGCCAGGCTCCGGCGCGGCGGGGCGGGGCGGCGCGAGCCCCGGGTACTCAAGACCCGTCGATAAATGCGATTCCTCTGCGGCGTGGCCGGGGTGGGGCCCCGCCGGCAGAGCCCTGGGCATTAGTCACAGCGCTGTCCAAGAACTTGGCACTGCTGGGGAATCATGGGACGTCCGGTAAGTGAGAAACGTGAAAACGGCGGTCTGGCCCAGGATGAGTTCAGTGGGGTGGAGCTGCAGGTGTGGTGAGGGGCCAGAGCATTACCCCCTCGCCCACCAGCGGGGGAGAGGGCCGGGGTGAGGGGGCCGCACGCTCACGCTGATGACCGCCCAGAAGTTCTCGAGCACGCGCTTCGTCTCGACCAGT
>JBGQLS010000371.1:0-6568 GCA_041500205.1 Anaeromyxobacteraceae bacterium | reverse complement strand
GCGACCCGGATCATGGAGGAGGAGGTGCGAAGGCTCGCCCCCGGCGCGCAGGCACGGCCACCCGGGCCTCTATCCCCCGCCCGCTCCCCCGGCGGGGGACAGGGCTCCGCGCTGGGTCGAACGGCCGCCGGGACAGAGATGGCGCTGACGGACGGGAGTCCGAGTCCTTCGACCTCGACCTCCTCGACCTCTTCGCCCGCGCCGGCGGAGCCGTCGCGGTCTCGCGACCCCGCCCCCTCGAACCCGATTCCTGCGTCGCCGGGGACCCTGCCCGCGAGGCGAGAAGTGGCTACGCAGCCGGTAGCTAAGGCCGTCCACGCCAAGCGCGGGGACAAGTCGTGAATGTCCTCGTCACCGGCGGCACCGGGTTCCTGGGCTCCGCCCTGGTACCCCTGCTCGTTCGGGCTGGTCACCGCGTGCGCGTGATCGCGCGGGGCGAGAGCACGGCTGCCGGAGGGTCGGGCGCGGAGGTCGTGCGCGCGCGCCTCCAGGATCGCGCCGCCGTCCGCGTCGCGCTGGAGGGCATCGAGGCCGTGTGCCACCTCGCGGGCCGGGTCTCGTTCGACGCCGGCGACCCGTCCGCGCTCTACCAACTTCACATACAGTGCACGCGCACCCTGCTCGAGGACGCGCACGCGGCCGGGGTGAAGCGCTTCGTCCTCGCCTCCAGCTCGGGGACCATCGCGATCTCCCGCCAGGAGAAGGTCCACACCGAGGCGAGCGACTACCCGATCCAGGTGGTGGCGCGCTGGCCGTACTACCTCTCCAAGATCTTCCAGGAGAAGACGGCGCTCGCGTTCCACCGGGACACCGGCATGCCCGTGGTGGTTCTGAATCCTTCCCTCCTGCTCGGCCCGGGAGACGCCCGCCTCTCCTCCACCGACGTGGTGTTCAAGTTCCTCGAGCGGCGCGTCCCGGCCATGCCCACGGGAGGGCTCTCCTTCGTCGACGTGCGGGACGCGGCGTCAGCGTTCGCGGCCGCGCTCTCCCGGGGCCGGCCGGGTGAACGCTACCTCCTGGGCGGCGCGAACATGTCCTTCGCCGACCTGTTCGCGCGGCTGGCGCGCATCTCGGGCGTCGCGCCGCCGTCCGTTCGCCTACCCTCGCCGGTGAACATCGTGGGCGCGAGACTGCTCGAGAAGCTCCACGCCTGGCGCGGCTCGGAGCCGCCCCTCTCCCCCTCGGAGGTCGAGATGGGCGAGCACTGGTTCTACGTCGACAGCGCCAAGGCCGAGCGCGAGCTCGGCTTCACTGCCCGCGATCCGCAGGAGACCTTGTACGAGACCGTCGCGTGGCTCGACGAGCACGTGCGCGCCAGGGGTCCCAGGCCTCAAAATCTGTCGAAAAATGGAGCGCCCGGCCGCTAGGCGAGGGTGGGGCCCCGACGGGCTTGCCCGGCGGGGCGGGGGCCGCCTGCGCCCCCGGCGACTCAAGACCTGTCGAAAAATCAGCTGCGGTCGCAGGGGCCCGGGTGGGGCCCCGACGGCTCTGCCGGCGGGGCGGGGGCGGCCTTCGCCCCCGGCTACTCAGGCCTCGGACCTCAGCAGAAACAGCCCGTGATCGCGGACGTCTCCTGAGGGTTTGTCCAGAACAGGGGTCCCGTCGCCGCGACGAGCGTTCCGCGTCGCTACATCGTGCCACCCGCGACGTCGCGCAACTTTCGCACGCTCGAGACGCCGCAGCGCTCGCCGCACGCCGGGCACACGTCGTAGGTCATCTCCTTCACCACCAGCACGTCAGGGTGTCCCTCCGCGGGCGCGATGGTCACTCCGCAGTCGGGACAGGTGAGCTCGCCCACCCGCGCCGGCCGGGCGAGCACGTGAGTCTGCCGCTTCTCGGGCGGGCACTGGCTACACTCGACGCCGTAGAGGAACCCCGTGTCGCGCCCGGGAGGGCACGCGTCGAGATCGCAGCCGCAGTACTGGCAGACGTCCTCCGGCACATCCGTGGCGTAACAGGCCTGGTTGCCCGGCACCACAGCTTTCCCGCTGCCGGCTGCCCTGCGGCCGTCCTAGCGCAGCTCCGCGCGGAGGGCCCGGACGAAGTGCGTCTTGGCGAGGCGGGGTCGGTTGGCCGCCACGTCGTGGACCGCCATCGCGAGGATGTGCCTCTCGTCCGAGGGCAGCGAGGTGAACTCAAGCTCGATGAGGCGCAGGGCCTCTCCGTCGTGGCGGTGCATGGCAGCCCGGATCTGACGCAGCTTGGCGAGATACAGCTGGTAAAGGTCTTCCGGTCGGGGAGCGGGGTCGCCAGTCACGGACACACGATCGGACCTCTTGCGCTCTGCGTCAACCGTATCCGGGTACCACGACACAGTCACCCACCTCCGCGCTCATCAGAACGAGCCGCTGGCGGTCTCCGCCACGTTGGTCGTGCGCAGCGCGCCCGTGCGGTAGTCGAAGACCACGAGCGGCGCTGCGTCCTGGGATAGACCCGCGAGCCCGCCAGCGCACGTCACGCTGAGCGCCAGCGCGGCGTGACCCCGCACCGCTGGGTCGGGATCGGCCAGCGAGGCTTCGAGCGAGGCCGCGACGCTTGCCGCGATTCCGGGCCGCGACGCCCCGAGGCGCCATAGCGCCCAGCGCGTGCCCACGCGGAACGGGTCCTCCTCGAGGAAGCTCCCGACGATGTCGGCGAACTCGTCGCACAGCGCCGGCACGTTGGCCAGGACCGCGGCCAGGACCTGCGGACCGTGCCAGAGGAGCCCACCCGACTCGTCGTTCATGAGCCAGAGCGTGCGACGGACGATCTCGCGCACCGGGTCGAGGCCCGAGCGGGCGCGGACCGCCGCGCTGCAGCCGATCGCCTCGACCGCGCGCCAGCGGAGGAGCTCGTCCTCCTCGAAGAGGAAGGATTGCAGCACGCGCGGGGCCTGCGGCGCCGCGGCGGCCCAGCGGGCGACGGCGTCGAGATCGAACTGCTCGAGCAGACGGCGAGCGCTCTCCCTGCGCTGAGCCTGCGGAGACGAACGGGCACTCGGCAGAGGTGGCTCCTGAAGCCGCGGCGCGCTGATGCCCCAGTGTAAGGACCCGCGCCCGATGGCGTGACGCGGGGGCTCGTTCCCCGCTCCAGGAAGTATAGCTCCGCGTGACGAGTGCCAGAGGGTTCACGTCGGACGACCGGCTTCTTCATCTCCGCCAGGTCCTTGTTGACCCCACTGCCTATGCAGGCGCTGGCCTAGGCAGGCGCTGCATCCCGGAAGAGCGCGAAGGCGCTCGTGTAGCCGTGGAGGAAGGTGGTCCCTCCCACCGGCCCGATCTCGCCGTTACAGAAGAACCCACCCAGCGGGGCCGGTCCGAGCTTCTCCTCGAAGAGTTCCGTGTCGTGATCGGGCCGGCCGAAGAGGCCGGCGCCGCGCCCCATGCAGGAGAACAGCAGGGCCCCCGCCGGCTTCCCGCCGTCGGTAGACCGCCGGTGTCGCTCCAGCATGCGCTGCAGGTCCTCCTCGGCAGTCTTCGCGTCGCGGAGGGCGAACTGGACAACCTGCATCGGACGGAGCTCCGCGCCGACGGCGAGCGCGCCGGTCGCCTCGTCGGCGCCGAGGATGTTCCGGACCAGGAACTCGCTCGGGTCATACTCGATCCGGTCCTCGCGCATGTCGATGGCGAGGAAGAGCGAGCCCTGCACGAGCTCCCGGTCTCGCTCGGAGAGCGATCCGTACAGCTCGGTCAGCACCCGTATCGGCGCCCCCTGGTCGAATTGCTGCAGGAGCCCGCCTTGGCAGCGTGTCACCAGCATGGGCTTGCCTATTGGCCGGCAGCCCTGGGCGATGACCGTCTCCACCGTGAGGTCGCCCGAAAAGGCGACCCCCACGGCGCCGCTCCGGTGCACGTCCCTACCCAGGAAGAGACGGTTCTCGCCGGCGCGGCGGCCGCCGCTGGCGAGCCCACCGAACTTGGGTGCGCCGCGATAGGCGCCGTCGAGGCCGGCGATGAGCGCATGCGGATCCATCGTGAACGGGTCGGCGAGGAGCAAGAGGTTCGGTCTTGCCTCCGGGGTGACCCCGCACATGGAACGCCACGCGCCCACGTCCTCCCCTTGTGCCGGCAGGGACACCATGTCCACGTGGAACCCGGAGATCGCGACGCCGGGCAGCGCTGCCGCGGTGAGCGAGAGCGCGGGCCCGTCCTCCGCTTCCCGAGCGTCCCCGATGACGCCGCCCCCGGTGCAGCCGACGAGGAGCGCCCCCGGGAAACGACGGCTGGCGAGTGTGGCTATCTGCGGGCAAGCGGCGGCGTGGTCAGGCGAGGCAAAGACGAGGAGCAGGTCGGGCGAGCAGCCCGCGAGCTGCTGCTCCAGCGCCTCGGCCGACTCGGCGAAAGCATCGGGCGCGGCCGGCAGCCGGGAGAGCGTCGAGGCCCATTTCATGGACGCTCGATACCCACGCCGCTCCCGCATCGCACGCCCATCGCGGGAGCGCCGAAGAGAAGCGATCGCTGGGCCCAAGGAGCAGGCTGCTTCCTCCGCCGGCGCGCCTGCGCCTTGACCTGTCGACCGGGGTCCGCCTGACCCAGGACCGCCAGCACCCTCTCGCCCAGCGCCGTAGAGCCAACAGGTGGGAGCGGCACGCTCCGTGCTGCGACTGCGCGCGAGGGTACATGTCCCTGGATCCACGCTTCCTCCGAATGTCGGACCGGTTCCTCCAGCTCATCAAGGAGGAGACAGGGCTCGACACGGTCGTCTGTGACGAGATGGGCGCGATCGCGAGGGCGACGTTCCCGTCCTGCGTCGGCAGCATCCACGCCGGCGCGCAGAGGATCATGCGGGGCAAGGTCAACGAGTGCTTCGTGACGGCGGAGGAGGCGGAGGCGAACCCGCTCGTCAGCGAAGGACAGAACTGCCCCGTCGTCGTCGGCGGGCGCCGCATCGGAACGGTGGGGATCGCGGGACCGCTCGAGACCACGCGCCCTCTCGTCCGCATCGCCGCGGTGCTGCTCGCCCATTGGGCGGAGGAGATCCAGCCCGAGAGCGCGTCCGCTCCCGCCGGCCCGGCACAGCGCCGCCGCGCGCGGGTGCTCCTCGTCCACACCTCGGCCGAGCTCCGGGAGCGCGCCCACGAGGCGCTGCACGAGCGCTACGACCTGCTCGGGGCCGAGACACTGCACGACGCGCTGGCGATCGCCCGGAGGGAGGCCCCGGACGCGCTGCTGTGCGAGGAGGCTGGAGACCTCGCCTCCCAGCTGCTCTCGTCGATGAAGTTCGAGGCGGAGCTGAGCGCGATTCCCCTCATCCTGCTCACCGACCACGCCACCGAGGCGGAGGCCCTCCTGGACGCCGGCGCCGCCGACATGGTCTCGCGGTCCTTCACCAGCGGAGAGCTGCGGGCTCGCGTGCGAGCCGCGGTGCGCATGTACGGGATGTACCCTCAGCTCCACGCCGAGCGGAAGAACCTGGCGCGGACGGTCCGGATGCTGTCCCGGAGCCAGGCGCGGACGCGGGCGGTGATCGAGAGCGCCCTGGACGGCATCGTCCTGCTCGACGTCGACGGCAAGATCGAGGTGCTGAACGCGACCGCGGAGAAGATGTTCGGCTGCGCCCAGAAGGACGTGGCCGGGAAGTCGTTCGTGGACGTGCTCGCCGCCCAGAGCTCGCGCGACAGCCTCGCCCAGGCGCTGTCGCTCCATCTCAGCCGGAGCGCCACGGGAGCACGGTCCGCCGAGTGCGAGGCCGTGGGAAGGCGGGGCGGCGGCCAGGAATTTCCGATGGAGTGCAAGATCAGCCGGTTCGAGACCGGCGCCGGGTCCGGGCTGTGCGCCTTCGTGCGCGACCTGACGGAGAAGCGCCGCCTGGAGACGGACCTGCAACAGGCGCAGAAGCTGGAGGCGGTGGGGCGTCTCGCCGCCGGCATCGCCCACGAGATCAACACGCCCATCCAGTTCATCGGCGACAACACGCAGTTCCTCAACGAAGCCTTCACGTCGCTGTGCACGCTGCAGGCGAAGCTCGCCGACGCGGTCAGTCCTGAGGCTCGTCCCGGCCTGGCCGAGCTGGAGCAGGAGCTGGACATCGAGTTCGTGCGCCAGCAGGTGCCCAAGACGCTCGAGAACACCCTGCGCGGGGTGGAGCGCGTCGCGACCATCGTGCGCGGGATGAAGGAGTTCGCCCACCCGGACCAGACCGACATGGTGGCGACGGACCTGAATCGCGCCATCCTGGCCACGCTGGAGGTGGCGCGGAGCGAGTACAAGTACGTCGCCGACGTGGAGACGGACCTGGGCGAGCTGCCGATGGTCGTCTGCCACGGTGGGGACCTGAACCAGGTCATCCTCAACATCGTCGTGAACGCCGCGCACGCCATCGCCGACGCGGCGAAGACGACCCAGGCCCGAGGCAAGATCAGCATCTCGACGCGCCGCGAGCACGATGAGGTCGTCGTCACCATCTCGGACACGGGCACGGGGATCCCCGAGGGCATCCGGAACAAGGTCTTCGACCCCTTCTTCACCACCAAGGAGGTCGGGCGCGGCACGGGACAGGGCCTGGCCATCGCGCGGAAGATCGTCGAGAAGCATCGGGGCTCCATCCGCTTCGAGACGGAGCCGGGGAAGGGCACGACCTTCTACCTGCG
>JBGQLS010000370.1:0-6586 GCA_041500205.1 Anaeromyxobacteraceae bacterium | reverse complement strand
GCCGAGGGTGTAGTCGATGAAGTTGATGAACCCGGCGCCCGAGTTCAGCCCTTGCTGGGAAATGTAGATGAGCCCGGCGATGTACTGGTCCGTCAGGTGGTTCGCATCCGGCAACACCCGGTTGCCCACCACGTGGACCTCGTACGAGGCGAGGGGCGCAGGCAAGTCGGCCAGGGCCAGGCCCGTCTCGTTGAGCGCGAGGTATGGCTGGGGCGCCTGGGTGAAGAGCTCCTGCCACGTGAACGCGGCGGCGGGCATGATCACGACGGTGTTCGTCGGCACGGTCACGGTGTGGCCGTTCACCTTCAGCGAGCCACCGGAAAGCGGGTCGCCGATGGTGTTCACCGTGGCTTCCTCCAGGAAGCCAGTGACGTCGAACTGCGTGGAGGGGGGGATCGGCGTCTGCGCCGCGGCCGAGCCCACCCAGCAAAGCTGCATCAAGCTCAGGGCCAGCGCCCGGAATCCCAGCCTGTCCCCGCGCGGTGTCCATGTGTTGGCTCCAGCGGATCGTCCGTGCCCGCCCGAGGTGATGTTCTCGATGTGCATTTCAGGCCCTTCGCGACGCGTAGCCCGTCCAGGGGCTGCCCTCGCAGCACGCGGCTAGATGCCGTGTCTGGTGCGTCCGCGATGTGTGACCCTGGAGGTCACGCGCACGTGCGTGCCATGTCGCAGCGACGCGGCAACCCTTACCGCTTTATAGTGAACCGGTACGTGACGTCCGCGCGCGCCTGGACCCGCAAAGGTGAAGGCGCGGGCGAGGAAGGCAGACCACGGTAGAGCGGCGGTGCCGGTGGGAAGGAACCGGGGGCCGCCGACGTCATGCGCATCGCGCTCGCGGCAGATCACGCTGGCTTCGCGCTCAAGGAGCGGCTGCGCGAGCGGCTCGCCGCGCGCGGCGAGGACGTGCTCGACCTCGGCGCGCACGACGCCACTCCAAGCGACTACCCGGACTTCGCGCTGGCGGTTGGGACCGCGGTCGCCGAGGGCCGCGCCGAGCGGGGCATCCTCACCTGCGGCAGCGGCGTGGGGGTGGTCGCGGCGGCCAACAAGATACCTGGCGTCCGGGCTGGGCTCTGCCACGACCACTACTCGGCGCACCAGGGAGTGGAGCACGACGACATGAACGTGCTGGCGCTGGGAGCGCGGGTGGTGGGCGAGTCTCTCGCATTCGAGCTGGTGGACGCGTTTCTCGGCGCGCGCTTCTCGGGCGAGGAGCGACACCTCCGCAGGCTAGCGAAGCTGCGCGCCATCGAGGCGAGATACCTGCGCAAGGACGAGGGGACGTAGCTGCATAGCTGCCCCCTTGGACGCCGGCGGGCAGCCAGGCGGGCTTCGAGGAATTGCGCCAAGTCTGCCGGCTCGGGCTCGGGCTCGGGCTCGGCTGTCAAATACCCACGGGACCCCCCGAGGTCCGCGCCGCGAGTACCTTTCCGGGGCGCACCGGAACCTCCACTCGCGACCGGCGTTATGCACGGCGGATGCGGGAGCCTGGGCCCACGGACGGTGAGAAGGCGTTCCGTCGCGAGGCGCTGGCGCACGCCGATGCGCTCTACAACCTCGCGCGCTACCTGACGAGGAACCCGGACGAGGCGGAGGACCTCGTCCAGGAGACCTACGCGCGTGCGCTGCGGAGCGCCGGAGGCTTCCGCGCGGGCACGAACCTGAAGGCGTGGCTCATGGCGATACTGCGAAACCTGTTCCTCAGCCAGCGCCGCGGCGCCGGACGGGCGCGCGCCGGGGAAGCGCTCGGCAGCGGAGATGAGGCCGCTCCGGAGGACGCCTACTTGCGGGGCGATCTCGAGCTGGAACGCCTGCGCCGCCTCGTCTCCGCGGAGATCGAGGCGGCTCTCCTTTCCCTGTCCGAGGAGGCGCGCACCGTGATCCTTCTCGACCTGGAGGATCTCACCGAGGCCGAGGTGGCGCAGGTGGTCGGTTGCGCGGTTGGAACGGTGAAGTCGCGGCTGGCGCGGGCGCGCTCCGAGCTGCGCCGGCAGCTCAGCCACTATGCGAGGCACGACGCGCGATGACCTGTGAAGGCGTCAAGGATCTCCTGCTCGACCACGTGGCCGGGCGCCTCGCCTCCCAGGACGAGGCTGAGCTGCGGGCGCACCTGGCGCGGTGCGAGACCTGCACCTCGGTCGAGCGCGAAGAGCGCGAGCTGTCGGACATCCTGGTGCGGAACCTGCCACGCCACTCCGCGCCCTGGTCGCTGCGCCGGCGCCTCGAGCGCACCTGGCTGGCCGCGCCGGAACCCCGGGGGTCGCCCGCGCTGCGCGGCCGGCGGCTGGCCTTCGCGGTGTGCGCGGCGGCCGCCGTCGTAGTGGTCTCGGGCAGTGCCGGGCTCTTCGCCGGACGCCGCGGCGCGGGTCAGGCCGAGGGCGGTGCGCGGCTCACCGAGGAGGCCATCGGCGACCACCTGCGCGTCCTGCGCGCGCAGCAGCCGCTGGAAGTGGCCAGCGGCGGAGTTCACCAGGTGAAGCCGTGGTTCGAGGGGCGGCTCGACTTCGCGCCGCCGGTGCCGGAGCCCTCAATCCCCGAGCTGCGGCTCGAGGGGGGCGCCGTGGGTTGGTTCCTCGACCGCGACGCGGCGGTCCTCGCCTACCGCTTGCGGCTGCATCGCGTGACCCTCCTCGTCTTCCGGGCGAACGGCCTTCCCTTGCCGCGGGCTGGCGCGGCCCCGACGCTGCGTTCGTCGAGGGGCTTCCAGGCTGTGCTCTGGCGCAGCGGCGAGCTCGGATACGCGCTCGTGTCCGACGTGGATGCGCCACAGCTCCGCGAGCTCGCGGAGCGGTTCGCCGCCGCCACGGGTTGAGAGGGTTGTCCAAAACACCGGTCCCGTCGCCGCGACGAACGATCCGCGGCGCATCGCTTCGTTGCGTCCTCCCTCACATAGCCGCTGGCTATGCTCGGCCGTCGCCGCCCTGCTTGCGCCTCGCTCGCCTGGCTCGGTCCCCGGTATTTTGAACGACCCTGTGAAGTCCACTCCGGCGCGGGCCACGGGCGCGAGTGCTGGATCCCCGGCGAGCCGCTGCCCTTCCGGGGAGCGAGCGCCAGCCAGCTGAATATTCTGGACATTTCCCCTTGGCCGGCGCGGAGGAGGCGGTCGAGCGCAGGCGCCGTGGAGAGATCCGATCGCGTCCAGCTTCCGTATCGCTTGCGGGAGAACGAAATGGCCTTCGATCGCATCCCCCTCACGTCCGCTCGCGCCGCCGCGGACGATCTCGACGGGAAGGCCGGCCGGTGCGACGCACTGGAAGCGGCGGAGCGCTGCACGCCGGCCGGCCTCGTGGAAGTAGACTGGCGGGCCGTCCTGGACGCAGGGCCGATTCGACGACAAGCGATCGCGCCTCGTGAAGATCTCGCGGAGGGAACCCGCCCGTGAGGAGCGGTCCTCCATGCGCGAGAACATGGTTGCCCGCGGCATGTTCGCCCTCGCGTGGTCCCTCCTCGTCGCCGTTGCCTGGGGACGTGGGCCCGGCGGCGAAGCCGTCGATCGCAGGCAGGCCCTGCGGGCGCTCTACGATCTCTGCTCGGGCAAGGTCATGGCCATCGCGCTGCGGCTCCTAGGCGATCGCGCCGAGGCCGAGGACGTCGTCCAGGAAACGTTCCTCGAGCTCTGGCGGCGCACCGCGGACTACGACCCGACCCGCGCCAGTCCGGCGACGTGGGCCGTCGTCATCGGGCGAAGCCGGGCGCTGGACCGGCTGCGGGCGCGCTCGAGCGCGGCGCGCGTCGCGACGGCACAGGCGGCGGAGCCCGTGGACGCCGATCCGGGTCCACAGCCAGTGGAGGTGCGTGAGGATCAGCGGCGAGTGAGAGAGGCGCTCTCGGTGCTGCCTCCGGAGCAGCGGGAGGTGATCGAGCTCGCCTACTTCGAAGGGCTGGTACAGAGTGAGATCGCGGCGCGCACCGGGCAGCCGCTCGGGACGGTCAAGACGCGGGTCCGGCTCGCCATGGAGAAGCTGCAGCTTGCGCTGGGAGGAGCGGGGTGACCTGCGAGGACTTCCAGGGTCTCGCGGGCGCGTTCGCGCTCGGCTCCCTCGACCCGGCCGAGCAGGCCGCGGCGGAGGAGCACCTCCTCGAGCGCGAGCACCGAGGGTGTCCCGAGGCGCTCGTCCGGGCGCGGAACACGGCCGCGCTGCTGGCCAGCGCGTTGCCGCCGGTCGCCCCAGCCGAGGGAGTGTGGCGGGCGATCGTGGCGCGAGCCGGGCTCGACGCGCCGGAGCAGGTCCGCCGGCTTCCTGCGCAGCCGCGTCGCGCCCGCCGCGCGTTGACCTGGGCGATGGCGGCCGCGGCGGCTGTCGCGTTGCTCGGACTTTGGGGGCGCGAGCGGTCCGCGCGCGTGCGGACCGAGGCCGAGCTGGTGGCCGCCCAGCGCGGCGCTCAGGCCGAGGCGCGGGACCGGGCCGCGCTCCTCGCAGAGGTGCGCACGCTCCGTGAGAGCGCGACCCGCGAGCGGGAGCTGGTGGCGCTCATCGACGCGCCGGACAGCCGCCTCGTGCCGCTGGCGCCCGTGGGTGGTCACACCGGGAGGGCCACCGCGGTGGTGAACGTGCGCGCGGGGCGCGCCGTCATCCTGTCGGCGGCACTCGCGCCCGAGCCAGGCAAGGACTATCAGCTGTGGGTGATCCACGGCGCTGGAGCGCCCGAGCCGGCCGGGTTCCTGCGCTTCGCGCACGGTGCGGTGGCGGTGGGCGACATCGATCCCAAGCTGCTAGCGACGGCGCCGGGCGCGCTGGCCGTGTCGCTCGAGCCCGCTGGAGGGCGGCCCACGCCCACGGAAGTCGTCCTCCTCGGAAAGCTGGCCGGATAGCCGGCCACGGCGCGCGCGGCGTTGCGTTTCTCCGCGCTCACGCAGCGCACCCTGCCGCACAGCCGACCTCGACAGCCCACATCGAACTATCACATGGTCGCGTGTCGCGCAGTCGCGGGACAGCTGCGAGAGGGGCCCTCTTTTTCGGTCGATGCGCGAGGCGACGCCATGAGTGCTTTGGACGCAGCGAATGCCAGGGCGTTCGGGCCACACGATCTGCGGCAGGAAGCATTCGCCGCGGTGACGGCGGCCTTCGCGTCGCTCGGTCGCGTGTGCCTCGCGCTCGACTCGGGGTTCCATATCCGCCACGTGTCGCCGCGCCTCGACGACCTCCTGGGCGCTGGCGCGGCTGCCCGAAACGAAGGCCGGCCCGTCGAGGATCTGCTCGGCCCGGAGCTGTTCGGCAGCGCGGGACCGATGCGCACCGCGCTCGCCGCGGGCGAGCGCCGCGAAGGGTGGCGGGCCTGGCTGAAGGTGGTGCCCGAGGGCTCACGCCTGGTGTCGGTCTCTGCCGCGCCCCTCATCCACGCCACGCGCGCCTGCGACCCCGAGGCGGCCTACATCGTGGTCCTCCGGCCCGCGGACGAGGACGAGGAGGTCGCTCGCGACGGCGTGCCGACGGCCTCGGCCGGGATCATCGCGCGCTCCCGGCCGATGATGGAAATTCTGCGGCTCGTGGAGCGCCTCCAGCACTCGGATGTCACGGTCCTCATCACCGGCGAGAGCGGGGTAGGGAAGGGCGTGATCGCGCAGGCGATCCACGCCAATTCCGTCCGGAGCAAGGGCCCGTTCGTGGCGGTGAACTGCGCGGCGCTCCCGGAGGCGCTGCTCGAGAGCGAGCTGTTCGGGCACGTGCGCGGCGCGTTCACCGGCGCCGTGCGCGACCGGGTGGGTAGGTTCGAGGCCGCGGCGCGAGGCACCCTCTTCCTCGACGAGGTCGGCGATCTGCCGCTGCACCTTCAGACGAAGCTCCTGCGGGTGCTGCAGGAAAGGACCTTCGAAAGGGTCGGCGAGAGCCAGCCCATCGCTGCGGACGTCCGCGTCCTGGCGGCGACACATCGCGATCTCAAGCGGGCGGTGGAGGCGGGCCGGTTCCGCGAGGACCTCTTCTACCGGCTGCGCGTGTTCCCCATCGAGATCCCGCCGCTCCGCGCCCGGCGCGAGGACATCGAGCCGCTCGCGCGCTACCTCCTCGCCCAGGTGAGCCAGCGGACCGGCCGCGGTCTCGCGCTCTCCCCCGACGCGCTCCGCGCCCTCCTCGCCTACGACTGGCCCGGCAACGTCCGTGAGCTCGAGAATGCGCTCGAATACGGGGTGACGGTGGCTCGGGGCCCGATGGTGCGCCGTGAAGACCTGCCGCGCGAGGCCGTCGCCAGCGCCGGTGCTCCGGAAGCTGCCCACGCGATCCCGGTCGAACCCAGCGGCTCCGCGACATCTCTGTGCGAGGCCGGACCCGCCGCCGAGCCCTGGACGGTGTCGAGACGAGTGCGACAGCGCAGCACCCCCACGCGCGACGAGATCACGTCCACGCTCGAGTCCCATCGCTGGCGCATCGCCGAGACCTCGCGGTCGCTCGGGATCTCCCGGACGACGCTCTGGCGCCTCATGCGCGAGCTCGACCTCAGGCGTTGAGAGGGTTGTCCAAAACACCGGTCCCGTCGCCGCGGCGAACGATCCGCGGCGCATCGCTTCGTTGCGTCCTCCCTCACATAGCCGCTGGCTATGCTCGGTCGTCGCGCCTCGCCCTGCTTGCGTCTCGCTCGCCTGGCTCGG
>JBGQLS010000369.1:0-6602 GCA_041500205.1 Anaeromyxobacteraceae bacterium | reverse complement strand
GCGCGGGTGCATGTCGAGGTAGACGCGTCCCAGCGGGCGCTCCCCCTCGACGACATCGTAGGCCTCGACCTCGGGGTGCCACAGCGGCGCGGCCGCAACCCGCAGGAACGCGACACCGAAGATCCGGCCCGCCAGCGCCAGTACGCCTTCCTTCACCCGCCCGTACTCGAAGTAAGGTCGCGCCTCGCGGGAGTCGAAGCCGTAGCTCTCCGCCTTGACGCGCTCCTGCAGGAAGGCCGAGTCCCAGGCCTGGACGCAGTCGGCACGCGGGTCCTCCTTGCGCATGCGCTCAAGGAGCTGGGCGTGGTCCCGTTGCATGCGTCGGCCGGAGGCAGCGGTGACCCTCTGGATGAGATCGGCGGCGGCGGTGTCGCTGCCGATCATCTTGTCCTCGGTGGCGTAGGCGGCCCAGCTCGGATATCCGAGCAGGCGCGCGAGCTCGGCGCGCTTCGCGAGCAGCCGGGACAGGACCTCGAGGTTCCTGGGGTGGCCGCGCAGCCGGTACAGGCGCCACAGCGCCTCGCGGGCGCGACCGCTCTTCGCGTAGGTGATGAACGGAACGTAGTCCGTGTTGTCGGTGGTGAGGTTCACCTTCCCGTCCGCGCCGGGCGGGTGCGCGCGGCGGTAGTCCTCCGGCAATCCCTCCAGCTCCCCGGGGTCGAGCGCGAGCGTGCGCACGTCGTCCTTGATGTTGCGCCCGAACTCCTGGCCTATGCGCACCAGCTCCTCGCGGAGCGCCTTCACCAGCGCGCGCGTGGCGTCGTCGCGGTCGACGCCGGATCGCCTGAAGTCGCGCAGCGCCTTCTCGGCAAGGTGGCGCGAGGCGGGGTCGAGGCCTTCGAGGTCGAGCTCGCGCAACGCCCCGTACAGCCGGGGGTCGAGCGAGAGCTCGGTCGCCGCCGCGTCGACCTCCTGCTCGCACGCCTCGGCGGTTTCGCGCAGGCGTGGATCGGGGTGGACGTTGCGGGCCAGGCTCGCCCGCGAAGCCGCCTCGGAGAGCGCTCCGAAGATCGCGTCGTAGGCGGCGAGGGCCGCCTCGCGATCCCGCGGCGGCCGCATGGCCGCCAGTCGCTCGGCCTCGGCCCTCGCGCGCGCGACGTCGCCGCGACAACCACGGGTGAATTCCTCGGGGGTTCCGACCAGGGCGAGCGCAGGTTCGAGCAGGGAGATGGCGGTCACGGGCGGTCTTGTAGCTCACGGCGAGCGGTGTTGCAGCTTCCGTTGTCCGGGGCCTACCCCCCCAGCAGCTTCATCAACCTCGCCTGCATCACCTTCTTGCGCGCCGGATCCTTGCAGGTCTCGACGGCCCGCGCCCACGCCTCGCGCGCTGACTTGTGGAACCCGAGCCGCTCGTAGGTCTGGGCGAGGCACTGGTGGGTGGCGTCCACGTCGGGGCGCAGCTCGGCGGCGCGCTCGTAGGCAGCCACCGCCTCGAAGAGCAGCCCCTGCTTCGAGAGCGCGTGCCCGAGGTAGTAGTGCGCCTCCGCCGACCAGGGATCCTTGCTCGCGGCCTCGCGCGACAGCTCGGCGGCCTGGGCCACACGCCCCATCGACAACGCCTCGGAGGCCGCACCCCAGAGCGCCTGCGCCTCCTCGCGCGCGGCGCGCTCCTCCGCCGTCTCCGCCGCGGCCGGGCCCACCAGCGCCACCTTGAAGACGCGCGACAGCTCGTCGAGCCGGAACGGCTTCTCCACGAAGGCGTCGGCGCCGAAGGCGATCTGGGCGTCCGTCCCGACCGTGCCGCGGTAGATGGCGGAGCAGAGGACGACGCGCGTCGCGCGAAGCGCGCGATCGCTCTTGATCGCCCGGCACACCTCGAAGCCGTGCATGCCGGGCATCATGGCGTCGAGCACGACCAGATCCGGCCGCGCCTCCCGCACCATCTCCAGGGCGGACTTCCCGTCACCGGTCTGGGCCACCACGCAGCCCATCTTGCCCAGCACGGTGGCGACGAGCTGGCGCACGCTCGGGTCGTCGTCGGCGACGAGCGCCACCTTTCCCACCGCGAGCCCCTCGAGCCGGAGGGTCGTTTGCCGCTCGGGGGTGCGCGGCGGCGGAGCAGCGGGCGCAGCCGGAGCCCGCGACGGCGGTGGGCGGGCCGGCTGTGGCTGGAAGGGCGTGATGAGCTCCGCCAGCCCGACGATCTCCATGGACTCGGTGGCCTCGGGCAGCTCGACCCCGCCGAGAGGGTCGTTGGCCCTCACGGCCGCCACGTGCGCGGCCGCCGGATCGGCCGACGCCGGCGCCCGCTCGCCGCGCCAGCTGGGCGCGCCCTCGCGCCGCGCGCGCACGAGCCCGTCGACAGCGCGCAGGACCGCCGTGCCGACCGCCGCGTAGCGCAGCACCTTCTTGCCCGTGAGGAAGCGCACCTCGTCGGCGGCGGGCAGGTCGTCGGGATCGGCCATCGCGAGCACGATCTCGGCCTTGCCGATCGACGCGGGCAGCAGCCGGTGATCGAGGCAGAAATCGGCGCTCACCACGGCCAGGTTGGCGGTCGGGATCACGCTCCTCGAGAGATCCACGCCGGGGCACTCGTTCAGCCGCGCGAGGGCGCGCACGAGCGCCCATTCGTCGGCGAGGCGCAACTCGAGCACCGCCGACGCCACGTCACCGTTGCGCGCAGCCTTCAGCGCGCGCGATGCCGCCTCGGGGGAGAGGACCCCTTCCTGGACCAGCGCACGGGCAAGATCGCCCATGATCGAATCGTAGCCCGAACTGGGGGGCGGCGCCCAAATCCAGCACTGCTCACTCAAGACCTGTCGAAAGATGGCTCGCCGTGGCGCCTTGGCGGGGGTGGGGCCCCGACGGGCTTTGCCCGGCGGGTGCGGGGGCCGCCTGCGCCCCCGGCGACTCGGCTTCCGGCTTCAATTCTCCGCCTTCGTCTCGCGCGTCATGAGCTCCGTCACCGCCTGGCGGGGGACCTGACCCTCGTAGAGGACGCGGTAGACCATCTCGCTGATGGGCATCTCGACAGCGAGCTTGTGGGCGAGCGCATGCGTGCTCTTCGCGTTGAGCACGCCCTCCGCCACCTGGCCGATCTCCTTCTGGATGTCGTCCAGCTTCCTGCCCTTCCCGAGCTCGAATCCGACCGTGTGGTTGCGCGACAGGTCCGACGAGCAGGTGAGGACGAGGTCGCCCAGGCCGGCCAGGCCGGACAGCGTCATGGGATTCGCCCCCTTCCGCACCGCGAGCCGGCTGATCTCGGCCAGGCCGCGGGTGATGAGCGCCGCGCGCGCGTTGGCGCCGAAGCCCATGCCGTCGGAGAGACCGGCCCCGATGGCGACCACGTTCTTGACGCAGCCGCCGATCTCGACCCCGGCCACGTCGGTCGTGGTGTAGGGGCGGAAGGTCTTCGCCGAGAAGGCGTCCTGCACCTGCTTCGAGATGCGCTCCCAGCGCCCGGCGATCGTGACGGCGGTGGGGAGGCCCCGCGCGACCTCCGTCGCGAAGGAGGGTCCGGAAAGGAAGGTGAGGTAGGGATGCATCTGGACCGGCAGGACGTCCTCGAGCACTTCGCTCATGGTCATGAGCGTGTCCACCTCGATGCCTTTCGCGACCGAGCAGAGCGGTATTCCAGCGTGGAGCATGTGCTTCGCCTCGATGGCGACGAGGCGCATGGCCTGGGAAGGGACCGCGAAGACGACCAGCTCCGCGCCTTCCATCGCACGCGAGATGTCCGGCGACGCGCCGAGCTTGAGGGGCAGCTGCACGCCGGGGAGGTAGCGCGTGTTCTCGTGCTTCTGGGCCACGGCCTGGAGCACCGACACGTCCTTGTCCCAGAGCGTGACCGTGAAGCCCTTCGAGGCGAGCATGGCACCGAGCGCGGTTCCCCAAGACCCCGCGCCGAGGATGGCGGAACGCATGGTTGAATCTCCTTTGACCTCCATCTTAGCCAGTCCTGCGCTGGCGCAGGGCGTCAACGAGCGCGGCTCGCTCGGGGGGCGCGGTGCCGATGCCGTCTTCACCCCACGACGATCCCGACCATGCTCGCGAAGAGGCGAGGGTGCCTGGCAAGGAAGGCGAGCGACGCGCGCCGGGCCGCAGGGCGGCGCGCGAGGCCCAGCACTAGCCGGGTCGTCACGGCGTAGAGCGCGAAGCGCCGTGCCTCGCCTCGTTCCCAGTCGGAGAAGGCCGCGCGCCCGGCTCCCGACGCGAGCGCGAGGGGAAGAGCGCGCCCGAGCGCGAGGGCGCCCTGGAGGGCGAGCGAGAGACCCTCTCCGGTGACAGCGTCGACGTAACCGGACGCATCCCCCAGGAGCACGAGGCGGTCAACGGCCCGCGCACGCGCGACCCGGGCGAGCGGTCCCGCCCCGGCCAGCGCGGAATCGTGTGCCGATCCGGACACTTGTCGCGCTAGACTGGGGAAGCGGGCCAGGAGCGCGCGATAGCTCGCGTGGGCGGCTTCCTCGTACAGGAAGGCGATGCCGATCCGGTGCGGTCCAGCCGGCGTCACGTAGGCCTCGACCCCGTCGGCGAAATGCACCTCGACCGCATCGCTCCAGGGCGCGCGCGCGAAGTGCCGGCGCAATCCGAAGCGCGGCGCGCCGGGCGCGGGCACGTCCAGGCCCTCCCGGCGGCGAATGGGTGAGGCGAGCCCGTCGGCGGCGACCAGGACGCGCGCGCGCTCGGTGCCGCCTTCGGTGTCCACCTCCACCTGATGCAGCCGGCGCCGGTGAGCCCGGACGCTCGCCTTCTCGCGCACCTCGGCGCCCGCGGCGCGGGCGCGCTCAAGGAGCGCCGCCGAGAGCGCGGTGCGCCGCACGCCGATGCCGCCGGGAGCGGGCAGCCGCGCCTCCGCCGTGAGGGGGCCATCCGTCCACCGGATGGACCGCACGGGCGCGACGCAGGAGGGATCGAGGAGCGCGCGCGCCCCGAGCGCCTCGAGCGCGCGCACGCCGGCCGGCAGAAGCCCCTCGCCGCAGGCCTTGTCGGCCGGGAGCGCTCGCCGCTCCAGCACCAGCACGTCGAGGCCACGGCTCGCGGCTGCCACGGCCGCCGCCAGGCCGGCGGGCCCTCCTCCCACCACGATCACGTCGCGGAGGCGGGCGCTCACCCGGAGTGATCACCTCCCTCGCCCCGCGACGCGGGGAGAGGGCTGGGGAGAGGGGCACGCGCTGGCACCGGCCTACCCTCACCCCGGCCCTCCCCCTGGCAGGGGGAGGGAGGGACGGGCTTCACCCGCTCACGCGCATAGGCCAGCGTCGACCGGGCCATCACCGCCAGCATCCCGAGCGCGGTCACCGGTCGCGGCGGCGCGAGCTCACCGGCGAGGAAGCGCCGGAGGGCTTCGCTCCGTCTCATCTTCCCCGACGAGGTGCGTGGCAGCGTGCCTGCCGGCAGGAGAACGACCGTGTGAGGACGGACGCCAGTGCGCTCGAGCACGGCTCTTCGCCCCGCCTCCACCACCGCCGCGTCTTCCTCGACCGGGCCGGTGCGCTCGGCCAGGAGGAGCAGTTCCTCCCCTCCTCCCTCCGGCTCGAAGCCGAGCGCGACCGCGCAGCCGCGCCGGATGCCGGCCACGCCTTCGAGCGGCGCTTCCAGGTCGTCGGGCGCGTGGTTGGTCCCGCGCACGATGACGAGGTCCTTGGCGCGGCCGTGCAGGTACAGCTCGCCGCCGTCCACGAAGCCGAGGTCGCCCGTGTCGAGCCAGCCTTCCCGCAGCACGCGGGAGGTCGCCCCTGGCTGGCCGAAGTAGCCCTGCATCACCGAGGCCCCGCGCACGAAGACGCGCCCGAGGCGGCGCTCGGACAGAGCTTCCCCGGAGGTGTCGCGCACCTCGATCTCCACCCCGGGCACCGGCGCGCCCACCGAGACCACCTCGCGCCGCCCCCCCTCCACGACCCCCCGCGCCGCCAGCGCGATCGGATCTACACTCCATGATCGCCAGGGACGGCCTACCGGCGCGAAGCTCACCGCCAGCGCCGCCTCGGAGAGGCCGTATACCGGCGTGAGCGCGCGGGCGTCGAATCCGAAGGGCGCGAAGCGCGCCGCGAAACGCCTCAGCGCCTCGGCGGCGACGGGCTCGGCGCCGTCGAGGGCGATGCGCCACGGCGAGAGGTCGAGGCCTTCGAGGTCGCTGTCGCGCACGCGCTGGGCGGCGTAGGCGTACGCGAAGCTCGGGGCCGCCGAGATGGTGCCTCGGTGGCGAGCCATCGCCCGCGGCCAGAGCGCCGGGCGCGCCAGGAAGTTCTCGGGCGGGATGAGCACGAGTGGGCCGGGGTAGCTCGCCGCCCCGAGCAGGCAGCCGATGAGCCCCATGTCGTGGTACAGCGGCAGCCAGGAGACGAGCCTGTCCTCGGCAGTGGGGCGGATCACCTCCAAGATCGCGGCGGTCTGCGCTACCAGATTAGCGTGGGAGAGCGCGACCGGCTTGGGATCGACGGTCGATCCCGAGGAGAACTGCACGAGCGCGAGGTCGCCCGGGGCGACGTCCACCCGGAGCTCCTGGCAGGCGCGCTCGAGCCCGTTCACGGCGTGGCATCCCAGGGTCGGCCGCGCGCGCGCCATCACCTCGCCGAGCAGCCGCCGGACTGCGCCGTCGGCGAGGACGAGCCGCGCGCCGGCCACCCGCACCATCCGCGAAGTAGCGGCCAGGTACTCTT
>JBGQLS010000368.1:0-6621 GCA_041500205.1 Anaeromyxobacteraceae bacterium | reverse complement strand
TCGTGCACGTGGACGCGCATCTCGACACGAGCGGTCCCGAGACCTGGGGGGAGCAGTTTCACCACGGCACACTCTTCCGCCATGCGCTCGAGGAAGGGCTCATCGCAGGAGCCCAGCTCCATCAGGTAGCCATTCGCGGCCCCTGGAAGGACGCCCGCGATGCGGAGCCGGGTGCGCTCCACGGCGCACGCGTGCACACCATCGAGGATGTCGCGGATCGCGGCATCGGCGCCATCGGTTCCGAGATCCGGCACGCGCTGGGCAACCGCCCCTTTTACCTCTCCTTCGACGTGGACGCGGTCGACCCCGCGTTCGCGCCCGGTACGGGTACTCCCGTGCCCGGCGGCCTCACCTCACGCGAGGCGCTGCAGCTCGTGCGCGAGCTGGCGGGCGCGGCGCTGGTGGGCATGGACGTGGTGGAGGTGTGTCCTCCTCTCGACCATGCCGATCTGACGAGCCATCTCGCTGCCCATCTCCTCTTCGAGGGGCTTGCGCTGGCAGCGCTGGCGCTGCCCTTCACGGTACGTGGCGACGAGGTGACCTGAGCGCCATGATCCCGTGACGATGGCCCTCGGTATCCTGCACCGCTCCGTGGATGCGTTCGCAATCTGGACCGAGGATCGGCTTCGCCACGAACCTGAGCCCTGCCGGCTCGCGGCTCCAGCGCCGCTCTCGTGCTTCGGCCCCCTGCCTCCCCTTCCGGAGCCACCGCCACCCTCAGGCTCCTGGTCGGTTCCCTCACCGCGTCCCTTTGATCCGCTGGATCGGATTTGCGTTTACTCCACGCCTGCGCGGGGTGAGCACCGCGGGACAGCGCTCCTCGTTCCGCCCTGGAAGATCGACAGTCCGCGGCTGGTGGGCGGCTACACGCGCCTCCTCGCAGACGTGGGTTATGACGTCTGGCTCGTGTGTCCTCCGTGCCACCTGGAGCGCACGCCGGCAGGCGTGAGGAGCGGCGAGGGATTCGTCTCTCTCGACCTTGCTCGCCTGCGCGCCATATTCGAGCAGTTCGTCCTCGAGCTCCGCTTGTGCGTCGCATTGGCGGCGCGGCTTGGCAAGGTCGGACTGGTGGGCCTCTCCCTGGGTGGACTCGCGGGCGCGTTCGCCGCCACAGCGCCGGAGTGCCTCGACTTCGCGGCCCTGGTCGCGCCCGCACACCTGTCGCTGGTCATGACGGAGACGGGGATCGGCCGCCGCTACCGGCGCATGGCAGCCCTCGCCGGCTCGACCTGGCCGCAAGAGGAGGTTCTCGCGGACGCGCTCGCGCCGTTCGACCCCGCCCTGCGAACGCCCACCGCGCGCCGCCTCTTCATCGCAGGCGGGCTGCACGACCGGATCGTTCCGAGCGCCGGCCCAGGCGCCCTCTCCCGCGCATGGGGGCTAGCCCCTCGACTCTATCCGCGTGGCCACATCAGCTTGCTCTTCCTGTGCCGAGCGTTGCGACGCGATCTGGCGCAGTTCGCGCTCGGTTAGCATCGGTTTGCCCAACCTCGAGTCGGCGAGGTCGGAAGTTGCCGGAGGCGACCGGGCAAGGGCGTTCACAAGCCTGCATGAAGCGGACGCCGCTCCAGGTTGGCTTGCAACCTGGAGCGGCGTTACCACCTCAGCGGCTCGACTCAGCGACGGGACACCGAGGCGGGACGATAGGTGGATACGGTGACGCTTTCATGGCGGGACAGCAAAGAGATGGAAACGACATCTTGCCGCGATCCGGCCGCGTCGGCTAGCCCATTGCGGCTTTCCTGCCCGTCACAGAGTTCTTTCCTGGCGGCCATGAGAAGGGTGCATTGGGAGGACATCCTCGCTCTGCCCATGACGACAGATCAGCGCACCATCTACTGTGGCAAGCCTCACCGGGTCCTCGACGGCGCACCCATAGGACACGCCTGCCGTCTCCTCGATCCCGCGTACCTCAAGGCGGAGCATGAGGAGGACCGCTGGCGCGCAGCTTCGATCCTGCTGGACATGCCCCTCGTCCTCCACAACGGAGTTCCGGCGGAAACCGGCGTCGACGCCGCCGCGCAAGAGAGAGCTGCCGCGGTCTTGCTCGACGGCGACCTGGGGGATCCGCGAGGACGCGCGGAGTTGCGCAGCACCGCGCCAGGAGCATCGCCGGACCGGCCCGGGCGTCGGAGCGTCGTGACTTCGCCCTGCCTGAGTCAGTGAGCGGGCGACATGCCCGCGGCGTCCGGCCCCACCACGGCACCTCGCGGCCGCGCGCCGCCAAGGGCTTCGAGGATGCTCTTCGCCGCCCAGAGCGCGATCTGCTTGCGCACTTCGGACACGGCTGAGCCGAGGTGCGGCGTGAATACCGTCCGGCCGCGATCCTCGAGCAGCGTGGCGGGGATCTGCTTGGGGCGATCCGCACGCGCCCAATCTTCCATCTCGAAGACATCCGCGGCATACCCGGCGAGCCGGCCCGAGGCGAGCGCGGCCGCAACCGCGCCCTCGTCCACCACTGAACCCCGGCCGACGTTGACGAGGTAGCTCCCGGGCCGCATCTTCGCGAGCGCAGCCGCGTCCAGCTGCCGGAACGTGCGTGGCGAGAGCGGCACGAGCGACAGGACGTAGTCGCTCCGCGTGAGAAGCTCCGGGAGCTCCACGCGCGTCGCGCTGCTCGCTTCGGCGGGGGCCACTTCCTTCTCGTCGACGTAGAGGAGCCTCATCTCGAAGCCGGCGAGCCGTCGAGCCACCGCGCGACCCAGGGCGCCCATCCCGATGAGCCCGGCCGTCCGCCCGGCGAGCCCGTCACCATAGAGCACGGGTCGCCAGCCCTGGAACCGGCCACCTCGGACGAGTTCGTCGCCAGGGAGCACCTTTCGTGCGAGCGCCAGGACGAGGCCGATCGCCAGCTCCGCGGTCGGAACGGTCAGAAGGTCAGGGACAATGGTGAACCACACGCCGTGGCGCCGGAGCGCATCGACGTCGAAGTTGTCATAGCCCTTGAGCGCTCCGGCCACTACCCGCAGGCCGGGACAGGCAGCGAGGAACGCCTCGTCCACCCAGTCCGGCATGAAGGTCATGACGGCCTGCGCGTCGCGCGCGCGCCTCAGCACGACCTCGCGCGGCATGGTCTCGCGGGTCGGGTTCGCAACGACGTCGCAGCGTTCCTCGAGCAGCTTGATGACCTCGGCGTCCACCCAGTGCGTGATCACGACTCGTGGCTTCCCACTCATGCGAACCTCCGGCGCAGCCAGGACGAGAGCGCGTCCACGGCCGTCACCAGCGCGAGGATGACGAGGAGAATGGCGAAGACGGACCGGTACTGCATGACGCGCAGCGAGCCCACGAGCTCGGTCCCGATTCCCCCTGCCCCAACCATCCCGAGGACCATGGAGGCCCGGAAGTTGTACTCCCAGCGATACACGGCCGTGTCGGCGAGCCGCGGCAGCACTTGAGGCAAGATCCCGTGCGTCACGACCTGCAGTGGAGATGCGCCGGCTGCGCGCGCCGCCTCGATGGGCGCGCGGTCGGCGTGCTCCATCGCCTCGGCAAAGAACTTCCCTACCATGCCCGCTGAGTGAACCCCCAACGCCAGCACGCCGGGCAGCGCGCCGAATCCCACGGCCGCGACGAGCACGATGCCCAGGATGAGCTCGGGAACCGCGCGCAGGACGTTGAGGACGCCGCGCGATACCCGCCACGCGATGACGCTGGGGGTGATGTTGCGCGCAGCGAGGAGCGCGAGCGGGAGGGAGAGGGCTATGGCAAGGGCCGTCCCGGCGACGCTCATGGCGAACGTGTCGAAGAGCGGTCGAGCCCAGCTCCGTGCCTCGGAGAAGTCGGGGGGCAGCATCTCGCGCAGGAGCAGGGCGACCGCTGCAGGCCCTTCCGCCATCCGGCGCACATCGAAGAGGCCCACGTAGAACGCGCAGGCGAACACCGCCGCTCCCGCGGCCGTGAGGCAAAGAGCGAACCGGCGCCGCTCGCGAGCCTCTTCCGCAAGGATGGCTTCGGTGGAAGTCTTCACCTCGGGCCCACCTAGACCTTGGAGAGATCGATCTTGAGGACGTCGCCGAGCTCACGGATGACGTCGTAGTCCTTGTCCGTGATGGGTCCGAATCCGTCCGCCTTGAAAGGCTTCAGCACCTGCTGGTCCTTGAGACCCAGGAACGCCGCCCGGATCCGCTCCTTCAGCGCCGGGGCCAGGTTGGAACGCATCGTCCACGGGTACTGGGGATAGGGACCCGATTCAGCGAGCACCTTCACCTTCGCGGGATCCACGATACGGCGCTCGACGAGCGACTCGAAGATCGGCTTCGAAAGCCCGCCTACCTGTGCATGTCCGTTCTGGACGGCCATGGCCACCGCATCGTGAGAGCCGACGAAGTGCTCCCTGTAGGACTCACCAGCCTTCAGCCCCGCCTTCGCGAGGAGGTACTTGGGAATGAGGTGGCTCGAGGTCGAGGCAGGGTCGCCGAAGGCCACGTCCTTCCCGGCCGATCCCGCGAGCGACGCCGGCCCTGAGGCGGCGTTCGCGATGACGACCGCCTGGTAGGTCGTGGAACCCTTGTGGATCATCGCTGCGAAGGGTTCGATGTGGCTCTTCTGCTTCGCGAGCACGTAGGAGAGCGGGCCGAAGTAGCCGAGGTCGATCCGCTCGTGTCGCATCGCCTCGATCATGGACGAGTAGTCCGTCGTGACGAAGAGCTCGACCTCCTTGCCGAGCTCCTTCTCCAGATAGCGCTTGAGCGGCTCATTGTTCTTGATGACCGTGGCGGCGTTCTCGTCGGGAAGGAGCGCCACCTTGAGGATCTTGGGGTCGGCCTCGGCTGCGCGCGTTCGGCCGAGCGCGAGCACGGCGAGGGCGAGGAAGACGATACGCTTCATGGGCTCTCCTGGGCTGCGAGGAAGGCTGAGGCTGGTTGCGTTGCCATGGGCACCGATGGCTCTCGGAAGGCTGGGCGCTCGTTCGCGTACAGCGTCTCGAGCGCGACGGGGTCGACGGCATCCGGCTGCGCGTCGAGCACGACACGCCCGCCAGCGAGCCCGATGACTCGATCGGCGTAAGCGAGGGCGAGCTCGACCTGGTGCAGGCTCACGATGGCCGTGATGCCATCCTCGCGGCAGATGCGCCGCAGCTGGGCCAGGACGCGCTTCGCGGTAACGGGGTCGAGGCTGGCGACCGGTTCGTCGGCCAGGATCCGTCGCGGCCGCTGAGCCAGCGCGCGCGCGATGCCGAGGCGCTGCTGCTCGCCTCCCGAGAGCCGGTCGGCGCGCTCGAGCGCCTTGTGGAGGAGCCCTACGCGGGCGAGCGCCTCGAGCGCGATCTCGCGGTCGCGCCGGGGCAGGGGCCAGAGCGTACGCAACGTTGAGTGATAGCCAAGCCGCCCTGTCAGCACGTTCCGGAGCGCGCTCAGTCGGCCGACCAGGTGATGTTGTTGGAACACCATGCCGGTACGACGACGGTGTTCGCGGAGCACCGCGCCCGGCCCGAGCAGGCCCAAGCCCTCCACGATGATCCGGCCGGAAGTCGGGACAACGAGGTAGTTGAGGCACCGAAGCAGCGTCGACTTGCCTGCCCCAGACGGACCGAGCAGGACGGTGAACGCTCCTGGCCGCAGCTCGAGCGTGGCCGGCTGCAGGCCAACCGTTCCGCCTGGATAGACAACCCCTACCCCCTCGAGCGCCAGGTCGGATTCCATGGTCGCGCGGGAGCGTAGAGATCGCGCGCGGCAATCAGGCGGAGACAACGTGACGCTCCCGTGACGGCCGTGCTGCAAGTGGCGACCGAAACTCATGAGCGTGAGAGCTACGCGAACGGGCGGCGCTTCAGGCAGCCATACGGGTGGCGTCGATTCCCAACCCCTCGAGATGCCTTTGCAGGAACTGCTTGGTCTTCGTCTCCACCTGGCGTACCCGTTCGCGGGAAAGGCCCCAGCTCTTGCCGATCTCCTCGAGCGTCTTGGGCGAATCATGCGCCAGCCGGTGCTGGACGATGTCCCAGCCAAGGTCGCCGATGCGCTTGCGCACCTTGCCAAGCACATCGCGTACCTCGCGATCGCTCTCGGCCGAGACATAGCCGGCCTCGGGACCCGGCGCTTCGTCCTCGATGCGCTCGAGGTGAGACTCATTGTCGTCGCCGACTGCACCGTCGAGCGATACGTCAGCCTGCGCCACCGTTCCGCCCTGCGGTCGGACCGTCGAGCGCGCTTCCTTCAAGTACTTCCCGATGTACGCGCGGATCCACCAAGCCGCATACGTCAGGAAACGGGTCCCGGCATGCGGGTCGAACTTCTCCACAGCCCGCATCAAGCCAACGTTACCCTCCTGGATGAGGTCGTCGAGCCGAACGGTGCCGCGCCGCTGCTTGCACGCGATCGTGAGCACGAAGGCGAGGTTGTGCCGGACGAGCCTCTGCTTGGCGGGAACATCCCCCTTGCGAGCGCGCAAGGCCAGGAGGTGTTCCTCTTCGCGCGTGAGCGGCGAAAACGCCCGGATTGCCCTGAGGTACGGAGCGAGCTCTTCGAATTCCTTGCGGACAGCGTGCATGGTGGTCCCTCAGCGAGTCTCGATCTCCTCAACGTCGAGCGCCCCAGACCATTCCGCGGGCTCACGCATGCACTCCTCATTGCCGGATCTCGACGAGCTCTTCCCCTGCGTCCAGTTCTGAGCCTCAGG
>JBGQLS010000367.1:0-6623 GCA_041500205.1 Anaeromyxobacteraceae bacterium | reverse complement strand
TCGCCCGAACGGCCCTTACATAGAATCTCTCCCTCCGCGAGGGAGAGGGTCGGGGTGAGGGAGGCTCGGGGACGCGCGGAGATGCCGAGGTCGCCATGACAGACCTCCCGCGCATTCCGTCGGCCGCACCCACCGGAGGCGCCCCGCCTTGCGTGGGGGTGGAGAGCGCGCGCGGACGTACTCTTCGCTGCGGCCTCGAGGTCGCCGATGAGCATCCTCGCGTTCTTCGCCATATCAGGGCTGGCTGCCCTCCTCGTCATCACCGCGGATGTGATCGTCAGCGAGCGGCGGCGGCGCCGCGCCCTGCGCGGCTTCTTCTCGAAACCTTGATGACCGGGGGACGTCGCCCGGCGGGGGCGATGAGTCGCCGCTGCCGGATCGTCACGGCGTGAACCTGTACCCGAACCCCCGCACCGTCTCGAGGTGGCGCGGCTTCTCCGCGTCGTCGCCGATGTGGGCGCGCAGGCGCCCGATGAAGTTGTCCACCGTGCGCGCCGTCCCGGTGTAGCGGGCGCCCCAGACGGCCTGCATGAGCTGATCGCGGCTGTAGACACGGCCGGGGTGCGCGACGAAGAAGGCGAGGAGATCGAACTCACGGGCCGTGAGGGGCACGAGCTTCCCCCCCACGCTGAGCTGGCGGGCGGTGAGGTCCACCTCCGCCGCGCCGAACCGACTCGTCGCCTTGGCGACGTGCGACCCGCGCCCCCGCCGAAGCGCCGCCGCGATACGCGCCAGGAGCTCCTTCAGCGAGAAGGGCTTCACGACGTAGTCGTCGGCGCCCAGGTCGAGCCCGGCCACCTTGTCCACCTCCTGCCCCTTCGCCGACAGGATGAGGATGGGCACGTCCGGATCGTCGGCCCGCAGCGTCTTGATGAGCGAGAGCCCGTCCAGCTTCGGGAGCATGACGTCGACGAGGAGGAGGTCGGGGTGCTCGCTGCGGGCGAGCGCCAGGCCCGCCTCGCCGTCCATGGCCGAGCGCACCATGTAGCCTTCCATCGTCAGGTTCAGCTGGAGCCCGCGCAGGATGGAGGGGTCGTCCTCCACGACCAGGATCTTGCCCTTCACGGCGCCCTGCCCTCAACGAAGGCCGCCGGGAGCGCGATGGTGAAGGCGGCGCCGTGGCCGGGCTGCGAGGCCACGGTCACCCTGCCGCCGTGGGCCTTCACGATGTGCTTCACCATCGAGAGGCCGAGCCCGGAGCCTTCGATGGTGCGTTCCAGCGGGTCCTTCCCCCGGTAGAACTTGTCGAAGATGCGCTTCTGCTCGGGGCCCGTGATGCCCGGGCCGTTGTCGGAGACGGTGAGGAGCACCGTCGGCCCGTCGGCCCGCGCCGAGACGCCGATCTTCTTCTCCGACCCCGTGTACTTGTAAGCGTTCTGGAGGAGGTTCAGGAGCGCGTCGCCGAGCGCGGCGCGGTCCGCGCGCACGCGCGGCAGGCCCTGCGGCACGTCGCGGACGATCTCAGCCTTCTGGTGCAGGAGCTGTGGCTCCATGGCCGAGAGCGCCTCGTCGACGAGCGAGCCCACCTCGCAGCCCTCGAAGGCGTAGGTGCGCTTCCCCGACTCCATCCGTGCCCAGTCGAGGAGCCGGTTGATGAGCGTGGAGAGGCGCGCCGTCTCGTCGGCGATGATGCCGAGCGCCTCGAACTCGCGCGCCGGGTCGTCGCGCAGGCGGCCCATCTGCAGGGTCTCCACGAACATGCGGATGCTGGTGAGCGGCGTGCGCAGGTCGTGGGAGACCTTGTTCACGAAGTCGGTCTGGAGCTTGGCGAGCCGCGCCTCGCGGAACAGGACGGCCACGGTGGCGATGCTGCCGATGATGGTCGTCGCGACGAACGCCAGGATGAGCACGCCGAACACGTAGTCGCGCGCGGCGGAGCCGAAGACGAGGATGAGGATGCCGACCGTGAGGAGCAGCGCCGCCGGCACGAAGACGAAGGCGATGATGAGCGGTAGGACGCGGCGGAGCTTCACGGGGCGATCTTAGCCGAGCGGCGAGGAGACCGCCTCCCGCGAAGAAAGGACGAGGCCCGCCGACGCCGAAGCATCCGCGGGCCTCGAGGAAACTCCTTCGTCTAAGGTGTCGCGGGCGTGCAGAACGGCGGGCAGATGCGGCCGTCGATGTGAAGCTTCGGGTCGACGCTCGTCAGCGTATACGAGCCAGGATGGCAAGCCAGGGCCGGATTGTTGGATGGCCCATTGCAACCCAAAGAGACGCCGAACGCCACCGGATCGGGGTGCGCAGGCGCAGGCGGGGGCAGGGCGTGGCAGGTCCCGCAGGCCACGACGGCGCTGCCTCCCTTCCACGTCGGGTTGGGCGGCGGCAGCGTCGGCTTGCTGAAGGGGAAATTGCCGTGGCAATACACGTTCGAGCAGGTCTGGCTCGACGCGTTGTAACTTGGCGTGAGGCCGCCCTTGCTCGCAAGCGTACCGAACGTGACCGTCACCACGCTATCGTCGATGTGGCCGGGCGCGAAGATCGTGCTCGGCACCACGTGGCATTCGGTGCAGCCGACCGGCGCGCCCAGACCCGCCCCCAGCACGTGCTCGAGATGAGCGCCCGTGGGAGGAGGCTGGTCATGGCAGCTCGTGCACGTGGTCGTCCCGAGTTGCGAAGAGGTCGTGCGAGCCTCGCCGCAAGCAAGAGCCGATGCTAGCAGCACCACCGTCACGGGCAGGCAGAGCTTTCCGCTGGTTGGCCGGTTCACCATGTGCATCCTCGAGGAGCGCTTCGAAAGAAGGGCGGACCCGGGAGGGTCCGCCCTTTCACTGTACACGACTAGGGTTTCACTTTCCGCCCGCTACATCCACCTACTTGTGCATGTCCGCGATCGGAGCGATCGAGTTCGGCTGCGGTCCGTGGCAGATGAGGCAGCTCTCCTGGTTCGGATCGGTGGGGTTGTTCGTGGCGAGCCCCTTCGCGACGCTGCGGGCCACGTAGAACTGGCCGTTCATCGCGATGATGTGGCTCTTCTGCGTGGGGCTGTCGTGGCAGGCGATGCAGGCCGCGGTGATGGGCGACGTCACGAGGTTCGTGGCCGCCCCGTCCGTGAGTACGCCCGCGACCTTGTCGAAGCCGGCGTTCGCGCCGAAGTTCGACAGGCAGGGGTTCTGGACCGTGCAGGTGCACGAAGCGGCCACCGTGCAGGTGACGGCGCCCTGGGTGCCCGCGGTGATCGTACCGGTGGTCACCGCGGCCACGTACGGCGAGCTCCCGAAGACGGAGCTCACGAAGTTCTGGAGCGTCACGGCGTTGGTGGCGTCCGTGCTCCAGAGCAGGTTCGGGACGGCAGCGGCCGAATCCGGCGCGCTGAAGTCGTACGTGTGCTGGAGCGGATTCGCCAGGGTGGCATGGCACGCCTCGCAGTTGTTGCGCGGGCCGGGGAAGGTGACCTCCCAGAAGCCCTCGCTCTGGCTGACGGCGTCCCACGTGTACGGGTAGGAGCGCTTACCCGTGCCCGCGGAGAGGGTGCCGTTCGGCAGCGCGACACCCGCGGCCGTGCCGGCGTGGAGGGCGTGGATCATGTCCTTGGCGTTGCCCGACCAGCCCGAGTTGTTCTGGTTCGGGTTGTGGCACCAGGAGCAGCTCTCACCGTCGTTGCGCTGGCCGGCGTGGAAGGTGGGATTCGCGCCGAGCGTGACGTGGCAGTTCTGGCACTTGGCGTTGTCGATGATCTGCCGGCGGCCGGTGTACCCGGTCGCGACCTTCTTCACGTCGGCGGCCGGGACGATGAGGCCGCCCTGACGGACGCTCCCGGCCCCGGCGAGGACGCCCGCTGCAGGCGCGACGTCTCCATACGGGAAGCCTGATACGTTCGTCTGGGCGAACGGCGGCGTGGTCGTCAGGCCGTAGGTGTACCCGATGCCGCCGGTGAGCATCGTGGCGTTGTCGGGGATGAGCGAGCCGGTGAGCGTGGCCGTGTAGTAGCCGTCAGCGTCAGGGCCAGCCAGCGTGCCGACGCTGGTCGTCGTGGCCGTGTGGTTCCAGAGCGACCTTAGGTACACGCTGGTGGAGCCGTTGAAATCGGCAGGCTTCAGGATGCTGTCCTGGGGGACGGCGTACACCCAGTAGAGGCTGGGCGAGCCCACGAAGTTCGGCCACAGCTCCTGGCCGGCGGCCGAGGCGGCGGTGTTGAACGCATTGAAGTCGACGCGCGCATCGTTCTGGAGGATCCGGAACACCATCACCGGGTGCTTGCTCGCGTCACGCGAAACGCTCTTGAGGTCGTAACTGAGCTTGGCTGCTCCTGCCGGGACTGCGCCCGCCGCCGCGACGGAGGCCGCGTTGGTGTTGTTGTTGCCCGCGCCAATGCAGGGCGAAGCGGGAGTGCAGGTGCACGGGGACGGGTTGGTGCCGGTCGCGGTCACAAGGCCGTTACCGCACGCCGTGCCGCCTCCGAAACCGGCAGTGGTCGTGGTCACGCCAGCCGTCAAGGTAGCGCCCAGCTTGGTGTACGGGTTCGCGAAGCAGGGCGCCGCGTCCGTGCAGGTGCACGGCGCAGGCTGTATCTTCGTCGCCCCTGCCACGATGGTGCCCGTGCCACAGGCGACGCCGGCCGCATTGAAGAAGGCGGTGTCCGTGACCGTCGTGGGGGCGCCCGCGGTGCTCCCGATGAACTTGTAATCGGTGTCGATGCAGTTCGTGACGCTGTTGATCACCGGGAAGATGGCCCCGGTGCCCGTCGTGGTCTGGGTGGCTTGACAGTCGGTGCAGGGCTGGCCTGGGGTGCAAGTCTTCGTCACCTGCACGCCCGCCGTGACCGTGCCACTCGTCACCGGGATGAGGATGTTCGCCGGGTTCACCTCGGCGACCGGGACGTGAGACTTGCGGGCGCCCGGGGCCGCCTCGATGAAGGCCGGGTTCGGCGCGCCGTTGAGGGTGGGGCTGTGGCAGCCCGCGCACCCGTCGTCGTTGGTCTGAACCCCGGCGAAGTGGACGCACGCCACGGGCTTGCCGTCCGCGCCCAGGGTGAGGGGGGACGTGCACGCGACCGAGGCGACCGTGCCCGCGAAGTCGACGTAGTCATGGCACGATCCGCAGGCCGCGCGGGTAGGCCTCGTCTTGTATTGGTCGCCCTGGAGCGCCTTGTCATGGCAGGCGGCGCAGTTGCGCAGGTCCTGCGGGTACGCGGTCTCGTCGATTCCGTGGAAAGCATTGGAGCAGGGCTTCAGAGCCGTACAGGTGCAGGGCTTGCTGTCCGTGCAGGTATTAGTGCCCTGGCTACCCACCGTGCGCGTCCCGCTCGTGAAGACCTGCAGATCCTTCGCGGAGTGGATGCGGTGGATGAAGGTCTCCGCGCTGGCGCTCGGATTCGAGACGCGGCCGACGTTGTGACAAACGTTGCAGAACGGGGCCTCCATGCGGCCGCCGGTGTGGAACTCGTTCGACACGAGCCCTTCGGGCTTGAAGTTGGAGTGGCACTTGCTGCAATTCGCGGTCAGGACGACCTCACGCTTGGCGACGGCCGGTGCCGGAGTGCCGCCGTTCGGCAGGAAGTTGAACTCCTCGTTCACCGCCGTGAAGGTCTTCGTGTTGCTCGTGTCGTCGAGGTCCGTCTGGCGGGCAGCCTGGATCCAGATGGTATGCGTGTTCGCCGCCTTCGTCGTATCGAGCGCGACCGAAGCGGGGAAGGTGTAGGTGTAGGTGCCGGGCGTCGTGGCGCTCGGGGTGAGCACGCCGTTGGCAGTCGGATCGAGCGCGCCGTTGGTGATCTTCAGTGGGTTGAAGGCGGTCGGCTGCGCCGGAGTGCCGCTCGTCGTCAGCACCGTGTAGGGCAGCACGCTGCCGTCCGCGGCGGTGGAGATGTACGCCAGCGCAAACAGCGGCTGGATGGCCGTGTTGACGGAGAAGACGCCGTTGATGTCGACCGGCAGGCCGTTGACGTCCTTCATCGTAAAGGTGACCGTGACCTGGTTGGCCGCGTCGACTCCGGTGCCCGTCACCTCGACGGCGAGGCCGGAGTTCGAGATGCCCGGTGGGACGCTGCTTCCGGGCGCGCCAGGGTCGCCGTTATTGCCATTCTGACCGTCGGCGCCGCCCTTCCCGTTGTTACCCGAGCAGCCGGCGGCCACGACCGCGAGGGCCGCCACCAGCGTCAAGGCGCGATGCTTTAGCGTACACATATTTATTTTGATCTCCCGCAAGAGCGGTTCGCAGCGGACACACCTTCACGTCGGTGGTTCGGGAGTCCCCCTGCGAGACTCGCGCCGAGTGCATAGGTGTTCGTGGTGGTGTCGGTGCTCCTCGCCCGAGCACCTATCTCATTTCTTGCTACTGATCAAATGTCTCTCCTGGCAGCCAACGTGGACCACGCTGGTATTGCTGGAGATCCCTTCCGGTAAGGACCAGGGTCGGCGTAATCTGTTGGCGCACTGCGCCTTGAGGCCGCGTCGGGGATGAAAGGGGCAGGCACCAGCGCAATGTTTTCGCACTGGGGGAAAACCTGCAGGCCTGGGTCAGGCGAACTGGGTGATTTGACCATGCTGCGGCACAGTGTCGCAGACGGCTCGTGATGACGAAGTGAGTGGGTCGACGGGGCCAGGACTGAGGCCGGGGTACGCACCACGCGGACTCGGTTCGTCACGCTGCGTCAAGTTGCTGGCTGACGCCTGCTCAAGCGCGCC
>JBGQLS010000366.1:0-6638 GCA_041500205.1 Anaeromyxobacteraceae bacterium | reverse complement strand
AGTGATGTGTCGTACCCGTACGTCCGCAGGTAACCATCGGCGCCGGTAACGCTCAAATCAGCCTGTGCGTGGCGATCTCGAGCCGGAAGCTATCTACGAGGTTCGGAGGCTGGCTCCACTTATCTTGCGGACGTGGCACGGTATAGTACTTGAGCCGGGCGGTCAGCAAAAGTCAGTCCCAGCTTCGCGCGCGGCGTGGCGTCGAGTCACGCATCGCCATCACGTGAGAAGAGCGGCCCTCACTTCGCGCGAGCCGCGGGACGGACTGTTACTGAACCAGACCGGGTGTCGCCGTCAGCGCGCGGCTGGGGCCAAGGCGTGGCACCTCAACTGGGCGGCTTCTCGTACCACCGTAATCCCGCGGCGGAGCTGGCCTCGAGCTCCGCGATGACCTGCGCGCCGAGCAGCAGGATGACGAAGACGATCTCGAGCGAGAGCAGCACGACGATGACGGTGGCCAGGGATCCGTAGAGCACGTTAACCATTGAGATGTTGGTGAAGAAATACACCATGAACACGGCGGTGAGCCGCCACAGGACCGCGGCGGCCAGGCCGCCGACGAACGCGCGCCTGGCGGAGATCCTGACCACCGGCAGGACGCGGTAGATCCCGGCAAAGAGGAGGACCAGCCCCAGGAAACCCGACAGCCGCAGGAGCAGCTTCATGCCGTACGCAACGGGGCGCTCCAGGTAGAACGGTGGATACTCGTCGAGGGCGTCGAGGCCGGCAGTGAGCAGGGTGATGAAGAAGAGAGACACCATCAGCAGCAGCATGAACAAATAGGGCAGCAGTGCGGAGACCCAGAAGCTCCGGTGGGCGGTACGGTCAGGGGTGCCGAAGATCGCGGCAACCGCCTCCTCCAGCATGCGAAAAGCGATAGAGCTGAAGAACAGCATCAGCACGACGCTCACCGCACGGGTGGAGGCCTGGTTCTCGAGGAACGTCTGCGCGGCCTGCAGGATGGTGTCCGCGTGCTGCGGGACGAGCGCCGTGAGTTCCGGGCGCAACATCTCCAGGATGCGCGCCTCGTCGAAGAAGATCGAGAGCGCGGCCACGGTCAGGGTGAGGAAGGGCACGAGCGAGAGCAGCGCGTTGTACCCGACGCCACCCGCCAGCAGGATGCCCCGGTTCCTCGCGAAGGAGCGGATGACCCGACCGGCGAAGGCCAGCAAGCGCCTGAGCCATTTCCACGAGTCACGAAGCCACTCCATGTCACCCTCGGTTCTGCAGTCGCGCCGTCGCCTCACCGCGGGGAACCAAGGGCTTCCCCATGTAGGATCCGGAAATGTCCGATCGTAGTGGAAAACGTGTCTGAAAGTGGGGCACTCTTCTGGTCTCCGCCATGGAACGGGAGCTGTAACAGCGGGTGGCCGCCAGAACGATCCGAGCGTGGCTTACAGTAGTTATGTCGGCGGCCATCGTTGATGCATCGCGCCGCCCGCTTCCTACGAAAGAATCGACGGCGCGAATCGTAGGATCTGCAGCAGAATGATTCCAAGGGAGCACTCATGGCCGCGCTCGGCAACCTGATCTGGTTCGTATTCCTGGGAGGTCTCTTCCTTGGACTTGGCTGGCTGATCGCGGGCGTCATTCTGTGCATAACCATCGTCGGGATCCCCTTCGGCCAGGCCTGCTTTCGGATCTCGAGCTTTGCCTTCTTTCCGTTCGGCAAGGACCTGGTCGATGCTCGATCCGTGGGTGAGAGCCGTATCGCCGGAACGACAATCGCGAATGTACTCTGGTTCGCCCTTGCAGGGCTTTGGCTGGCGATCGGCCACCTCGTCGCGGCAGCCGCAAGCCTTGCGTCCTGCCTCCTCATCCTCCCAATCTTTCTCGGTGCGCCCGCCTGGGCACTTGCCCACTTCAACCTGGCAAAGGTGTCACTCGCTCCGCTCGGGATGCGGATCGTGCCGAAACCGTAGACCCACTGCTGGAGGTGTTCCAGAGGTTCTGGGGATACTAGAGGATGCGCTCGATCTGGGTGCGTTCCTGCGCCGTTGGAGCGCAGCGAATTCCGAGCCGCAGATCAAGGGACCTCCTCGCACCCTGCCAGTTCAGCCTTCTTGATCATCTCGACCACTTCGTTTTCGATCCTGTTGCAGGTCCCGAGACCTCCGTTGAGGAGCCGTTCCGTCGCGATTCGGGTCAGGCGCAACTTCACTGGGCTACCTCAGGACGGAGACACCTTGCGGATAGACATACGCCGCTGGCCGTGGATTCGATTTCGTGCTCCATCTGAGGCGGGAGGTCGTGTGAAGAGGATCGGCCCGATGTCCGTGGCAGGCGCGGTTGTCCTTTCGTTCCTGGTCGGGGTTCCGGCACTTCGCGCCGACGACCGGCCAGCCAATAGGAAGGCAACATTCACCGCAACGGCCACCGCCGGGCTTCGGCTGGAGGGGACGAGCGACGCACTCTCTGCCGCCTGGGAGGTCGACACGCTGGTCGTGACGCTGCCCACGGCGAGCTTCCACACGGGCATCGAGCTTCGCGACAAGCACCTGCGCGAGCACATCGAGGCCGACAAGTATCCGACGGCGGCGCTGCGAGTCCCGCTGACCGCGATCCGGTTGCCCGCTCCGGGCGCATCCGCGTCCGGCACCGCGCAGGCGCCGCTCTCGTTCCACGGGCAGGTCAAGCCGGTTTCGTTCACCTGGCAGGCGAGCCGCAGCGACGGCTTCGATGTGTCCGGCGCGCTCGAGCTCGACTTCACCGCGTTTGGCGTGCCGGTGCCGACTTACCTGGGCATCTCGGTCAAGCCACCGGCCGAAGTCTCGGTTCATTTCCACGTGCCCGAGCCTCCGTCGGCGTCCGCCGGAGCCCCCCGGTGATCCACCGCTCCTCCGGGGCGCTGAGCATGCGCGTGCTGGGGGCGGCCGCGCTCCTGGTCCTTCTGCCCTCGCGCGCGAACGCCTACGGATGGATGATCCAGCATGGCTACACTTCGTGCGGCGTGTGCCATGCTGACCCCTCAGGGGGGACAGGACCGCTCACCCCGTATGGCCGCGCGCAGGGCGAGATCCTGCTGCAATCGACATACGGCAAACCTCCCGGCGAAGAGGCCGGGCCCGCGACCGGTTTCCTCTGGGGCGTGCTGAAGACGCCCGAGTGGCTGCTGGCGGGCGGCGGTGTGCGCCTGATGCCAATCGCGATGAAGATCGGCGGCGGGGCCACGCAGACCGATCTGATCGTGATGCAGGCGGACCTCGCAGCCGAGATCCACGCAGGCCAATTCCGCGCCGGCGGCAGCGTCGGGGGGATCACCACCGACCAGTCGCCGGCATCGCTCAGCGGAAAGCTGATCTCGCGCGAGCATTGGGCGGGCTGGTCATTCGGCGACGACACGTGGCTGTTGCGCGCAGGGCGGATCAACATGCCGTTCGGCGTGCGCACGCTCGACCATACCGTGTGGGTCCGCGCCTCGACCCGCACCGATCTCAACGAGACCCAGCAACATGGGATCGCGCTCGCCTACACCGGCAAGTTGCTGCGCGGCGAGGTGATGGCGATCGCCGGAGACTTCCAGATTCCTTCGCAGGAGTGGGAGCACGGGTACAGCGGCTACCTCGAGCTGATGCCCGCATCCTGGCTGGCGCTGGGCGTGAGCAGCCTCGTCACCAACGCATCGCAGGACATCATCACGCTCCAGCCCACCACGCGGCAGGCGCACGGCGTCTTCGCGCGCGTCGCGCCGTGGGGGACGCTCGTGCTCACCGGCGAAGCGGACTTCATCGTGAACCCCAGCGGCCAGACGGATGCCCACGGCCTCGCCACCATGGTGCAGGCGGACCTGGAGGTCTTGCGCGGCGTCCACCTGATGGCGATCGGCGAGACGCAGGACATCGCCGGAAGGGGCGGACTGTCGGTGGGCGGCTGGCTCGGCGCGGGCTGGTTCTTCGCTTCGCACACCGACATCCGGGTCGACCTCATGCAGCGCACCGAGGCATTCGGGAACCAGCGCGTCGCCGAGCAGGCCGCGATGCTCCAGGCCCACCTGTACTTCTGATGCGCGGGAGGATGAACATGCACGATTCCCCTCTGTGCGCACCGGGCGGGTTCGTGTTCGCATTGGCCGCGCTCGCCATGCTCTGGCCGCTCTCCGGCGCCCAGGCGAGCAGGGGGCTTCCGCCGCAGATTCGAACGTACCTCGGTCTCAGCTATACGCCGCCCTGCAGCCTCTGCCACCAGGAGGCCAAGACCGGGTCGGGCACCGTGTTCACGCCGTTTGCCCTCTCCGCCCGCGCACGGGGACTCACCTCGGGCGGCGGGCGCACAGCCGTCAGCGCCAACATGAGCACGACGCTCTCCAGCATGATCGCCGACCATGTGGACAGCGACGGCGACGGCGTGAGCGACATCGACGAGCTGAAGGCGGCTACGGACCCCAACGTGTACGGGCCGGTGCCGATCGCGCTGGTCGATCCGGCTTACGGGTGCTCCACGGCTCCTGGCGCCCTGCTCTTGCCCGTGCTGCTGGCGGCGTTCGCGCTCCGGGCTCGGCGACGCGCAGGATCGGGCAGCGGCTGAGCGCGCTGCCGAGTGCCAGCAACGTCCTCCGGGCGTCGATTGCGAGTCGTCGATGATGCCGCCGACGTCATCGCCGTCCGCGACCGCCGCCGTGGAAGCCGCCACCGGCACGAGGACGTGATGCGCCGCGGGCGCTGCTTGCTACGGCCCGGGTTCCGCCGGGGAACGAGCGGGGCCGCATTGGCGCGGCGCTGTAGACCCTGCCGGCGCCCTGGGCGCGACCCGCACCAGAGGACGCGGCGCCTGCGCGGTTCATGGATCCGCCGCCGATCGGATGCGTCTGCTGATATCCGGCGCCGCCCCGCGCGTATCCTCCGGCGGGATACCTGCCGCCGCGAACGTAGCCGCCCCGCGCATACCCGCCGCGGTAACGTCCCCAGCCGTAGCCGGAGCGATACAGCCCTCGATACCAGCCGAAATGAGACGGCCCCATGACGCCGAAGTAAGGATAGGCGCCCCAACCCCAGAGCCATGGAGCGGCGACCCACGACCAGCCCAGGCGCACCGTATAGACATATTGATAGGGTGTCTCGGCGCCGTAAGTGGCTTCGTCGACGTATTCCTGGCCATACGGCATCCACACCCAGCCACATTGGCTGGTATAGACCCATTGACCCGATGACGGTGGGGGCGCGACAGGTGCCAGCTGCTGGGCATACGCGCCGTCCCCCGAACCTTGCAGGATCCCGACGCCGTCCCCGGAGCCCTGCTGCAGGATCCCCACCTGATCTTCGTCGGACGACCGCGCCCGCGACGGCGAGACAGCCGGAGGCATGGGCGGCTGCACGTCGGGCGCCGGATCCGGCGGACGCGCTGTGTTCACGCCTTGGGCATCGTCCGGTGCGGGCGGGGGCGGTTCCGCGGACTGCGCGGAGGCGATGGCGGGAAACAGCAACAGCGAGATCACGACGGTGGGGAGCGTTAGCACGATGGGCCTCTCTGTCTCAGTGCAAGTACCAGAGCAGATTGATGCGGATGCCATAGATGCTGGCGACGTCGTCCGGGATGCCCGGCAGATTCGGGACCTGGTGCCAGGTGACGAAGAATTCGGGGCTGATCGCGAACCAGGGTGTGAGTCGCGCGTCGTAGGAGAGCCCTCCGGCAAGGGCGAAGCCGATCGGGCCTGCCGAGCGGCCGACGTAATCGGGGTTGTAGGTGAGACCACCGAATCCTGCGCCGAAATTGACGTTCAGACCGTTGCCGGCGCGGTCGCCTATGAGCAGGGTCTGGCCGCGCAAGGTCCACGTCCATGATCCCGCGGTGTCGCCGTTGTAATTGGTGCCGCCGTCCGCATTGAAGTCCATGAACATCTGGAATTGGTCGGAGAACCCGTAACCGACGCGGAAGTCGACGTCGCCGGCGACGAAGCGCTCGGGCCCCGTGTTCGAGAGATAGAGAGAGCCGCCCCCCAGGCCGAAGGAGACGAGCGGTCCCCGGCGCGCCTCCGGTTGATAACGTGGCCCGTAGGCGGGGACGTATCGCGGCGAGTAGCCGCGCCGCGCGAGATCGGGCTGCGCCTCCGACCGAGCGAATGCCAGCGCGTCGAGCGCCGGGCCATCGAGCGCCGGGCCATCGAGCGCCGGCTCTTCCGCGGCGCGAGCTGCGAATGGGAAAGCAGCGAGGAGTGCGACAGCAGCGCTGGCGGCCTTCGACGTCATGCACGTTCGACCCGGGGTGCCCTTTCCGATTCACGGTTTGAAATGAAACGTCATATTCCCCTGGAGCGACCAGCCAACCCCTTGCATGGCGGGTGCTTACGCGCCCGGAACTGAAAGCGTCCATCTGTCGTCCCATCTTCCGCAAAAGACCCTCCTACCTGCGTACCGCGCTGCTGTTGATCGCCGCATCCATCATGGGAACGGCCTGCTCTCATGAGACGCATTCGTACCGCCGCGATCGCTACGAGGCGGTGCAGCCACAGGCGTTCGAGGCCTACACCACCGATGGCGACTCCGTGCTCGTTCAGCAGGATCCGCTGACTGGCAGCCGTACACCGATGGCCACTGGGTCTACACCGCGTGGGGCTGGTCGTTCGTCTCCGACGTGCCGTGGGGCTGGGCGCCGTTCCATTACGGTCGGTGGGGCTGGGCGCCGGCGTTGGGCTGGTTCTGGGT
>JBGQLS010000365.1:0-6641 GCA_041500205.1 Anaeromyxobacteraceae bacterium | reverse complement strand
AGGTAAGCCCCCACGATCGCGCCCTCGATGCAGGCAAGGACGCCGAGGCCGGCCCAGGCGACGGGCGCCGCGACGAAATGCCGGTCCACCAGCGTGCGCGCGAGCGCGAATCCGACCAGAAGCACGTCGGTGGCCATGCAGGTCCGGCGGAACGGCTCGGGTGCGATGCGCCGCAGGGCAAGGTACCCGAGCGGGACGCCCACCAGCACCGCCGGGGCCAGCGTGCCGGCCAGCGTCAGCGCCTGCCTGGTGACGAGTCCGAGCGCCAGGTAGATGACCAAGGTGAAGCTCGATTCCACGATGCGGAAGAGGCTGAGCGCGGCGCGGAACTCGTCCTTGGACAATCCCTGGTTGTTGAAGAGCAGCGCGAGCGGCGGCCCGGAGATGGTGGTAGCGCCGTAGAGAGCGCCGAGAGCGGCGCCCGCGGGCAGCGCCGCGGCCCGCTCGCTGCGCAATGGCCTGCGAAGGCCGGCGGACTGCAGGACGATCAGCGGCAGGAGCGCGGAAAAGGTGAAGAGCTTGAGCGCCCCGGAGTCCACGCGCGCCAAGGCGACGCTGCCGAGGATCACCCCGGCCACCGCTCCTGCCAGCAGCAGCTTCATCCGGGGCCACACCGCCCCCAGCGAGCGGCGGTTGACGACGAGCGCGAGCGCGTTGATGCAGACTTCGAGCATCACCAGCGCCGGGTTGAGGATGCGCCCCGCGTGGAACAGCAGGGCGACCGGAACGGTGATCGAGGAAAAGCCGTAGCCGATACCGCCGTTGACCACGGCCGCGATCAGTGCGACCGCGACGAGCAGGAGCTCGGAGGAGGAGAGGCCCATCAGCGCGTCTCCGGCGTACGGGTCTCCGGAGCCGGGCGCGCGTGCAGCCCGCACTCCTTGTGCTCGGGAGACTCCCACCACCAGCGCCCGGCGCGGACGTCCTCGCCAGGGGCGACGGCGCGGGTGCATGGCGCGCAGCCGATCGAGGGATACCCGCGCGCGTGAAGCGCGTTCAGGGGAACGGCGTGCTCGCGCGCGTAGTCCCAGACGTCGGCTTCGCTCCAGGCCGCGAGCGGGTTCAGCTTGAGGATCCCGCCCTGCTCCGAGGCGATCTCCACCGTCTCGATGCTTGCGCGCGTGACCGACTGGCCGCGCCGGAGCCCGGTGACCCAGGCGGAGACGCCGTGCAGGGCGCGGGAGAGGGGTTCGAGCTTGCGGATTGCGCAGCACTCCTTGCGGTCCTCGACGCTGCGGCGAAAGGAGAAGAACCCCTGTTCCCCCTCCAGCCTTTCGACGGCCGTGCGGTCGGGGAACCAGCTCTGGATCCCGATCTGGTACCTGCGGCGGACCTCCTCCATCACCTCGTACGTCTCGGGCGGCAGACGCCCGGTATCGAGAGTGAAGACGCGAAGGCGGGGTGCGGCGGCCGCAGCGAGATCGATCAGCACCACGTCCTCCACGCCGAAGCTCGACGAGATCGCGGCGCAGACGCCGAACCTCGCATCCGCCCAGGCGAGAATTTCCCCCGCGCTGGCGCCCGCGAGCGTTCGCTTCGCCTCCGCCAGCTCCGCCGGCGTGAGGACTGATGCGGCTTCCGATCGGCCTTCCATGCTTCCTCCCAGTGCGCAAAAAGCAGCAAGGCCCGCCTCCTTCCGGGTGGCGGGCCTTCACGAGCTTCCGGTTCGAGTGTTCCGCGGCTACGCGGAGTCGAGCGGCTCGGGGCCCCGCCAACGCGGACACGCACAGCAGCAGCAACGGCAGCAGATCGCCGTGGCGCGGGGAGCGTGGAACGCGGAGGGACCGAAAGCCATCGATCCCTCCATACCGATCGCAGGCGGCTGCGTCAAGCAACGATCGATGACCGACAGCGCCGTACCCGGCTTACAGGGCGGCTCTGACCATTTTTCTCTTCTTCCCTCTAGCAGAGCGCACAGACAAGGCGAACCACCGATGCTCGAAGAATGGCGCGACGTGCTTGCGCCAGCGCGAGGCATCCTCGAGACCGGCGCGGTGCGTCTCCTTACGACGCTCGAAGTAGCCGGTCGCGAGTGCGCTCAGCTTGGGAACGCTGGCGGGGGTCCCGGGGGGCAGTCCGCTGCTTCGAGCGGCAACGACGCAGGGCGAGCTGGTGTCGGATCGCGAGGTTCTCAAGTGGAACGTCGGTGTGCGTCCTGATCGCGCTGCGCTCAGGGTACCTAACAAAGCGAGTAGGAGGGAGATCCTGACCGCTCCTCTGTACTTTCTCGCAGGAGCCCTTGCGCTCTCGGCGCTCTCCCCCGAATTCCTCCCGGGGATATTCACCGCCGACGACAAAGCGTCCCTTCTGCTCAGGGGAATTGCGGTGGCGGTAGTGGCGGGCATCGTCGAGGAGCTGGGCTGGACGGGGTTCGCCGTGCCCACACTGAGGCGGCGCTACGGTCCCGTTGCCACCGGGCTCATCGTCGGCGTCCTGTGGGGAGCGTGGCACTTCCTCCCGAAAATCTGCGGAGCCGCCGCCTTCGACCTGGTCGCCTACATGCCCGCGGATCTGTTGTCCGCGGTGGCGGGCCTGACGGGCTTCAGGATCCTCATGGTGTGGGTCTACGGTGTCTGGATCGACGCAACCGAAGCTGAAGCGGGGCACGACGCTGTAGCGAAGATGCTCAAGGCCTCGCGCGAGCCCGTCGCGGAGGACTTCGCGACACGACTATGAGAACTTCGGCTCGTACGAGCTGCGCGAGTTCGACAACCTCAACCTCGATCTGGAGCAGGTCCAGAGGGAGCCGGCGATCATCTCCCAGGCGATGATGGGAGGTTGTCACGGGCGGATGGATTCGCGAGCGATATTCAGCATTTACCAGCACCCACAACCGTCTGCCGAAATTGGCACTTGCCGATAAACGATAAAGTGCTTATCGTTTTTCGATGAGGACTACTTCGGAACCCACGATGAAGCATTCGACGGCCCTGCCCGCGACCTGGGTCACCTTGCGTATCGTGATCGTCCTCAACTGGATTCTCGGTGCCCTGATCTTCGCGCTGCTGGCGATCAGCTTCCAGGCCAAGGAATGGACCTGGCGAGCGCTCGGCGTCGGCGCGGTCGCCGGTCACGAGGGCGTCGTCGCCGGGATGCGCGCAATCATGGTGATCGGCATCGTGGGCACCCCCATCGCCTATGTCGTGCTCAGCCGGCTGCTGAGGATCGTCGAAACGGTGCGCGCGGGCGAGCCGTTCACCATGGACAATGCCGGGCGGCTGCGGACCATCGCCTGGGCGCTGCTCGCCCTCGAGCTGCTCCACATCTGCGTCGTCGCGATTGCGTCCGCGGTCTCGACCAAAGAAGTGCCGCTGCGCATCCACGGCAATTTCGACCTCACCGGTTGGCTCGCGATCCTCCTGCTGTTCGTGCTCGCGCAGGTGTTCCTTGAAGCGACGCGCATGCGCGAGGATCTCGAGGGCACCATCTGATGGCCATTCTCGTCAAGCTCGACGACCTGCTGCACGAGCGGCGCATGACCCTGACCGAGCTCGCCCAGCGCATCGACATCACGCTCGCCAACCTGTCGATCCTGAAGACCGGCAAGGCGCGGGCCATCCGCTTCTCGACGCTCGAGGCAATCTGCGGGGTGCTCGCCTGCCAACCGGGCGACCTCCTCGAATTTCGACCCGACGCCGGAGAGGCGCCCGTCCGTGTCGCTTGATGAGATTGGAGATTGAAATGGCTTCGACTGCTGCCACCGTTTCACCGGCCGCTCCGGCCCCCGTCGAGAGCGAAGTCTCCCTCGCTCGGCTCTACCTGCTGCGCGCGCTGTACCTCCTCTTGGTCATCGGCGGCGCCGTCGTGTTTCTGCCGCAGTTGATCGGCCATGAGCCGACGGCGCGCGGGGTAATCCCGAGCATGCTCGGCGGACTGTGGGTGCTTGCATGCTTCGGCCTTCGCTACCCGCTGCAGATGCTTCCGATCCTTCTCTTCGAGCTGGTGTGGAAGACGATCTGGCTCGTCGACTACGGGCTACCGCAATGGATGGCGGGCGTGAGCACGGCGCAATTCAGAGAGGATTTCAAAGCGATCGCGCTGGCCCCTGCGATCTTCATCGCGATCATCCCGTGGGGATACGTCTTCCGGCGTTACCTCAAGGCGCCGGGGGCACGTTGGCACTAGACACAGCGGCATCGTCGAGAGACGCACGCATTGCCGGCGCGCTGTACGTCACGTGGGCCATCATGGCTGTCGTGCGTGCCATCTATGTCCCACTCACGTTGTTCGGGGGCGGGGCCGCCGCCACGGCCGCCCGCATTCTCGAGCACGAGGCGACGTTCCGTCTCGCGATGTTGACCGACCTCGCCACGGCGGTACTGACGCTCTTCCTCGTGCTGTCGCTCTACCGGCTACTGGAACCCGTGAACCGCGCGTGCGCGGTTCTCATGGTCATTCTCGGGCTCATCATCACGCCGCTCCATTTCGTGAACGTACTCAACGACTTTGCGGCGCTTCTTCTCGTGCGCGGTGCATCCGCGCTCTCCGCGATCCCCCAGGTCGAGCGCGAAGCTCTTGCGGCGTTTTTTCTGCGGGTTCACGAGCAGGGGGTTGCTATAAACCGAATCTTCTGGGCGCTATGGCTGCTTGTCTTTGCGGCGCTCGTCTACCGGTCGCGGTTTCTCCCACGCTTCCTCGGCGTGCTCCTGGCGATCAACGGCGTCTCGTACATCGTGAGCAGCGTTTCATTCTTCATGTTGCCGACGCAGTCCGCGGCGCGAATCGCCAACGCGATCCTCCCCGCAGCTGCTGGCGAAGTTGTCGTGATGCTGTGGCTGCTGATTCGCGGCCGTAGGACCGATAAGGCGGGTTCTGTTCACTCGACTCCCCCTCCCTTCGCTGGACCGAGCGTAACAGACCAGGCCGCGGCCGTGCCACGCACCGGCCGCGCAGGGTGAATTCAAGGCGTAGGGAACGAGAGGGGAACTGCGTCCGCTTCAGCGCAGCGACTGCTGCAGCACCGGCACGTCGTCCTGCCAGGTCGCCTCGCCGGGTCCTGCGATGAAGCGGGCGGGCGCGTCGCCAGTCGTGGCCCGGTGGACGGCAGGCCGAGATGGTCGAGGATGGCCTTCACCGGCCCGGGCTGGGTGAGATAGGCGAGCACAACGCGACGGCCGCCGCAGGGGCAGGCGAGCACGTGCTCACGGAAGACGCGCATCAGCAGCTCGGCCCAGGGGATGCGCGATGCATTCTCAGGGTGCTGGATCTTGGCGATGGCCTGATCGGACGCAGGAGTCCCAGTCGCCGCAGGCGCGGGATCCTCGGAGTGCCCAGCCGAGGCGCAGGGTGCCGCTGACGGGCTACACTCGAGCAGCGGGGGAATGACCTGGCTGCGCCAGCCCGAGGCGGGCGCAAACACCCCGTGGTAGCGGACGAGGTGGGCGCGCGGCGGTGGGACCAGCGTGGCGAGGCGGCGCAGGAACTCGGTGGGCCGCAGAATCACCGCCTGGCGTCCGTCGCCGAGCGGCCGCTTGAGCCGGTAGGTGAGCCGGCCGTCGGGCAGCGCGGAGAGCCGCTCCTGCGAAAACGGAGGGCGCGCGCCGTAGCCGCAGAGATGTGCGAGTCCCTCGCGGTCGTTCGCGTGCAGATGCACCGCAGCGTGAAGCGAGAAGCCGTCGAGATAGGCGGCGCGCCTTTTCGCTCGACCGGTATCGGGCGGCGCAGTGCCGAGGGAGTGCAGTGCATCGGCCTGCGCGGCGCCGAGAGCATCGAGCGACCTCGCGTCGGCATCCGCTGCCGCGAGCCTCGGGCGCAGCAGCCGCTCGAGGCGTGCAACGATGCGGCAGAGCACTGCCACCACGTCGTCGTCGGAGGGCGGCGCCAGCGCGATGAAGCGCACGCTGCCGCTCTCCCGCACGAACAGGCCGTCGGGGATGATGCAGTGAAAGTGGCAGAGAGGGAGACCCTTCAACGACGAGCCGCGCCCCTTGGGCGCTCGAACGGGCGATGATGGCCGCCAGTTCGGGGTCTGTTGCGCCGCCGCGCTCGGCGCGCCTGCAACGATGGCCCCGGCTTGGGCGAACAGGTCCGCGGTCGGTTGGGGCAAGACGGCGCCGGCGGGGGCGGTCCCATTTAGGTCCCAAGTTGCGCGCGAAAGTGACCGCTCGCGGTGCCCAGCAGCATCCGGGCCAGAGGCGCAACCGCTCGCGTTGACTACGCTTGAGCGCGAGAGGGAATCATGCGTGATCACCTCTCGGGGCTCCCGGCACGCAGGCCGGCAAGGCCCGGCTCTACGGTGGCAGCACCGTCTCGCCGTACGAGAGGTACCGGTCGACGTGCTGCGCCGCCGATCTGCCCTCGCGGATCGCCCACACCACCAGCGACTGCCCGCGCGACATGTCGCCCGCGGCGAAGACGCCGGGGACGCTGGTCATCCGGGTCGGATCCGTCCAGACGTTGCCGCGCTCGTCGATCTTGACGCCGAGCTGCTGCAGCATCGGCTTCTCCGGGCCGGTGAACCCCATCGCCAGCAGCACCAGGTCGGCGGGAATCACCGTCTCGCTGCCCGGGAACTCGCGCGGCCCGAAGCGCCCGTCGGGTCCCTTCACCCACTCCACCTCGACGTAGAGCAGCTCGCGGACGTTGCGCTCCTTGTCGCCCATGAAGCGCTTGGTCATCACACCGTAGACGCGCGGGTCCTT
>JBGQLS010000364.1:0-6709 GCA_041500205.1 Anaeromyxobacteraceae bacterium | reverse complement strand
GCGCCCTCACCTCCGCAGCGAAGGTGGAGGCGTTGTCGAAGCCCATGAGGTTCCACATCGCGAGCAGGAGGCCCGCGACGAGCGCGCCCTGGTCGGTGGGCGCTCCGGCCTCGAAGGCCACCCGCGCGGCGGCGAGCCCGCCACGGGGAAGCGAGACGAGCGACAGCGCCAGCATGACCCCGAACGGCGCGAGGAGCGCCACCGCCAGCGCCGCCGAGCCCCTCCCGATCGAGCGGATGCCGAGCGCGTTCCAGGCGGTGCATGCCGCGATCGCCGCGATTCCCAGCCACCACCCGACCTCTCCTGGCTGGTCGCCCCCGAGCGCCGGCCAGAACCGGCCCAGGTACGTCGCGAGGAGCGTCGGGTAGATGGCGATGTCCACGATTCCCACCGCCAGGGAGAGCCACGCTTCCTGGAGGCCCCAGAACGGCCCCAGCCCCCGGCGCACCCAGACGTAGAAGCCGCCGGTGGCGGGGAGCGCGGCGGCGAGCTCGCCGACGAGGAGCGCCACAGGCAGGCTCCACACGAGCGGTACGATCGCGAGCAGCGCGACGGCGCCCGCGTACCCGTGACCGAGGACGATCTCCTCCAGGCCGTAGGGCCCGCCCGACACGATGAAGAAGGTGGCCGCGACGAGGCCGAGGGTGGACAGCTGGGTCCTGGGAGGAGGTGGAGCGGGCAAGGGGCCCAGGATACCTCACGCCGCGAGGCTGCTCTTCACCTCGGCCACCAGCTTCTCCAGCGACGACTTGGCGTCCCCGAAGAGCATCACCGTCTTCTCGTTGTAGAAGAGCTCGTTCTCGATCCCGGCGAACCCCGGGTTCATCGACCGCTTCATGACGATGACGCTCTTCGCCCGATCGACGTCGAGGATGGGCATGCCGTAGATGGGGCTCGAGCGGTCGTTCCTCGCCGCGGGGTTCACCACGTCGTTGGCGCCGATGACGAGGGCGACGTCCGCGTTCTGGAACTCGCCGTTGATCTCCTCCATCTCCTTCAGCTTGTCGTAGGGGATGTTGGCCTCGGCGAGCAGCACGTTCATGTGGCCCGGCATGCGGCCCGCGACGGGATGGATGGCGTACTTCACCTCCCCGCCGTTCTTCTCGATGAGGTCGGCGAGCTCGCGCACGGCGTGCTGGGCCTGCGCCACCGCCATCCCGTAGCCGGGCACCACGATGACGTTCCGCGCGTAGGCGAGCTGGATGGCGGCGTCCTCGGCGGAGATGGACTTCACGGCGAGGCCGCTCGCGGCCTTGGCGCTCTTCTCCACCGGCTTGCCGAAGGCGCCGAAGAGGATGTTCGAGAACGACCGGTTCATGGCCTTGGACATGACCACGGAGAGGATGAAGCCGGAGGCGCCGTCGAGCGCGCCCGCGATGATGAGCACCTCGTTGCCGATGGCGAACCCGGTGGCGGAGGAGGCGAGCCCTGCGTAGGAGTTGAGGAGCGAGATCACGACCGGCATGTCGGCGCCGCCGATGGGGAGCACGAGCGAGACGCCGATGAGGAGGCCGAGGAGGCACATCGCGTAGAACGCCCACGGCGTGAAGGGCTGATAGAGGAGCCAGGCGAACAGGCCGAGGGTCGCGGCGAAGAGCACGCCGTTCACGCCGTTCTGGCCCTTGAAGGTGACCGGAACGCCGGGGAGGATCTCCTGCAGCTTCCCGAACGCCATGAAGCTGCCGGTGATGGTGAGGGCCCCGAACATCACCTCGAAGCCGAGCGCGGCCATGGTGCCGCGGCTCACCTGGGCTCCATTCCCGAGCGTGTAGAACTCGGCGATGCCGACGAGGGTGGCCGCGAGAGCGCCGAACATGTGCGAGATGGCGATCCGCTGGGGCATGGCCGTCATGGGGACGAACATGCCGAGCGGGTACCCGACGACGGTGCCAAGCGCGAGGCCGGCCACGATGAAGCGGTAGTCGACGATCTCGTGCTTGGTGAGCGTGCCCACGATGGCGAGCAGCATCCCCACCGCGGCCTGCTGCATGCCGCGGCGCGCGCTGGCCGGCTTGGTCAGGCTCCGCAGGCCCAGGATGAAGAGGACCGACGCGGCGAGATAGCTCGCCTGCGTGAAGACCTGGGCGGTGGTCACGCCGGCCTCTCTCCCGGCGCGCGAGGCGGCGGGGCACTTCCGGCCGTACCGCCATCGGCGCGCCCGGGCGAGCCGCCCCCCGGGCCGGCCCCCGCCGCGGGGCGGAACATCTTCAGCATGCGATCCGTGATGAGGAACCCGCCCACCACGTTGATCGTGGCGGCGGTCACGGCGACGAAGCCGAGCCAGGTGGCGACGCGATTCTGGTTCGAGCCGGCCGCCACGAGCGAGCCGACGAGCGAGATGGCGCTGATGGCGTTCGTCGCCGACATGAGCGGCGTGTGCAGGAGCGAGGGCACGCGCGTGATCACCTGAAAGCCGACGAAGCCGGCCAGGACGAAGACGTAGAGCTCGATGAGCGACGAGGCGTGCATGGGAAAACGCTCCTACTTCTTCCGGATCTCGCCCTCGTGCGTGACGACCATGGCGCCCGTGATCTCGTCCGACAGGTCGATCCGGGGCTTGCCGTCGTCGCCGATGAGGTGCTGGAGGAGAGACAGTACATTGCGGCTGTAGGTCTGGCTGGCGTGGAACGGAACCGAGGCCGCGAGGTCCACCGGGCCCAGCACGAGGACGCCGCCCACGTCCACGACGTCGCCGGCCTTGGTCAGCTCGCAGTTGCCGCCCGCCTCCGCCGCCAGGTCCACGATCACCGACCCCGGCTTCATCGAGCGGACCATCTCGGCCGTGATCAGGCGAGGGGCCGGGCGTCCCGGTATCAGCGCGGTGGTGACCACGAGGTCCTGCGCGACGACGTGCTTCGCGACGGTCTCCAGCACGCGCCGCTGCTCCTGCTCGGCCAGCTCCTTCGCGTAACCGCCGGCGCCCTCGGCGGCAACCGGCGCCTCGACGAAGTACGCGCCCAGCGACTGCACCTGCTCCTTCACTACAGGTCTCACGTCGAAGGCGGAGACGACCGCCCCCAGGCGGCGCGCCGTGGCGATGGCCTGCAGCCCGGCGACCCCCGCGCCCACCACGAAGACCTTGGCCGGCGCGAGCGTCCCGGCGGCGGTGGTCATCATGGGCAGCACGCGGTTCATCGCCTCGGCGCCGATCACGACGGCCTTGTAGCCTGCCAGGTTCGCCTGCGAGCTGAGCGCGTCCATCGCCTGGGCACGCGAGATGCGCGGCACGAGCTCCATGGCGAGCGAGGTCACCTTGCGCTCGGCGAGGACGGGGAGGATCTCCTGGGCGGAGGAGGGCGCGAGGAAGCAGACCAGGACGGCGTGCGCGGAGAGACGCTCCGCCTCATCGCGCGACGGGCGCCGCACCTTCAGCACGAGCTCGGAGCCGGACAGGAGCTCCGGGCCGTCCGCGACGATCGAGGCGCCTGCGGCCTGGTACTGGGCGTCGGGGAACCCGGCGGCAACGCCCGCGCCGCGCTGGACGGCGACCGCGTGCCCTGCCTTGGCGAGGCGGGCGATCGCCTCCGGGACGAGCGCGACGCGCCTCTCGTGCGCGGCCGTCTCCCGAGGAACCCCAATGCGCATCACGCCCCCTGTCTGGACCCTTGGTGTACCTCGCCGCCCTGGGAAGTCCGCTTTCGCCGCGCCGAGGGCTGGCCAATGCGTATCACGGAGCGCCGCGCGCGGGGACGTCTCTTGTGGTGGTCATCCGCGTGCCGTCACTGCGCGGTGTACCCTCCGTCGACGACCACCGCCTGCCCGGTCACGCAGCTCGCCTTCTCGCTCACCAGGAAGAGTACGTAGTCCGACACGTCCTTCGGCGACAGCAGCCGGCGCATGGGTACGAGCGGGAAGATGACGTCCTCGAGGACGCGCTCGAGCGGCACGCCCCGGCTCCTGGCCAGATCGCCGAGCTGGTTGCGGACGAGGGGCGTGTCCACGTAGCCCGGGCAGAGCGCGTTCACGGTGATGCCATGCGGCGCGCCCTCCAGCGCCGCCACCTTGGTGAGCCCGATGACGCCGTGCTTGGCGCTGTTGTAGGCGGCCTTCCCCGCAAACCCGACCAGGCCGTTGATCGACGCGATGTTCACGATCCGCCCGAATCCCCGCTGCTTCATGCCGGCGAAGACGTGCTTCGTCGCGATGAAGGGCGCCACCAGCATCACCTTCAGCAAGAGCTCGAACTTCTCGGTAGGGAAGGACTCGATGGCCGAGACATGCTGCAGGCCGGCGTTGTTGACCAGGATGTCCACGGGCCCGAGGCGCCGGGCGGCCAGGTCGAGCGCCTGCGTGAGCTCCGCCTCGCTCGTCACGTCGCAGGCGAGGCCGATGGCCACCCTACCCTGCTTCACCAGTGGCTCGGCCGCGCCACGCGCAGCCTCCTCGCGTATGTCCGAGAGCGCGACCCGCCCACCCTCTTCGGCGAGCGCCTGCGCGATGGCGAGGCCGAGGCCGCTCGCAGCGCCGGTGACGAACGCCACCCGATCCTGGACCAGTCCGGGCATCTGTGTCCCTCCTTCCCACTCGGCGGGGGACAAGCCCCCGCGCTACGGTCGCGGCGAGCGTACGAGCCCGCCCTGCACCCACCCATAGATCGACAGCGATCCGAGCATCCGCACCGCTAGAACGGAAACTTCTTGGCGAGCGCGATCGCCTCGCCGACGAAGCCGCGGCGGAACCCGAGGACCCCCACCACGAACACCGCCCCGGTGATGACGGTCACCCAGGAGCCGAGACCGGAGAGGTAGTTCTCGAGCGTGACCACGATGAGCGCGCCCACCGACGGGCCCATGACCGTGCCCATGCCGCCCAGGAGCGTCATGAGGATGACCTCGCCAGACTTGTGCCAGTGCACGTCCGTGAGCGTCTCGGCCTGGAACACGAGCGCCTTGGTGGCACCGGCGAGGCCGGACAGGCTCGCCGAGATGACGAAGGCGAGGAGCTTGTAGCGGTCGACGTCGTAGCCGAGCGAGAGGGCGCGCGGCTCGTTCTCCCGGATCGAGCGCAGCACGTGTCCGAAGGGCGAGTGGATGGTTCGGTAGATGAGCCAGAAGCCGAGGAGGAAGACGGCGTAGACGAAGTAGTACATGGCGTACTTCCCGTCGAGGGAGAGGAGGCCGAGGAGGCGCCCCCGCGGCACGCCTTGCAGGCCGTCGTCACCTCCCGTGAACTGCATCTGGACCGCCAGGAAGTAGACAACCTGGGCCAGGCCGAGCGTGATCATCGCGAAGTAGATGCCCGACCGCCGGATGGCGAGCCCGCCGAACACGAGCCCGAGGAGCGTCCCGGTCACCACGCCGAGCAGGAGGCCGAGCTCGTTCGGGAGCCCCCACACCTTCACCGCGTGGCCGGCGACGTATCCGGCAGCGCCGAGGAATGCGGCGTGGCCGAACGAGAGCAGGCCGGTGTAGCCGAGGAGGAGGTTGAACGCGCTGGCGAAGAGCGCCATGCACAGCACGTTCATGATGAAGACCGGGTAGACGAAGAAGGGCAGGACGAGCCCGATCCCTGCCATCAGCCCGAAGACGACCCGGACGCGCGACGGCGTCCAGCCGACGCTGGCACCGGCGCGCAGCGCGACGCTCACCGCACCCTCCCGAACAGCCCGGCCGGGCGGATCAGGAGCACGACCGCCATCACCACGAAGACCACGACCGCCGCCGCCGGCGGGTAGAAGAACTTGGTCAGCCCCTCGATCACGCCCAGACCGAGGCCCGTCACGATCGAGCCCAGGATCGAACCCATCCCTCCGATCACGACGACCGCGAACACCACCATGATCAGGTTCGACCCCATGGTCGGGGTCACCTGGTAGATGGGCGCCGCCATGACGCCGGTGAAGGCGGCGAGCGCCACGCCGAAGCCGTAGGTGATGGTGAACATGACCGGCACGTTGATCCCGAACGCTTGCACGAGCCTGGGGTTCTCGGTGCCAGCCCGCAGATAGCTGCCGAGCTTGGTGCGCTCGACGACGAGCCAGCACGTGAAGCAGACGGCCATCGAGACGACGACCACCCAGGCGCGGTACAGGGGCAGGTACATGAAGGGCAGGCGCACGCCGCCCCGCAGGAGCTCCGGAACGGGATAGGGATTGCCCGAGTTGCCGTACCGTTCGTGAAACAAGCCCTCGAAGATGAGGGTGAGGCCGAAGGTGAGCAGGAGCCCGTAGAGGTTGTCTAGCTGGTAGAGGCGGCGGAGCATCGTCCGCTCGAGGACCATGCCGAGGAGCCCCACCAGCGCCGGCGCGAGCACGAGCGCTGGCCAGTAGCCGATCCCGAACGAGTCGAGCGCGATCCAGGCCACGAAGGCGCCCAGCATGTACAAGGCGCCGTGCGCGAAGTTCACGATGTTGAGCAGGCCGAAGATGATGGAGAGCCCGAGCGACAGGAGCGCGTAGAACGACCCGTTGATGAGGCCGAGGAGCAGCTGCCCGAAGAGCGCTTGCGTCATCGCGTCCGCCCTCAACCCAGGCTTCGCGGTTCAGCAGTGACACGGCTCATGGGATGCTCACCGTGAGCGGCGCTCTCGTAGCGCGGTCGACGCTGTCCCCCGACGCGCCCCCTCACCCTGCCCTCTCCCCCGAGGGGGAGAGGGGACCCGCAGAACCCGATGCACCTGGCCGCCTGCTCGACGCAACGGATCGCCACCTTCACCGCTGAGCCGACTTCGCGAGCGGACACTTCTGCTGCTCGACGGACGGGAACGCCTG
>JBGQLS010000363.1:0-6709 GCA_041500205.1 Anaeromyxobacteraceae bacterium | reverse complement strand
GTTCGCGTCCGGGACCTGCCGCACCAGGTTGCGCGAGTAGAACGTCTCCCCGCGCCAGTTCATGAAGTAGGCGACGATGGGCTCGTCGGGTGACTTGCGCTCGGCGAGGTACGTCCAGAAGAGGTTGCGCTGGCTCCAGTGCGGCGTGAGCTCGCGCCAGTGAACCCAGGAGGCGTAGAGCGCGAACACGGTGGCGACGCCGACGAACACCGCCGCCATGGCGCGCCGCGCCCGCCAGACCCATGCTGCCGCCAGCGCCACCCCGCCCGCCGCGAAGAGGGCCGAGAAGAAGGGCCGCGCCGCCAGCGAGAAGAGGAACGGTCCGAGATGGAGTCCGCGATGCAGGTCGGCGAGCTCCTTCTCCGGGTAGGGGCGCTCGTAGTTGTACACGTACAGGTCGGGGAGCGAGCTCGGCTCGAGCCACAGGCTCTGCGCCACCACCACGTAGGCGGCGAGGCCGAGGAGGAGCGCGCCCAGGTGCGCCTCCAGGCCGTCCTCGAGCAGCCGGTCCACGAAGACGGCGCACAGGATCGCGAAGGCTGGGACTGCCGGGAAGATGTAGTGGTGGAACTTGGTGGCCGAGAGGCTCATCATCACGTACCCGACGATCGCCCACAGGCCGGAGAAGAGCACGAGGTCGTCGCGGCGGGAGCGACCCACGAGCCGCACCCGGGCCAGCTCGCCCAGGGCGCCGGGGACCGCCGCCACCCACGGGAAGAGGCCGAAGCCCAGCTGCTTGATGAAGTAGTCGAAGGTGCCGCCAGGGGTGGTGGAGTGGACCCCCTCCCCCAGCCGCTTCAAGTGATCGTGGATCCAGAAGCGGTAGGCGAAGGACTTGGATTCGTCGTCGAGCCCGCGGAAGAGCGACATCACGACGTACCAGGGCGCGGCGATGGCGAGGAAGACGGCCGGGCCGAGCGGGAGCGGCACGCCGCGCACGCGCTCGACCAGGCGGAGGCGCGCGAGGAGACGCCACTCCCCCGTGACGAGGAACCAGGCCAGGAACGCCGCGCCGGCGAGGCCGAACCCGAGGAGTCCCTTCGCCAGCGTGGCGAAGGCGAGAAAGGCGTAACCGGCGTACGCCCAGGCGCTCCGGTGCGCGCGCTCGTCCCAGAGGGCGATGGCGAAGCACATCGCACCCGAGGTCATGAGCGCGACGAAGGGCATGTCCGTGATCGCCTGCCGCGCCATGAGGAAGTAGAAGGGCATGGTCGTGAGCGCGGCCGCAGCCAGGTATCCGGCGCGCCGGGAGACCAGCCGCTTCACCGCGACGAACACGAGGGCGCAGGCGACGACGGCGACGAGGGCCACCGGCAGGCGCACGGCCCACTCCGTGTAGACGGAGATACCGCTCGGGGTCGGGCCTCCGGCGAACGATCCCGCCGGCAGCCCGCGCGTGTGGATGCCCGAGAGCTTCATGGCGAGGGCCGTCATCCACATGAGCAGCACGGGCTTCGAGAAGAAGTAAGCGTTCTCCCAGTAGGGGTGGACGTAGTCCTCGCGGACGAGCATCTGCCGCGCCACCTCGCCGTAGTGCGACTCCCAGGGGTCCCAGAAGCCCACCGCGCCCAGCCACGGCAGGAAGACGAGCGCCGCGAAGGCGACCACCACCAGCACGCCGCGGCACTCCTCCGACAGCGCGTTCCAGGCGCGGGCCGGCGCGAGCGCGGGGTGGGGCGATGCCGACATATCCCCGTACACTAACAGGTGGTGCCGCGCGAGGCGCGCAACCGCCTCGTCGGCCCGTTCCTTGGCCCAGCCCCCCGCCGCGCGCTAACATCGCGCCGTGGTCGAGCTTGCTCGCGCGGCGCAGCCGGACTTCAAGCCCCACTTGTTCGGCAAGTTCTTCGTCCTCCAGCGGCTCGCCGTGGGGGGGATGGCCGAGATCTATCGCGCCAAGGTGGTGGGCGCGGCTGGTTTCGAGAAGGAGCTGGCGCTGAAGCGGATCCTCGCCTCGCGCTCGCAGGACCAGGGCTTCATCAAGATGCTGGTGAACGAGGCGAAGCTCACCGCCCAGCTCACCCACTCCAACATCGCGCAGATCTACGAGTGCGGCGCGGTGGACGGGGCCTACTTCATCGCCATGGAGCTGGTGTACGGCGTCTCCATGAAGGAGGCGATGTCCGCCTTCGCCCGCACCGGCACGACCCTGACGCCGGAGCAGGCCATCTTCATCGTGCTGCAGCTCCTGCAGGGCCTCGACTACGCGCACCGCAAGAGCGGCGCCGAGGGCGAGCCGCTCAAGATCGTCCACTGTGACGTCTCACCCGACAACGCGCTCATCTCGTGGGAGGGCGAGCTCAAGCTGCTCGACTTCGGCATCGCCCGCGCCGCCACCGGCCTCTCCAACTACAAGGAGGGGATGCTGATGGGGAAGCTCGGGTACGTGGCGCCCGAGCAGGCCTCCATCGAGAAGACGTGGGACCACCGGGTCGACGTCTTCGCCGCCGGCATCATCCTCTACGAGCTCCTCACGCACCACAAGCCGTTCCCCAAGGCCACCGACGTCGAGACGCTCATCGCCTCGCGCAAGGCCAAGGTGCCTCCGCCCTCGGCGCTCGACGATCGCATCCCCGGCGAGCTCGACAGCATCCTGACGCATGCGCTGGCGTGCGACCCGGATGAGCGCTACCCCAACGCGCGCGCGTTCGCCGACGCCCTCGTCGACGTCCTCTTTCCCACCCCGCACAGCTCGATCCAGGAGCTCCTCGGGCGGCAGATGCGCCAGGTGTTCGCCGACCGCATCATGCGCCAGCGCGCGGCGCGCGCCCACGACGCCCTCATCCTCAAGGTGCTGCAGCACGTGGTCGAGCATCAGGTCCCGAGCGGTCTCGGCACCGCGCGGCCACCCTCGCCCGTGCCGGAGCTCGTACCCATCGCCGACTTCGACTCGGGCCCGGGCCCCCCGCTCGCTCCGAGCGTACGTGCCCGGGGCCGTCAACCTCTGAAGCGCGTGCGCCACGGCGTCGCGACGTGGAAGGCGATCGCCCTCGCCGTCCTGGCGGCCGCCCTGGCCGCCGCCGGGACGTGGGCCGCCGAGCTGTGGTTCAGGCCGGGCGTGCTCGTCGTCACTTCCGATCCTGCCGGCGCCAGGGTGACCGTGGACGGCCGCGCCGCCACCGCGCCCACACCAACCGTGGTGGAAGGGATCGACTTCACGCGACCGATCTCGGTCGTCGTCGCCGCCAAGGACCGCAGGAGCATCACGCTGGCGGTGGAACCGGAGCTGGGCAAGACGGTGCGTCGCGTGCACGCCACCTTGCCGCCGGCGCTCGGGAGCATCCTCGTCGACAGCGAGCCGTCCGGGGCGGAGGTGCGGATCGACGAGCGCCTGGTGGGTGTGACACCGCTCCGCATCGAGGACGTTCGGCTCGACGAGCGCCACCGGGTCGACCTTGCCCTGCCCGGACACGAACTCGATCAGTTCGTGGTGGCCCCGGAGAAGGACGGCCAGCGTTACTTCAGGACGCTCGTCCCTGCACACCGGAACGGCGGGGCGCGGCCACCCCGGTGAAGCCAAGGTCCTGCGAGCCCGAGCCTCACTTCCCCCGGAATCGAGGGGGGCGCTTCTCCAGGAAGGCCTCGCGACCTTCTCGCACGTCGTCGCTCTCGAACGCGCGCCGGCGCAGACGTACGATCTCGTCGCGCTCCGGGTCGGTGAAGCCGCGCTCCGCGGCGGCGTCGAGCAGCCGCAGGATGCGCTTCATACCCTGTACTGCCAGGGGCGCGTTTTGCGCGATCTCCTGCGCCAGGGCGAGCGCCGCGTCCTCCGCCTCGTCTGCAGGGACCACGCGATCTACCAGGCCGATGGCCAGGGCCTCGCCCGTCTCGACGGGCCTTCCGGTGAAGAACATCTCCCTGGCGCGCGAGGGGCCCACCAGGTGCAGGAAGCGACGCAACCCCGCCGGCGCGTAAACCACGCCCAGCTTCGCCGGGGGCATCCCGATCGCGATCCCCGGGCAGGCCACGCGCAGGTCGCAAGTGGCCGCCAGCTCGGCGCCGGCCCCGAAAGCCGACCCGTTGAGGAACGCGATGGTGGGGCACGTCACCGCCTCCACCGCCTCCATGGTCCGTTCCACGGCCAGATCGGGCCGGTCTCCCTCGCTCGGTCCTACCGGAATCGCGGAGATGTCGAAGCCGGAGCAGAACGCCTTGTCGCCCGCCCCGCGGAACACCAGGCAACGCACGCCGTCGGTCGACGCTGCCGCGCAAGCGGCCGCCAGCTCGGAGAGGCTCGCGAAATCGAGCGCGTTCCTCTTTCGGGGATTGTCGAGCGTGACGACACGGACGGGCCCGCGGTCCTCGGCACGCAGGGACGGGAGCGCCGCCACCGCCTACTCGAGCACCACCAACACGTCGCCCTCGCTCACGGCCTGCCCCTCGCTGCAGCGAATCTCCTTCACCCTGCCGGCGGTCTGCGCCTCGAGCGGCATCTCCATCTTCATCGACTCGAGGATGACCACCGGCTCGCCAGCGTGGACGGCGTCGCCGGGCTTCTTCTCGATCTTCACGACCGTGCCGGTGATGTGCGCCGCGAGGTTCGCCATGGTCTGGGGTCCGCGATAACACGAAGGGTCCGCACTAGGCGGACCCTTCAACAGCGCGGGGCATTTACTACCTGCCCCTCTGCCAGCGGGAAGCCGGCACGCGTTCATGATCTTTATGAACTTCGCTGCGAAGGCGGTCAAGGGCTCGCAGGCAAACGCCTCATCAGGGGGCTGGCGATGAACAGCCAGGAGACCCCCGCCCCTTGAGATCGCCTGAACCAATCCTCGCCTCGCGTGATGCCCACGAGGGGTATCCACCGGCGCGGCGGCCTGATTTCGCAATCGCACGGGCCGAGCCGCGGTTACGCTCTGCGGATGAAGAACCCCGATTTCGAGGGGCGCGTGGCGCTCGTGACGGGTGGCGGCCGGGGCATTGGACGCGCAATCGCGCTCGAGCTGGCTCGCGCCGGCGCGGACGTGGCGCTGGTGGCGCGCACGCGTAGCCAGGTGGAGGCGGTGGCACAGGCCGTGGCGGAGCTCGGGCGCCGCACCATCGCGCTCGACGCCGACCTGGCGGCCCGGAGCCAGCCGGCCGCCGTCGCGGCCAGGGTGGCAGAGGCGCTGGGCCCGATCGACCTCCTCGTCAACAACGCCGGCATCGACGCGAGCGGCCCGGTGCAGCGCATCGACGACGCGACCTGGGATCGCGTCATGGCCGTGAACGTCACGGCTCCCTTCCTGTTCGTCCGCGCCTGCTTGCCCTCGATGTACGCCCGGGGCTTCGGACGCATCCTCAACGTGGCCTCCGTGGCGGGGAAGATCGGGCTCAAGTACGGCGCCGCCTACTCCGCCTCGAAGCACGCGCTCGTCGGCCTCACGCGCTCCCTGGCCGTGGAGTGCGCCCGGAAGGGAGTCACCGCCAACGCCATCGCGCCGAGCTGGACGGAGACGCACATGATGGAGGAGGCGATGGCTGCCATCGGCAAGGCGACCGGGCGCACGCCCCAGCAGGCGCGGGAGGCCATGCTGTCCCAGAACCCGCAGGGGCGCGCGTCGCTGCCCGAAGAGGTTGCCGCGGCCGCCATCGCCGTCATGTCGAACCCCGCCATCCACGGACAGTGCATACACGTGGACGGCGGCGAGGTGATGGCCTAGCTCTCACAGGGTTGTTCAAAATACCGGGGACCGAGCCAGGCGAGCGAGACGCAAGCAGGGCGAGGCGCGACGACCGAGCATAGCCAGTGGCTATGTGAGGGAGGACGCAACGAAGCGATGCGCCGCGGATCGTTCGCCCCGGCGACGGGACCGGTGTTTTGGACAACCCTCTCAGCCCCGGGTGCCTGGAGGGGGCCCGCGCGCCGGCCGGGTGGCGCCGTTCCCTGGCACCGCTACGTTTGTGGCGACCGGGTCGATCCACCCCGCGTCCACCCGCATGGCCCGCCGCCCCCGCGATCCCCAGTGGTACAAGGACGCGATCATCTACGAGACGCACGTCCGCGCGTTCCTCGACAGGAACAACGACGGTGTGGGCGACTTCGCCGGGCTCATCGACAAGCTCGACTACCTGCAGGACCTCGGCATCACCTGCCTCTGGCTCTTGCCCTTCTTCCCGTCGCCGCAGCGCGACGACGGCTACGACATCTCCGACTACCGCAACGTCCACCCCACGTATGGGTCGCTCGATGACTTCAAGCGGCTCGTCGCGGCGGCGCACGAGCGGGACATCCGGGTGCTCGTCGAGCTGGTGGTGAACCACACCTCCGACCAGCACCCGTGGTTCCAGGCGGCGCGCCGCGCCCCGCCCGGCTCTCCGGACCGCGAGATGTACGTCTGGAGCGACACGGACCATAAGTACAACGACGCCCGCATCATCTTCACCGACACGGAGAAGTCGAACTGGACCTGGGACCCGGAGGCGCGGGCCTACTTCTGGCACCGCTTCTTCAGCCACCAGCCCGACCTCAACTTCGAGAACCCGCGCGTGCTGCGCGAGATGCTCGACGTCATGCGCTTCTGGCTGGACATGGACGTCGACGGGTTTCGCCTCGACGCCATCCCCTACCTCCTCGAGGCGGAAGGCACGAACTGCGAGAACCTCCCCGGCACCCACGTCATCCTGAAGCGCATCCGCGCCGAGCTCGATCGCTCGCACCCTGGCCGGATGCTGCTCGCCGAGGCGAACCAGTGGCCGGCCGACGTCCGCCCCTACTTCGGCGACGGCG
>JBGQLS010000362.1:0-6765 GCA_041500205.1 Anaeromyxobacteraceae bacterium | reverse complement strand
TCCCAGCGCTGGCTCTCCGCGCCAGTGGCCGGATTCGCGACGACCTTGTTGCTCCCGGTCTCCGACGGATTCGGCTAAGGCTGAGTAGCCGGGGGCGCCGGGCGCCCCCGCCCCCCCGGGCCAAGCCCAAAGGGGCCCCACCCCCGCCCAGAAAGGAACAAGCGATGGGCCAGGAGAGCGACACGGTGCAGCCGGCCCAGATCGTGCGCGAGTACGGGCCCTTCCCCGGCGCACCGCACGTGCATGGCGTCAGCTTCGACGGCAGCCTGGTCTGGTTCGCCAGCGGCGAGAAGCTGCAGGCCTTCGAGCCGGCGAGCGGCAGGATCGCGCGCGCCCTGGATGTCGCCTGCGATGCCGGGACGGCCTTCGACGGCCGGCACCTCTTCCAGATCGCGGGCGACCGCATCCACAAGATCGATCCGGCGACTGGCGAGGTCCTTTCGACGATCCCGGCCCCCGGCGCCGGGCGTGACTCGGGGCTGGCCTGGGGCGAGGGTACGCTATGGGTCGGGCAATACCGCGACCGGAAGGTCCACCAGATCGATCCCGACACGGGCGCGATCCTGCGCACGATCGAGTCGAACCGCTTCGTCACCGGAGTCACCTGGGTGGACGGCGAGCTCTGGCACGGGACCTGGGAAGGCGGCGACGCCGACATCCGCCAGGTCGACCCCGAGACGGGCGAGGTGCTGACCCGCCTGACGATGCCCGAAGGGAAGGCGGTGAGCGGGCTGGAGTGGGACCGGGGCGACCTCTTCTACGCCGGCGGCGGCGAGAGCGGCCGGGTCCGCGCCGTGCGGAAGCCACGCCGCCGGTCAAGGCGGTAGCGGCAGCAGAGCGGGAGCGGAGACGCTCGGCCGCGAAACATGTCCTTGCCTAACATATCTGGAAGATGTATCCAGCGGTGACATGCCAGGTCGCGCCCATCCCCGCCCGCGCTCCCGCGAGAACCGCACCCGCTACGTGGTGCTGGGCATGCTCACGGTCCGGCCCATGAACGGCTACGCGCTCCGACAGGCGATCGCCGGCAGCGTCGGCCACTTCTGGCAGGAGAGCTTCGGACAGCTCTACCCGACGCTGCGCGCGCTCGCCGAGGAGGGGCTGGTGCGGCCGGTGCACGAGGGCGCGGCGCGCGACGGCCGGGGCCGGCAGGGCGCCACCTACGAGCTCGCGCCACGAGGCCGCGATGCGCTCGCGGCCTGGCTGGCGACGCCGCCCGTGCTCGAGCGTCCGCGGAACGAGCTCCTCCTCAGGGTCTTCTTCGCCAACGCCGTGCCGCCGGAGATCACGCAACGGAACCTAGCCCTCGTCGGCGAGACCCTGCGCGCCCAGCAGGGGAAGCTCGAGGCCATCGCGTCGCGCTGGGCCGAGGTGGTGAAGGGCCACCCGGATGCGCCCCTCTGGAGGCTCACGCTCGACTTCGGGCTCGCCTGGATGACGACGGCGCTCGGCTGGCTCGAGGAGGCGGAGCGCGTGATCGCCGCCCAGGCGCGCGGAGCCGGCGGCGCGGGCGACGCCCGGCGGGCGGTGGACGCCGGGGGGGCGACGGCTCGGCGACGGCGGTCGAGACGTCCAGCAGGAGGAGGGAAGCGATGCACGACGTGATCGTGAGGGTGCAGGACGTCTCGAAGATCTACCATCTCGGCAAGACCGAGGTCCCCGCGCTGCGCGGTGTCTCGCTCGACATCCACCGCGGCGAGTTCCTCTCCATCGCCGGCCCATCCGGCAGCGGCAAGACAACGCTCCTCAACCTCATCGGCTGCATCGACACGCCGACGTCGGGAAGTGTGATCGTGGACGGATCGGACACGCGCGACCTCTCCGAGCGCGCGCTCACCGCCCTGCGGCTCCACCGCATCGGGTTCATCTTCCAGACCTTCAACCTCGTCCAGGTGCTCTCGGTCCGGCAGAACGTCGAGTTCCCGCTCTTGCTGCAGGGCGGGCTCACGCGCAAGGAACGCGAGGCGCGCGTCGGCGCGCTGCTCGAGGCGGTTGGCCTGGCGGGCCACGCCCGGCACCGCCCGAGCGAGCTCTCGGGCGGACAGCGGCAGCGCGTGGCGGTGGCGCGCGCGCTCGTCACGGGCCCCGCGCTCGTGCTCGCCGATGAGCCGACGGCCAACCTCGACTCCAGGACGGGCGAGACCATCATCGACCTCATGAAGGAGATGAACGCGCGCGACGGGACGACCTTCATCTTCTCGACCCATGATCCCAAGGTGATGGCGCACGCGACCGCCATCCTTCGCATCGCGGACGGCCAGGTGGTCGATCGCGAGGGTGCGGAGGGCACGGTCGCCGTGGGAGGGAGCTGATGCGCTCCAAGGTCGGCGCCACCGGCGTCCTGCTCCAGATCGCCTTCCGCAACCTCTTCGCGAGCAAGGCCAAGTCGCTCATCGTGGGCGGCATCATCCTCGTCGGGTCGATGATCGCCGTGGTGGGCAGCTCGATCGTCGACAGCATCGACTCCGGCATGCGCGGCAGCGTGCAGGGGAGCCTGGGAGGCCAGCTTCAGGTCTACTCGGCGCGCTCGAAGGACGACCTGGCGCTCTACGGCAAGATGGGAGGCGAGTCGTCCCAGCTCGAGCCCATCGAGGAGTTCGCCGCCCTGAAGCGCGCGCTCGCGCCGATCGCCAACGTGAAGGACGTCGTGCCCATGGGCCTCGACATGGCCATGGTGAACTCGGGCAACGAGCTCGACCAGGCCCTCGAGAAGCTCCGCGGCGACGTTCGAGATCTGGGCCCCGGACCAGTTCCACCGGGACCTCTTCGACGCGTGAGCCAGCGCGGGCAGACCGGCGGCGACCCCTCCCTGGCCGCCCGGTACGAGGCGCACAAGGCGCACGTCCGCCGCATGGCGACGCTCCTCCAGCGGGAGCTCCAGGAGGCGGGATCCATCACGGACGCCGAGTACCTCAAGGAGCGCGCCCAGGATCACGCGGATCTCGCCCGCGCCGCCTCCGACGCCTTCTGGGCCGCGTTCGACGCCGACCCGCTGGGGAACCTCGAGTTCCTCGAGAACCGCATCGCGCCACAGTCGCTCAGCAACGCCTTCATGATGATCCGCTACGTCGGGACCGACCTCGAGAGCTACTCCCGGGCCTTCGACCGCATGCACGTCGTCGAGGGTACGGCCGTCCCGAAGGGCCAGCGCGGCATCCTCGTCGGCAAGCTCTTCGCCGAGGACTGGCTGAAGATCAAGGCAGCGCGCCTCCTCGACCGGGTGAAGGAGGCGCGCGTCGGACGCGGCCGGCGCATCGCCAAGGACGTGGAGCTCCAGCGCTGGTTGAAGGAGGCTCGAGGGCAGACGCGAGAGATCCTCCTGAAGCTCGATCCGCTGCAGGCGGAGGAGGCCACCGCGAAGCTCCAGCGCGCGCTGGGATCGAAGGAGACCGAGCTGCAGGCCTTGCTCGTCGAGCTGTTCACCTGCGACGACTCGACCTTCGACCGGCGCTACGCGATCTTCTACGAGAGCGTCGCGCCGCTCCTCCAGCTCTACTCCGTCCGCGTGGGCGACGTCATCACGCTCAAGGCGGCGTCCAAGTCCGGCTACATGAACTCGGTGAACCTCAAGGTCTACGGGTTCGTCGAGTGGCGCGGGCTCGAGAAGTCGACCGCCGCCGGGTACCTGAGCATCCTCGACATCGTGTCCTGGCGCGGTCTTTACGGCTACATGACCTCGGAGAAGGCGGCGGAGATCCGCGCCATCAAGATGGACGTGGGCGTTCGCGACGTCACGCGCGAGAACGCCGAGGCGGAGCTGTTCGGGGGCGGCCGCGCGCCCGTCGCGGACGGCGTGCGCCCGGGGCGCATCGAGGCACCCACCTTCGCCGGAGCCTCCCAGCGGAAGGCCGAGGCCGAGCTCCTGGGGCGCGGCACCACGCAGGAGGAGATCGACGGCGGGGTGGCGCTCAACGCCGCCCTGGTCCTGCGCGACCCGGCGCGCGCGAGCGAGACGATGCGCGACGTGAAGGCCGCCCTTGCCGCGGCGCACATGGACATGAAGGTGGTGACCTGGCAAGAGGCCGCGGGGGCGCTGGGGCAGTTCGTGTCGCTGGCCCGCATCATCCTCTACACGGCGGTGTTCTTCATCTTCCTCGTCGCGCTCGTCGTCATCAACAACGCCACCGTCATGGCGACGCTCCAGCGCGTGAAGTCGATCGGGACGCTGCGGGCCATCGGGGCGCAGAAGCGCTTCGTGGTCGCCATGCTCCTCGTCGAGACGGGCGCGGTCGGGCTCGCCTTCGGAGCCGCGGGCGCGCTCCTCGGGGCGGGGACGGTGGAGCTCATCCGGATGGCGGGCGGCATCCCGGCCACGAACGACCAGATGTTCTTCTTCTTCTCCGGGCCGAGCCTCGTGCCCCACCTCGGCACCGTCAGCCTGGCGGTGTCGCTCGGCGTCGTCCTCGTCGTGAGCGTGCTCTCGGGCCTCTATCCGGCCATCATCGCCACGCGCATCACGCCGCTCGAGGCGATGCAGTCGGAGGACTGACCATGATCCTCGTCGACCTCCAGATCGCGGCGCGGAACCTCCTCCTGCACACGCGGCGCAACCTCTTCCTGGCCGGCGCGATCGGTACCGTCACCGCGATCCTGGTGGTCCTGGGAGGGTTCACCGACGGCATCCGCTCGGCCATGCTCGAGTCGGCGACGGCGCTCATGACGGGACACGTCAACGTGGGCGGGTTCTACAAGATCACGTCCAGCGTCGCCGCTCCGCTGGTCTCGGACTACCAGAGGGTGCTCGAGGAGACGCGGCGGCTGGTGCCGGAGCTCGACTACGTGACCGCGCGCGAGCGCGGCTACGCCAAGGCCGTTTCCGAGCGCTCCTCGATGAACCTGGTGCTGGCCGGCATCGACGTGGCGCAGGAGCCGGGGCTGTGGCGCAACCTCAGGATGAAGCAGGGAAAGCTCGACGACCTCCGGACGCCCGGGACGATCCTGCTCTTCGAGGACCAGGCGAAGCGGCTCGAGGTGGGCGTGGGCGACGTCATCACGCTCTCGGCCCCGACCGCGCGCGGCGTCAACAACACGGAGGACCTGCGCGTGGTGGCCGTCGCGCGCAACCTGGGCATCCTGAGCTCGTTCACCGCCTTCCTGCCCTCCCAGGCGGTGAGGGTCCTGTATCACCAGAGCTCGACCGCCACAGGCGCGCTTCACCTGCACCTCAAGGATCCCTCCCGGGCAGGCCAGGTCGCGGCACGCCTGCGCGACGGCCTGGGGCGCGCCGGCTGGAGGGTGATGGACGCCGACGCAGACGTCTGGTGGATGAAGCTCATGAAGAGGGTGAACGCGGAGGACTGGACGGGCCAGAAGCTCGACATGTCCACCTGGGAGGACGAGCTCTCCTTCCTCAACTGGATCCTCTCGGCCATCGGCGCCATCTCGGGCGCCCTGCTCTTCGTCCTGCTCGTCATCGTGGTGATCGGCATCCTGAACTCGCTCGCCATCGCCATCCGCGAGCGGACGCGCGAGATCGGCACGCTGCGCGCGATCGGCATGCAACGGCGGAAGGTGCTCTGGCTCTTCCTGCTGGAGTCCATGATGCTGGGCGTCGCGGGCGCGGCGGGCGGATCGCTCATCGGGGCGGCGGTGGCCGCCGGGGTCAACGGCATGCACGTCGCGGTTCCGGAGAGCATGCAGATGTTCCTCATGCAGCAGCACCTCACGCTGGCCGTCGACGGCCGCGGAGTCCTGGCCCGGGCGCTCTTCGTCGTGCTGGTGACCACCGTGGCCGCGCTCGCGCCGGCCTTCAGCGCGGCGCGCCTCAAGCCGATCACCGCCATCCACCACATCGGGTAGTCACGCCATGAGCCCTCGGATCTTCGCCGCGCTGCTCCTCCTCCTCGCCCACACGCCGGGCGCCTCCGCCCTCACGCAGCAGGAGACCGACGCTCTCGTGAAGCTCGTCGACGAGCGCCAGCACAACAACGGCGACTGGGCGGCCAGCTGCTACATGGAGTCGAAGGAGAAGGACAAGACCGACGTCGTCTACGATCTCCTCTACTTCAGGCGCACCGAGGGCCAGCGGCTCCTCATCCTCTTCACGAAGCCGAAGAGCGAGGCGGGCAAGGGTTATCTCAGGATCGAGAAGAACCTATGGCTGTACGATCCATCCACCGGCAAGTGGGAGCGGCGCACCGAGCGCGAGCGCATCGGCGGCTCCGACACGCGCCGCGGCGACCTCGACGAGTCGCGCCTGGCGGACGAGTACACCTCGCGGTGGGAGGGCGACGAGGGGCTCGGCAAGTTCACCGCCCACAAGCTCCTGCTCGACGTGAAGGAAGGCGTGGACGTCGCGTTCCCCCGCGTCCGGCTGTGGATCGACGCCGCCACCGGGAACATCCTGAAGCGGCAGGACATGGCGCTCTCCGGACGGCTCATGCGGACGAGCTACTACCCGCGGTGGAAAAAGGTCCCCTCCGAGTCCAAGGGAGGGGACGTCTGGTACCCGGAAGAGATGCGCTTCTTCGACGAGGTCGAGAAGGCCAACTCGACGCTCATCCTGGTGCGCCAGGTGGACCTCCGTTCCCTCACCGCCAACATGTTCACGAAGGCGTGGCTGGAGTCGAAGAGCCGATAGGCCCTAGAGGCAGCGATCAGTAAGAAATGCCTTTGATTTCCGTGCCTATCCCCTCTCCCCCACCGGGCTCATGATTGATCACTTCTTCGCTCGGAGCGCGACGGCGAGGTCGTAGCCGGTCTCGTAGTCGATGAGTTTGCGCCAGCCCTTGCTGAGGGTTCGCCAGCCCGGGTCGCCGTTGTTCT
>JBGQLS010000361.1:0-6829 GCA_041500205.1 Anaeromyxobacteraceae bacterium | reverse complement strand
CGGAGCACGTGAAGGGGTCGATGAGGATGGACGCGACCGGCGGCGGCAACGCCATGACCTTCAGCGGCACCTTCTCGGGCCGCTACCTCGGCGCGGCGTGCGAGAAGGAGCTGGAGAAGAAGCACCAGGAGTAGCGGCGCCGTTACACGCCGGCTCGTCAGCCGCGGAGGCTCGCGAACGCCTGTGCGATGCGCTGCGGTGCCTTGGGCCGTGCGTCGCACGCAGCGCTGTTTCGCCGCGGCGCCTTTCGATCCGTTTCGGATACGCTGCCCTGACGAAGGGCGATCCGGCGTCGGCCGACGGGCCGACGGCCGCCTAATCTACTCTTGCACGAGGAACGAGATGCTCGCTGTACGAATGTCCTTACCGGCCGTCGCCCTCTGCATGCTTTTCGCGACCGGCCCCGCGCACGCCGCCCCAAGGTCCAAGCCGGTGGACCGGACCTGCGTCGATTGCCACGCGAAGGTGACCCCCGCGGCTGTCACGGACTGGAAGCTCTCCCGGCACGCGGCCAAGGGCGTGGGGTGCGCGACCTGCCACGGAACCGCCCACTCTTCCGCGGCCGACGCGGGCAAGGCGCTCGTCGCCGACGCTGAGACCTGCGCGCGCTGCCACGAAGCGCGGGTGAAGCAGTTCGCGAGCGGGCTGCACGGGTTCGCGTGGAAGACCGTCGCCGCCCTCCCCCCGGAGTTCCTGCCCCCGGGGATGCCGCGGGTCTTCATCGAGGGGGCGAAGGGCTGCGGTGGCTGCCACGTCTTCGGCATGAAGAGCGCCGAGGAGAAGGCGCTGCTCCGCGCGAACAAGAGCCATCGGCAAGGTGGCTCCTGCGACGCCTGCCACACCCGCCACACCTTCTCCGCTGAGGAGGCGCGGCAGCCGCAGGCGTGCCAGACCTGCCACCAGGGCGACGATCACCAGAACTACGCGATATGGGAAGGCTCGAAGCACGGGGTCCGGGCCAGGCTCGTCCAGACCGGCCACCTGCCGAAGGGCGCCTCCGCGCCCACCTGCCAGACCTGCCACATGCCCGGCGGCGACCACGAGGTGGTGACGGCCTGGGGCATGAACGCCCTGCGGCTACCCGTGGAGGAGAAGGGCGATCCGCAGTGGACCGCCGACCGCATCGCGATCATGCAGGGCTTCGGGATGCTCGACCAGAAGGGAAACCCCACGCCGGTCCTCGATGGCGTCACGCAGCTGAAGTGGATCCGCCCGACGCGCGAGGCCTGGCAGAAGGCGCGCGACAAGATGGTCGTGGCGTGCTCGCACTGCCACTCGGCGAGCTTCGCGCGCGACGAGCTGGAGAAAGGCGACCGCATCGTCCGGGAGTCGGACCGGGTCATGGCCGAGGCGCTCCGCGTCGTCAACGCGCTCTACGACGACGGGATCGTCAAGCCGACGAAGTACTTCCCGACCCCCGTCGCCCACATGATCACGTATCCCGAGGATGACCAGAATTCCGCCGAGGCTCTGCTACGCGAGCTCTTCCTCGACCACCGTTCCAAGACGTGGATGGGAGCCTTCCACAACAACCCGGAGTTCCCGTACTGGATGGGCTACAACCGCATGCAGACGGTGCTCTACGAGATCAAGGAGAAGGCGGTCGAGCTCCGTAAGGAGAAGGCCGCCAAGGTCGCCGAACGTCGTTGATTCCTCCCAGGGCCCCTGCCTCTGTTCTTGCGGGTTGTTGTCAACGCAAAGTAGGAATGTCCGCTTCCTAGCAAAGTAGAAATGTCCGGTTCCAGACCGCCCGACCCCTTGCGTAGCCCCTGTGGCCCTCGGCTCGAGGTGGGCGTCCGGTGACCCCAGGGTGGTGGGTGAGGAGGAGGCAACGCCCCCAGCCTCGGGAGGCGGGAGCAAGTCGGCCTCCAACGAACGAGAGGGACAAGAGGAACAAGAGCCGGATGGCTTCAGCCGTCGCGGCGCATGTCGCCGCCTGCTACAGAGTGCGGCCATGATCCATGTCTTTCGCCTGGGGCCCATCGGCGTTGCGGATGGCGACGCCTTCACCTACGCAGGGGTCGCCGACGACGGCGATCTCGTCGCGCCCGAGGCCTCTCACGACGACGCGACCGGCCTGAAGAAGATCGCCTCGAGGCTCGCGGGGAAGGAATGGTGCTGCGAGCCGGCCCTTGCTGAAGCCGCCAGGGCGCTCGGGATAGCCTCCGCCGAGTTCCCGGCCCATGCACTCGTCCCCCGGGCTGTGCTGGCCTATGGCCTCGGCCTGGGAAAGGTCTCCGGCCGTCCCAGGCTCGGCGTGCTTCTTCGGTTCCTTGAGGCATGCGCGACCTTCTGGAAGGCTCGTCCCTGGGAAGTGGTCGATTCCAGCATCGGGCTGCCCGCCGCCCTCGCCATCGACGGACGAACGCGCCATCTGGAGGCGGCGGTGATGGGCGCGGGCGGCGAGGAATACGGTGTCGCGCTCTACGACGAGATGGGCTCCGTGAACCGCATCTTGGCAGCGTCCCCGGGCGACCGTCAGGTGGTCCAGAAGACGACCGGGACGGCCGTGACCTTCGACAAGGAGCCGGCTTGGGCTGCGGCAGCGATCGAGGACGCCTTCGGCCTCCCTCGGCTCCCCGTGCCGCTGCGGATCCGGAAGGGAGCTGCCAGTTCGCCCACGAGCGACGAACTGCATGTTCTGGCGGCCGCCCTCGAGGCGGCCGCGCACCTCCCGACCGTGCAGGACCTCGATGACGCCAGCTCGTCCATCGAGGTGGACGGGCGGATGGTCACCTTACGCTTGACGATCCCCGACCTGGACGACGACGCTCACGAGCCGATGCTGGTGGCGGACCCCGCGGCCACGAGCCGTTCCGGGACGCCGCGCAACGCGCCTTGCCCCTGCGGGAGCGGCAAGAAGTACAAGAAGTGCCACCTCGAGTTGGACGAGGAGCAGGCACGGAGGGCACGCGGGACGGGACCCGGGGCCGAGGAGTCTCGGGCTGACGCCAAGCGGCGCGCGGAGCGGGACCCCATCCACGGGTTCGACGAGCGCATCACCGCCGACGCCCTTGCGCTTGCGCGCCAGCGCTGGGGACGTGCTTTCGATCCCGAAGGGACACTCGCGGGCCTCGGCCTCGACCCGGCGGTCGGTGGCTACATGTCGGGCTGGCACGTTGCTCACTACGGGGGCCCTGACGGTCGCACCGCGCTCGACCTGTACGTGGAGGAGCGCGGCGGCGGGCTTGACGAGGCAGGGAAACGGTACGTGCAAGCGCAGCGCGGAGCCTGGTTCAGCTATCAGGAAGTGGTGGCGACGAAGCCCGGGGAGTCCGTCACGCTCCGCGATCTGCTCGCAGGAGGCGAGCGGATGGTCACGGAGAAGACCGCCTCCCGCACGCTCCTTCCGCGCGCTGTCATCCTCGGCCGCGTGCTGGATCTCGGGGGCCGCGCCATCCTGGCCGGCTGCCACCCGAATGCGCTCGCTCCACGGGACGGAGCCGCCGCGCTCGAGCGTGCCCGCAAGGCGCTCGGAGTGCGCACGAAGGTCGTCTCCGCGGAGAGGCTCCATGCGGCGACCGCCGGCGGAGATCTCCTGCGCATCTGGCAGGAGACGGTGGACGCCGCGGAGGCGCGCCCCCTGCCACGCTTGCAGAACACGGACGGCGAGGACCTGCTCGTCACCGTGGACCGGTTCGCGGTCGCGCCCGAGAAGGCCACCGAGATCGTGCAGGGACTCTTCGAGCTGCCCGACGCCCGCCGGGGGGAAGGGGAGAGCTCGGCTACCGAGGTGAACTTCGTGCGGGAGGGAAACGCGAAGGGCCTTCTCCCCACCACCCACATCGGTCGGGCGACGCTCGAGGGGAGCGCGCTCCGGCTCGAGTCGAACTCCGTGGAACGGGCCGACCGGCTCCGCAAGCTCGTGGAGGAGCGCCTGGGATCGCTCGTCACCTTCCGCGTGCGCGAACACACCGATCCGGCGGCGCTGCTCCAAGCCGGTGGTCCGCCCCGCGCCAGGGCGGAAGCGCCTTCGATTCCGCCCGAGGTCGTGGAGGCCGTGAAGGCGTTGGAAGCGGAGCACCACCGGCGCTGGCTCGACGAGTCCATCCCGGCACTCGGCGGCCTCACGCCGCGCGAGGCGGCGAAGAGGAAGGGCGGCCCGCGAAAGGGGCTCGAGCTCCTACTCGCCGAGATCGAACACGCCGAAGCGACGCGGCCACCTGAGCAACGCTTCGACGTCGACGAGCTATGGAGGGCGCTCGGGCTCCGGTAGGACCTCGCCGCGCGGCCTCGCCAGGATCGGGTCACGCAGGGCCTGTCCGGCGTCGGGAGGCCTCCAGGAGAAGCCATGCGGGCTGTCGCAGGCATCACCGCTGCGCTGCAGGGATACTGCGTCGATTGGAAGCCGGAACACACTGGCGTCCAGCGTAGATCGCGCGTTTCAACCCGTTGACGGCTTCGCCGTGCTTCGGCCATCGAGGCACGGCGGTCGAAAGTCGTCGGCAGGGAGCCCGACGATCTTGAACTCGGCCGCGCCACTCTTGATCTCGAGATAGTGCGACGACTCCTCAAAGGCGCCGCGGTCTTCCTCATGGCGTTCCTGGCCGCCTGCGGCGGCGACGCCCAGAAGACGGAGATCGCCACCGCGTCCAGCGCCCTGGCCGCGAGCGCCACGAGCGCCGGCACCTACGTGGGCTGCTACACGGACAACGGCACGAGAGCGCTGCCGCAGTTGCTCGCCGAGTCGGGGGCGACGGCCGACAGCTGTATCGCCGCCGCAAAGCAGGCGAGCCTGGCCTATGCGGGCCTGCAGTACGGCGGCGAATGCTGGGCGGGCAACACACTAGGCATCTCGAAGGTGACTGACTCCCAGTGCAACATGCCGTGCTCGAGCGACAAGTCCGAGGCCTGCGGCGGGTCATGGCGCAACACCATCTATTCGACGGTGGCGACCTCGCCACCGCCCCCGACCCCCACGCCGACTCCGACCCCTGGTACCCCGACGTACGTTGGCTGTTACACGGACAACGGGACGAGAGCCTTGCCGAGCCTCCTCGCCGAGTCGAACGTGACGGTGGAGAGCTGCGTCGCCGCCGCGAAGCAGGCGAACCTGGCCTATGCGGGCCTTCAGGACGGCGGTGAATGCTGGGCGGGCAATACGCTCGGCTTCTCGAAGGTGAATGACTCTCAATGCAGCACGCGATGCTGGGCGAATAGCGCTGAAATCTGCGGTGGCCCTTGGCTCAACAGCGTCTACTCGACCGCGGCCACGTCGGTGGCCGTGGCCGTCGCCGTCGCCGTGAACCCCAAGACCGCCACCGTCGTTGCGAAGGGCTCGCAGGCCTTCACCTGCAGCGTGACCGGATCTTCGGACACGGCTTGCACTTGGTCGGTCCAGGAGGGCGCCTCGGGCGGCACCATCACCAGCACCGGGGTCTACGCCGCCCCGACGAACGCCGGCACCTACCACGTGGTCGCGAAGAGCCACGCCGACTCCACGCAGGTCTCGACGGCGACGGTGGCCGTGAGCGCCCCGCTAACTTCGCCTCCGCCGCCCAGCAGCAATCCGCCGCCATCCTACAATCTGACGATCTCGATCTCCGGGTCGGGAACCGTTCTGTGCAATGGCGGGTCGTGCGCTACGTCCTACGCACAGGGCTCGGTCCTGACGCTCGTGGCCAGCGCCGCGAGCGGTTACACGTTCGCTGCCTGGACCGGCGATTGCGCCGGGCAGTCTTCCTGTAGCTTGACCATGGCTGCGGGGCACTCCGTTGGAGCACAATTCGTCACGTCCGTCGCCGGCGCCTGCAACGCCGTCCAGACGATCATCGACGACATGACCCTAGCCGGTGTCCAGACCAGCAACGGCTGGGACGTGCCTCCGCTGCAGGAGCAGAGCCCGCGCAACGCCGTACCCTGGTGGGCAGACCACATCACTGGGTGGGGCGAGGTCTATCGGGATCACAGCCTCTCGCGTGACACCAATACGCGCGTCGAGATCCGCAACTTCAAGGTCTACGTGCGGATCAACCCGACGGATTCGTGGCAGCAGATCGACTTCACGGTGGGCGTCGCGGACGGCGGACAGTTCTACTGTGAGGACTTCTATGTCGGCTGCTCGAATGGGACGGCGGGGCCGGACAACGTCGTCACCTGGTCGGATGGCGGGAGCGCGGCACTCATCCCTCTCAACGAGAACGGTCACGTCCCCGTCTATCACTTCTGGCCGTCCGACGGGAACGTGAAGCCCATCCCGAGAATCTCCGTCGCCTCCGGGGGCACAACGCGAAGCATCCAGGGGGTCCTCGTGGTGTTCGAGGCGCGGCTCGTGGTGGCGGATCCGAGTCAGCGTGACGATCGCTCCATCGCCAAGTACGTCGCGAGCGCGGGCGCGGACTACTACGGGAGCGGCACGTGCTGCGCGGAGAGCCAGTACTCGCCGCAAGGCGAGATCGGCGAGGGGCGCAAGAAGTACGTCAGCAACGACTGGCAGTGGTTCAACTTCTCCACCAATTCGTCTTCTGAGCTTCATGCCAGCCCGCCTCCGCTCGATTGCATAAAGTAATAGAGCCGATCACTTCCCACGAGCCTCGTAGCCGCAGTGCGTAAAGTAGGTTACGTCCAACCACGCGGGTTTCATACCGAGGGCCGATGCGGGCGAGCTACGCCGAGCGGATGGCAAGAGGCCCCTGCCGTTGTCGGCCTGCCTGAAATCGGTGCAGCAGCTGATCTCTGCCTGCGCTGCCAAGGGCAGCTGCCGCCTATGGTCCGCCCCGGCGTCAAGGCGTACTTCTGCGACGCCTGGGACGGAAACTCCGCCTGAGCGCGAGGCGTTCTAGTCAATCCGAAAGAACCGAGAGGTTGTGGCGGCCACCCCTGGAGGGCT
>JBGQLS010000360.1:0-6842 GCA_041500205.1 Anaeromyxobacteraceae bacterium | reverse complement strand
GATGGGCTTTGCCCGGCGGGGCGGGGGCGGCCTGCGCCCCCGGCGACTCAAGACCTGTCGAAAACCCCCTTTGCTTCTTAGCCGGGGTGGGGCCCCGACGGCTCTGCCGACGGGGCGGGGCGGCGCGAGCCCCGGGTACTCAGTACCAGCTGAACCCGAGGTAGACGTCGAAGAAGCGCGAGCTCGACGGCTGCCCGGCGTCGTGGCTGTATAGCTGTCCCGAGAGGTCGGCGTTGAGCGTCAGGTTGAAGTGCTGGCCGAGCCAGAAGGCGTAGCCGATGCCCGCCAGGGCCGCCACGCCACGTACGGTCTCGGTGGTGAAAGTCGAGCCGCCGTTCACCCGCGAGTCCGCGCTGATGCTGGCGAGACCCGCGCCGCCGCGCAGGAAGAGCCCTCGCTCCATCGGGAACCAGGTCACCATGGCCAGGTAGTCGCCCACCGTCACGCTCTCATCCAGGTCCCGGCCGAGCACGGACCCCGAGCCCTGGGCGCGCATGACGCGCAGGTCGAACCCGAGCAGGAGGTCCTGGCGCACGGTCGCGCCCACCTCGAACTGCAACATGCCGTGCCACGTGTCGAGGGGGGAGAGGAAGTCCTTGAACGACCGCGACTGGCCGTCGATGGTGAGTCCGCCTGCACCGGAGCCCACGCCGAACCCGATGTACCAGGCGTCGCGCGCCGGGCCGGGAGCGGAGTAGCGCCCGGGGCCCGCCTGGGCGCCCGCGAGCGAAGGCAGCAGCGCTGCCAGGACTGCCAGCGAAGCGATCGTGTTCCTCAATGTTTCCTCCCATGCAGCACCGCTGGCCCAGCCCCGGAAGGGTACGGCGGAGCGCCTCGCCGGTGAAGCGTTTCGTGGCATCCTGCTACGCCATGTCCGCACACTCGCCCACACCGTCCCTGGACTGGCTCGCGCCGCGCATCGTCTCCGGAGCGCCCGAAGCCATCCTCTTCGCGGGCCACGACGGCATCATCCGGCTGTGGAATGCCGGCGCGCAGGCCATCTTCGGCTGGAGCGCGGCCGAGGCGGTGGGGCGTTCGCTCGACCTCATCATCCCGGAGCGGCTGCGCGGGAGGCACTGGGACGGGTGGAATGAGGTGATGGTGAGCGGCGCGACTCGCTACGGGGCGGGCCAGCTCCTCGCTGTCCCGGCGCTGCGCAAGGACGGCGCGCCCCTCTCCATCGAGTTCTCGATCCAGCTCCTCCGCGACGAGGCGGGCGCGATCATGGGGTCGGTGGCGATCGTCCGAGACGTGACGGAGCGGTGGAAGCGCGACAAGGACCTGCACCTCCGGGTGAAGGAGCTGGAGCAGCGGTTGAAGACGCTGGAGCCGGGGAGCTAGAGAGCCTCAGCGGTCGCTCCTGCGCGCGACCGCGTACAGGACGTCCCAGGTCGCCGCCACGCCCGCGTGATCCCCGTGCCGCGCCTGATAAGCGCGCGCCATGCGCTCGAGCGCGCCGCGAGCGCCCATGCCGCATCCGCTCGTCCCCGGGCCCGCGGCGCAGTCCGCGCCTCGCGGCGCTGCGTTTCCGGCTCCCATGCGCTTGAGCGCGCGGAGCAGGGCGAGCGGATGCGCGTGGCGCTCGACCACGCGTTCCGAGGTGAGGACGTGCGCGGCCAGCCCGGCCCCGGCCAGGGCAAGGGCCAGGTCGCGCTCGCCGTGGAACTGGTGACTGTGGTCGGGCGCGCCTCCGGAGAGTGCCGCGCGCCAGGCGCCGCGCAGCTCGTGGAGCGTCTCGCCACCGAAGAAGGCGATGGCGAGGGTGCCCCCCGGCGCGAGCACGCGGCTCGCCTCGCAGAGGGCGCGGTCGAGCCGCGGCAACCACTGGAAGGTCGAGGTCGAGACGACCAGGTCGAAGGCGCCATCGTGGAAGGGAAGCGCCTCGGCGTCGCCCACGCCGAGCTGCGCGCGGACAGGCCGGCGGCGCGCCACGTGGGCCATCCCGGGGGCGAGATCGACGCCTGCCAGCGCCGCGCGCGGAAAGATGTCTGCCAGACGTGCCAGGAGCGCGCCCGTGCCGTAGCCCACGTCGAGCACGCGGCGCGGGGGAGCGGTGCCGGGCAGGGCGAGCTCGAGGAGCCGGTCCGCCGCGCGGCGCTGCACGACGGCGTGCGCGTCGTACTCCGCGGCGCCCCGGCTGAACGATCGGCGCACCCTGCTCTTGTCGACGTGATTCACGGTAAGTCCGCGAGGAAGCCGGCCAGCAGCTCGTTCACGAGCGACGGGCGCGAGAGATGGGGCGCATGGCCGGCTCCGGGCAGGACCTGCCGGCGCGCGCCCGGGATGTGGTCTTGCGCGAAGGCGGAGGCGGCGGGAAGGCAGATGGGGTCGCGCTCTCCATGGAGGAAGAGGACAGGGAGGCGCACGTCGCGGAGCCGCTGCCGCTGATCCGAGCGCAGGAGCGCCTCCAGCCCAGCCCGCGCGGCGGTGAGCGAGACCGGCGGCGCGTCCGCGAGCACGCGCCTGCCGATCTCCGCGCGCTCCGGCTCCCCGATCTCGTCGGCGACGAACATCCCCTCGAAGAACCGCTGCAGCGTCCGCTCCGGCTTGTGGTCGAGGCGTGCGGCGAGCGCGCGGACGCTCACGGCGGGGAGGCCGTGCGGCCAGTCCTCGTCCGCCACGAAGCGTGGGGTCGCCGAGAGCAGCACGAGCCCGTCCAGTCGATCCCGGATGTCCGGCAGCGCCTCGAGCGACACCTGCGACCCCATGGACCATCCGACGAGGACGGCGCCGGCGAGCCCGAGCCGAGTGAACAGGGTCGAGAGGTCGCGGGCGTGGTCCTCGATGGCATGGCTCGCCGCAGCCGCCCGATCGTCACAGCGCGACCGGCCGTGGCCGCGCAGGTCGTACAGGACGACACGGTGCGACGCCGCGAGCGACTCGACCTGCCAGGCGAAGGCGCGGCTCGACATCGACCAGCCGTGGACGAACACCACCGGGCGGCCGGCTCCGGCCTCTTCCCAGTGGAGCATCACGCCCGGTTCGGTCTCGAGGGTTGGCATTCGCTGGTCGCGCGCACGCGAGCGACCGCCGGAGCCTACCAGCCCCGTGGCACTCGTCAACCCACTTCTGGCCTTCGGTTGACAATGCGATCGGGAGGGAGACCTTTCAGCCGACTTCGACCGCGCCGGCAGAGCCGTCGCGGTCTCACGACCACGCCCCTGCCCGCGACGAGCGCGGCCAGGGGTTCCCGGCAGAGCCGTCGCGGTCTCACGACCCGTCTTCGGCTGCGCCAGCAGAGCCGTCGCAGCCTCGCGCCCCTGTTCCTGGCCGCGATGAGACGCGGCCAGGAATCCGCCGCGACGAGACGCGGCCAGGAGTCCACCGCGGCGAGCGCGGCCAGGGGTCCACCTCGACCTCGACCTCGCCTCAGGCAGTGGGCCGCCGGCGCGCCAAGGCGAAGGCAGAGGCCGCCGGCGCTCGCCCCGCCTTCCGAGGCGTACTAGAGTCGGCGCGTGGCGCAATCCTCGCTGCGCATCGGACAGCCCGACGAGCTCGACCCCCTCGGCGAGGCCCTCTCCGCCTTCGGGATCGGGCTGACGCTCGTCGACCGAGAGATGCAGGTGCGCTGGGCGAACCGCTTCATCATCGGCATGGCAAAGGAGCTGTCGTGTGGAGGCAGCCACTGCTTCTCCGCGATGTGGAAGGAGAGCCGGCGCTGTCCGGACTGCCTTCCACTCCTGGTGTTCCGCACCGGCGAGGCGCAGGAGGGCCTCCGCGAGCGCGGCCGGCCCGGCGCGCCCCTCGAGGCGTATCGGGTACGCGCCGTGCCCGTCGCGGACGCCGCGGGTGAGTTGCGCTGGGTCGCCGAGAGCTTCGTGCGCCTCTCCGGTCTAGGGGCCCTCGCCGACCTCGCCTCGGGGGGCAAGAGCCTCGCTGCCGAGGCGGCCGCGGCCAGCGGCGCCGCCTTCGTGGTGGTCGACTCGCAGGAGCGCATCGTGTCGTGGGGTCCCGCCGCGGCGGAGGTCTTCGGCTGGGCGCTCGACGAGGCGCTGGGGAGGCGCATCGACCTGCTCGTGCCGGAGGAGAAGCAGGCCGAGGAGCGCGCCATCGCCGAGCAGGTCGCGCGGGAGGGCCGGTTCCCGCGCACCGAGACGGTGCGCCGCGCCAGGGACGGCCGCCTCGTGCCGGTGGCGCTGTCCGCGGTGGCGCTGCGCGACGAGGCGGGGGCGCTCATCGGCCGCTCGTGCGCTTTCGAAGACCTCTCCGCGCTCCACCAGCTCCGGGCCCGGCTCGCGGCGCAGGAGCAGCTCCTCGCGCACGTCACGCGCGAGGCGGCGGACGCCATCCTGGGCGTCGGCGGCGACGGCTGCGTGACCGGCTTCAATCGCGCGGCCGAGGGGCTCCTCGGAGCGAGAGCCAGCGAGGTGCTGGGCCGCCCCTTGGCCGACGTCGCCGGCGACGGGGACGCGCCGGCGCTGCTCGCCCGCGTGGAGCGCGAGAAGGTCGTGCGCGGGGTGAGGACGACCTGGCGGCGCGCGCCGGGCGACGCCGTGCCCGTGGAAGTGAGCGCGGCTCTGCTCGCCGGGGGCGGGGTCGCGCTGGTGGCGCGCGACCTGTCCGGCCAGCTCGAGATCGAGCGGCGGATGATGCGCTCCGAGAAGCTGGCGGTGGTGGGGAGCCTCGCAGCGGGGCTGGCGCACGAGATCGGCACGCCCCTGAACGTCATCAGCGCCACCGCGGAGTACCTGATGCTGGACGGAGCCCCCGATCAGCGCGAGCGCCGCCTGCGCGAGATCGTGGGCGAGACCGACCGCATCAGCCGCCTCGTGCGCGAGCTGCTCACCTTCGCCCGGGGCCGCGGCGCGGAGCGCGCGCCGGTCGACGTCCGGACCGCCGTCGAGCGGGTGCTCTCGCTGCTCGCCATCCCGGCGGAGAAGAAGCGCGTCCGGGTGGAGGTGGACCTCCCCGATTCGCTCCCACGTGCCCTCGCCGACGCGGACGGGTTGCACCAGGTGCTGGTGAACCTCCTCGTGAACGCGGTGAACGCGGTGGCCGAGGGAGGTCGTGTGGGCGTGTGCGCGCGCGCCGGCGAAGGCGGTGGGCAGGTCGCGCTCGAGGTGCACGACGACGGTCCGGGCGTGCCCGAGGCGCTGCGCGAGCGGATCTTCGATCCGTTCTTCACCACGCGTCCTGACGGGACCGGCTTGGGCCTGGCCGTCTGCGCCCGCATCGTGGCGGCGCACGGCGGCGACATTCACGTCGGCACCGGACCGCTCGGCGGCGCCTGCTTCACCGTGCAGCTCCCGGCCGCGACGGAGCTGCCGACGTGACCCCCTCTTCTCCGCTGTCGGTGCTCGTGGTGGAGGACGACCCGCGCCTCCTCGACATCCTCCGTTCGCACCTCGACCGCATGGGCTACCAGGTCCGGACCGCTGGTGGCGCCGCGCGCGCGCTGGAGCTCCTCGCGGAAGCTCCGTCCGACGTGGTCCTCTCCGACGTGCGCATGCCCGGCATGGACGGGCGCACGCTCCTCCAGATCGCGCGCGAGCGCTACCCGGACGTGAAGGTCGTCCTCATGACGGCCTTCGGCTCGGTGGACGACGCGGTCGACGCCATGCGGGCCGGTGCCTACACCTACGTCACGAAGCCCTTCAAGGTGGAGGAGATAGCGGCGGTGCTCCGCAACGCTGCGCGCGAGGTGGCGCTCGGCCGGGAGGTGGAGGGGCTCAGGCGAGTGGTCCGCGGCCGCTGGTCCGCGGACGCGCTCCTGGGCGGCTCGCCGGCCATGGCGGCGGTGCGCCAGGCGCTCCGGGAGGCCGCGCAGGTGACCGCCACCGTGCTCATCACCGGCAAGAGCGGGACAGGCAAGGAGCTCGCAGCGCGCGCCATCCACTTCGAGGGCCGGCGGGCTGCCGGACCCTTCATCCCGGTGAACTGCGCCGCCATTCCCGAGACGCTGTTCGAGTCGACGCTCTTCGGCCACCGCAAGGGCGCCTTCACGGGCGCCGAGAGCCAGACGGGACTCGTCGAGCAGTCCTCGGGCGGGACGCTCTTCCTGGACGAGGTGGGCGAGATCCCACTCACGCAGCAGCCGAAGCTGCTCCGGGTCCTGCAGGACTCGGAGCTGACGCCGCTCGGGGCGGCGCGGCCGGTCAAGGTCGACCTGCGCGTCGTGGCGGCGACCAATCGGGACCTCGAGACGATGATCCGGCGCGGCGCCTTCCGGGAAGACCTCTTCTGGCGGCTCGACGTGCTGCGCGTGAAGCTCCCCGAGCTGCGCGAGCGCGCCGAGGACGTCCCGGCGCTGGCCGAGCACCTCCTCTCCGAGATCGCGCGCGAACAGGGCGCGCCCGCGCTCGGGTTCACGGAGGCCGGGCTCGACGCCCTCTGCCGGCACGCCTGGCCCGGGAACGTGCGCGAGCTCCGCAACGTGCTCGAGCGGGCGTTGCTCTCGGCGCGCGGGCGCCGAGTGGACGCATGCGACCTCCCCGCCGCGGTGCGCGCCGGGTCGCCCGCCGCTGCGGCCTCGACCGCGACCGGGCCGCTCACGCTCGCCGAGGTGGAGCAGGACCACATCGCGAAGGTCCTCTCGCTATTCGACTGGAATCGCTCGGCGGCGGCCAAGGCGCTCGGGATCGACCGGCGCACGCTCTTCAGCAAGATCCAGCGCTACGGGCTGGTCGGTCCCCTGCACCCGCACGGCGATTCCGAGGGTGGCGACGCCCCGGAGGGGGAAGCGTAGGCCCGGTTGGGCTGCGCTGGTCTGCGACGTGAGGCCGCAGGCGCAAGTCCTTCCCAACTCGGAACGCGCAATCCCGCCCCAGCGCGCGAAGCCGGCCACACGCAAGCAGCGACTGGCTTGCCGTGGCTGACTGGCACTCCCGATGCTTTGCGGGGGG
>JBGQLS010000359.1:0-6887 GCA_041500205.1 Anaeromyxobacteraceae bacterium | reverse complement strand
TCCCCTACGAACCTGGCACCACCGTCCGCGCCGGCTCCGTGTCGCCGTGAGCGAGATCGGGCTTCTCGGGCACCTTCAGCTCGGTGAGTTCGATGCCGAGCTGCTTCGCGAACTCGAAGATGCGGTTGTCCCGGTAGAACTCGCCGAAGACGATGCGCTTGCATCCCGAATTGGCGATGAGCTTGAAGCAGGGCCAGCAGGGGGATGCGGTCGTGTAGATGTCCGCGCCCTCGATCGCGACGCCGTTCTTTGCCGCCTGGATGATGGCGTTTGCCTCGGCGTGCACTGTCGCCACACAGTGGCCCTCCTCCATCATGTGGCCGACCTCGGTGCAATGGGGCAGGCCTCGGATCGAGCCGTTGTAGCCGGTGGAGAGGATCGTCTTGTCGCGTACCAGGACCGCGCCGACGTGCTTGCGATCGCAGGTGGCGCGCGTCGCGACCACGCGCGCGATGTCCATGAAGTAGTCATCCCAGCTCGCTCGGCGGTCCATGGACCAATCCTACCCGAAGGGGCAGACGCGCGCAGTGACGGGAGCGCGGCGCCCCTTCCACGTGATCCGTCGCGCGGCACGTGCGCGGTGGGAAGGCGCTCACTGCTCCGGGCAGGTGTCGAGCTAGTTTACGTCGAGTGTGTGCCCCGTGGCCCGCGCCGCCGTCACCGGCTCGAAACGGGCGACGAGCATCAACAGGTGCTACTTGGTTACTTGCTACGGTGGCGGAGAGCGACGGGGCCGAAAGCGGCGCCGGCCGCGCCACGACCGAGCAACGCAGGCGCGGGCAAGCTACTTCGAGCGGCGCAAGGACGAGCCTGCCTGCCGGAGCGAGAGCAAGCGGCGCCGCCAGGCAGTCCAGGTAGCCGAGTCGTACGAGGAAAGGGCGGACATGCTCCCTTCGAGAACTCGCGTCTTCGTCGCCACCTTCCTTCTCCTGGCGGCCCTCGGAGCCGACAGCGGGCGCGACGGCGACGGGGACGGCGGCAAGGCCCGTACGGACGTCCGCACGGTCTCGGGAACGATCTCGGCCTTGGCCTGGTCCGAGGCTAAACTCACCGTCGATGCTCCGGACGGGCACGTGACGCTCAAGATCGACCGCAACACCGCGGTGTTCCTGGAAAACCGGCTCGGCTCGACGGGCGACCTCGTCGTCGGAGCGCCCGTGCGAGCCTCCTTCGGCGGCGACAAGCGCGCCGTCTGGGTCGAGGTCCGTTCGCGCTCCGCCGCGCCCGCGACCGGACGCGACGGCGGGCTCGAGCCAGTCGATGGCGGCACTCCCGCTGCTGGCACCCGCGCCGGACCACCGGTGCTGCCCGGGTTGTCCGGCGATGCCGGCGTGGCGGATGCCGGGACTCCTACCGGTGCGGCAGCGCCCCCGCCAGCAGGTCATGCGGGGACACCACCACCACCCTCCGGCAACGTCCCAGCCGGTCCTTCGCCCCCGGAGCCCAACGCTGGGATGGCGCCGCCCCGCCCGCCGGAACCTGGCCCCTCAGGACCGGGTCCCGTACCCGGCGGGGCGCGTTAGCCTGGCAGCGCGGAGTCGCCCAGCTCGAACGGGGTCCCACTCCAGGAGGAGCGCCTACATCCTGCTGGCGGCGGGCTCCGCCTTCGCACCCGCCGCGGGCACATCGGCCGCGGCCGCGGCAACGCCGGGCGCGAGCTTGCCGAGGCCCTGGTCCGCGAGGAAGCGGCGGATCTTGGCAGCTGGCGCGACGAACGTCTCGCCCGGCATCGGCACATCGACTGCGTAGCCCTCGTCCTTCCCGAAGGCGACACGGGCCGTGCGGTAGCCCTCGATGAGGCCGACCAGGTGGCCGCCCGGGACGTCGAAGACGCCACCGCCCGAACTGCCGTAACCGATGGCGGCGTCGGTCTTGAGCGACCGGGGGAGGCGCGGCGGCGCAGCGCCCTCAGCGAAGTCGTACTCGATCTGCGAAACGATCCCGGCGGCGACGGACAGGCCCTTGCCGAAGGGGGCGCCGATGACGACGAGGTCGTCGCCCAACTCGAGCGCGTCATCTGCCGCGAGGGGAGTGACCGGCACCCTGGCACCCCGCACCTCGATCACGGCGATGTCGGTATCCGGCACTCGACCACGCGCGGCGACCCGCCCCTGAAGCGGCTCCTTGGCCCCCGAGATGAGCACCCGTAGCTCCACCGGCTCCTTCCAGGCGGCGCTGGCCTCGACCACGTGGGCGTTGGTGAGGATGTAGGTCCGGTCTCCGTCCTTCGCAAAGGCGACCCCCGAAGCGCTCCGCACCACGGCGCCTGCGGCGGCGATCTGAAGGCGCACGGCGCTCGGGAAGACCTTCTGGACGGTCGTCGACCGGGGATTGCCACCTTGCGCCGCCGAGTGGCCGGGGGCCAGGGCGATCAGCACGGCAGCCGCGAGAACGGCACCTGCGAACGAGGCGAGGAGTCGGTTCGTGAGCACGTTAGGGCGAACCCACGAGGGGTGTACCCTATTCCGGAACCTTCCCGCCCGAGCAGCAGCCGGGCGGGAGTGGGCTCGGCACCTCGCTCACCCGGCTCCTCGCCGGATTCGAGCCCGGACCTGGACCTCGACCTGGTCCAGGTGATCAAGACCTGTCGAAGAACGTGAGCGCTCTGCGGCGTGGCCGGGGTGGGGCCCCGATGGGCTTTGCCCGGCGGGGCGGGGGCCGCCTGCGCCCCCGGCGACTCAAGACCTGTCGAAAAATGGATCGCCCGGCCGTTGGGCGAGGGTGGGGCCCCGATGGGCTTGCCCGGCGGGGCGGGGGCCGCCTGCGCCCCCGGCGACTCAGTCCACGTACCGCCGACGCATGAGGTACATGACGGCGTCCTGCGCACAGTGCTCGCAGTAGCCGTAGCGCTCACGCATCGTGGTGAGAGTCTGCTCGACTAGCCGGCGGGCCTTCTCGTCCAGCTGGCCGCGCTCGTTCGACAGATAGCGCAGCACGTTCGTCTTGTTGGTCTTGAGCTGGCGCTTGCGCTCCTCGAAGTAGTGTTCGCGCAGACGACGGAAGAGGTCGGGGAAGATGGCCTGCGTGTCGATCTCCTTCGCGTCCGGGTGGTCGAGCCGGAAGGCGCCGATGGCGGAGATGACCGAGCGGCGGAAGCTGCTGCGGTCGTTCTCGTCGCCCATGACGATGTGCTCGAACTCCACCATGCGATCCTCGTCCGGCTGCTCGTACGCGCCCGTGACGCGGTTCTTGATGCGCTCGCCCTTGGTCCAGGAGGAGACGAGCGTGAGGTAGCGGCCGAAGAGTTCCCGGTACTGCCCCTCGGTGACCATCCCCATCGAGTCGCGGATTTCCTCGTCGAGGAGGTCGAGCAACTCCGCCTCGGCCACCCGCACGAATTCCTCGTGGTCGTGGTAGCCGTCCACGACCTCTTGCTGCAGGAACTCGTGGACGGACTTGTCCCGGCACAGCATCTCCAGCTCCTCCAGCACCGCCATGGCCGTGAGGCAGGCGTAGTGCGGACTCTGGGCGGCGTTGAAGATGGCGGTCTTGATCTCGCGGGCGGAGGCACCGATGCGGCCCTCGTACATCGGGTAGACGTCGGACTCGCGGTAGACCTCCTCGAGCTGCTTCTTCAGCTCCTTCGCCTGCTGCTGCGACAACCGATCGGGCGCGGCGCCCCGATCGTACAGCTTCAGCTTCTCGAGCGGCGCGAGGTCGTCGACCACCTCGCGCACTTCTCCCTTGTAGCGGTCGGGGATCGGCTTCTTGAGCCGGGTCAGCACTCCCCACATCGCGGCCACGCCGGTCGCGTGCGGGGCGACGTGCTTTCCCACCGTCGCGCGCGTCACCTGCTGGTCGTAGATCTGCTTCTCCAGGTGCCAGCGCCGCAGGAAGGGCACGCGGATGAGTTCGATGCGTCCCTTGAACGAGCCGAAGTCGGCGACGTCCTTGTCCTTGAAGATCGAGAGCTGCTTCTCGTTGGCGCTGGCGAGCAGGACCTCGTCGAGGTGGAGGATGAAGCTGTCGAGCGCGACGCGACCGGTCTCGCTCGTACCGAGCAGGTACTTGAAGGCCTCGGGCGGTCGCTTGAGGAGGTCGGCGAACTCGAGCACGCCGCGGTTGGCCGCGACGAGCGGCCCGGTCGGCTCGAAGAGCGCCACCGAGTGCAACGCGGCCGGCAGCGCGACGTGGCTGCGGTCGGCGCTCACCTGCCGCCAGGCCGCGTCCACGGAGAGCTGCGGCTCCACCGTGACGGCAGCCTCCTGGTAGCGCGCCGACACGTAGAAGCGCTCGACCTGGACGTGGCGCAGCACCTTGAGGTAGTCGCCGTGGTAGGTGGCGAGGAGCGCCTCGAAGATCTTCTGGCAGAAGTGGCATGGCTCGCCGTCCGCCACGTAGTCGGACAGGACGAAGTCGCCCTCGCCGGCGCCCTCGCGCTCGCTGGGGTGGCACTTCTCCTCGAGGAGCTTGCGGCGCTCCCGGCGCGGCACGAGGAAGAGAGGGTGGTCCTTGAGCGGGCACGCCAGGCGTGCGTCGAGCGCGTCTCCCTCCAGGTGCGCGAAGCTAGGTAGATCGCCCCCCGCCCCGCCCTGTCCGAAGCCGACCGTCCCACCGCCCTTCACTTGCTTCTCGCTGGGGAAGACCCAGGAGAAGCGGTAGAGAGCGCCCTCCGGCAGGTGCGAGTAGGCCTCCATGCCGCGCATGAGCGCTCCCACGATGGAGGTCTTCGCCGAGCCGTTCGGCCCGTGCAGGAGGATGAGCTTGTTCACGCGGCCGGAGCGGACGAAGTTGCCGAGCACGCGGTAGATGGCGGACTGCACTTCCTCCTGGCCCGCCACCCGCGCCGCGAGCGCCTCGGGCGCGAAGCCGAGATCGAAGATGCGGAAGCGGCGCTCCTTGCCCCACGGCACCGGCACCTCGACCACGCCGAAGTGATCGATGACGTCCCGCAGGTACTGGGCCGAGTTCCGGGCCTGCGCGCGCGGCCCGCGGCCGAAGAGGTCGAGGTACTCGTCGAACGAGAGGAGGCTGCGCCGCTCGGCGAACCCGTTCTTCACGCCGTCGCCGATGGCCTCCAGGTAGTGCCTAGCGTCCATCCGTCAACTCTCGCACGGTCCGTCCCGACATTCAAAATGCCGGTCTCGCTGGACGGGGCCGCTCGTAGTACGATCCGGCACCGTGGAGAAGCTGCCGCCCGACACCATCGTCGGAATCGACCTCGGAACGACCAATTCCTGCGCCGCCGTGGCCACCCGCGGTGGTCAGGTGAAGCTCATCCCGCACAAGGGCGGCGAGTACACCATCCCGTCCATCTTCGCCATCGACGACAAGGGGCACGAGCTCCTCGGGTACGATGCCAAGCGCCAGTGGCAGCTCAACCCGCGCAACACGCTCTACGCGACGAAGCGCCTCATCGGCCGCTCGCCCAAGGACGACATCGTCGCGACGGTGCAGCGCTCGGTGCAGTACCGGCTGCGCGGCGGCGAGCGCAACGACGTGGAGCTCGACTGCCACGGCCGCACGTTCCAGGTGCAGGACGTGGCGGCGAAGATCCTGGCCAAGATCCGGGACGTCGCCTCCGACCACCTCGGCTTCAAGGTGCGGCGCGCGGTCGTCACGGTGCCCGCCTACTTCACCGACAGACAAAGGCAGGCCGTCAAGGAGGCGGGCCGTCTCGTCGACCTCGAGGTGGTGCGCATCATCAACGAGCCGACCGCCGCCAGCCTCGCGTACGGGCTCGGGAAGAAGCTCAACGAGCGGGTCCTCGTCTACGACCTCGGCGGCGGTACCTTCGACGTGTCGATCATCGAGATCCGCGAACGGGTCTTCGAGGTGAAGGCCACCGGCGGCGACATCTTCCTGGGCGGAATCGACTTCGACGACGCCATCATCCGCTACGTGCTCGAGAACTTCACGAAGAAGCACGGCATCGATCTCACGAGCGACCCGGTGGCGATGCAACGCGTGCGTGATCTCGCCGAGCGGACCAAGATCGACCTCTCGGCGCGGACCGAGGCCCCCTTCAACATCCCGTTCATCACGATGACGCCTCAGGGGCAGCCGCTCAACGTGGACCTGCCCTTTTCGAGGGCGCTCCTGGAGGAGTTGACGCGAGGGCTCGTGCAGAAGACGCTCAACATCGTCGAGCAGGTGATGGCGGAAGCGAGCGTCGAACCGGACGGCATCGACGAGGTCATGCTTGTCGGCGGCCAGACGCGCATGCCACTCGTCCAGCAGACGCTCACGCACTACTTCAAGAAGCCGCCCTCGAAAGGCGTGCACCCGGACGAGGCGGTCGCCATCGGGGCAGCGCTCTACGCCTGGTCGCTCCAGGACAACTCGGACCTCAAGCTGCAACTGCTCGACGTCATCCCGATGGCGATCGGGATCGAGGCGGCCGGCGGCGCCATGCATGTGGTGCTGCCGCGCAACGCCCCCATCCCGAACGCAAAGGCGTTCGCTGCCACCAGTTCCATCGATAAGCAGAGCGAACTCATGGTGCGCGTCTTCCAGGGTGATCACCCCGAGACGTCGAAGAACGAACTCCTGGGCGAGATGACCTTCGGCGGCGTGCGCCCGGCCCCGGCTGGCGGAGTGCGCCTCGAGATCCTGTTCGAGGTCAACGTGGAGGGCATCCTCACCGTCAGCGCGCGCGACCTCGACACCGGCAAGCGGGCGACGACGACCATCCGCGTGACGGAGAGCTGATCCCGTTCAACTCACAGCGGCGACCAGTTCATGTGGATCTTGCAGCGCCACCGCCGCCGCCGTGAGGTGATGTCCGGCGCCTTGCGGCGCCTCGAGCGGCGGAGAGGCTCTCGGGCTGCGGCGCGCACGCGCCCCAGCCCTTCTCGCCCCCGGTCCGGCCGACAATTGTCGGCCGGACCGGGGGCGAGAAGGGCTGGGGCGCGTGCGCGCCGCAGCCCGAGAGCCTCTCCGCCGCT
>JBGQLS010000358.1:0-6914 GCA_041500205.1 Anaeromyxobacteraceae bacterium | reverse complement strand
ATCCCGAGCGTCGCCTGTAGCGCCGGCGGTCGTGCGACGCGCATGCGTGCGAGCTCCTCGAGCAGGTCTTCGAGCCTGGCGGACCCCCGCAAGCTATTCTCCATCGCCATCGCTCTTGAAACGATACAAGAAACGATTGGCGAAATGATAATAGCCAAAGCAGACGCGACATGCACCGGTCATTCGAGCTGTTTCTCGCGGGCTTTGCTGAAACGATCTCGACAGCCGCGTTGACGTGAGCGTGCGGCCCCCTCACCCCGGCCCTCTCCCCCGGTGGGGGCGAGGGAGTAATGCTCTGGCCCCTCACCCCACCTGCAACTCCACCCCACCGAACAGACCTTGACGTCTCCGTCTCGTCCGACCATCCCCGCGACTCATCCTGGGCCAAGACCGCCGCGCTCACGCTTTTTACCTACCGGACGTCCTATGATTTCCCAACAATGCCAAGTTCTTGAACAGCGCTGACATCAATGCCGAGCTCCGCGAGGGAGAGGGTCGCGGGGTGAGGGAAGCTCGGGGACGCGCGAAACGACGTCGGTCCCGCCCACGTCAGTCCGCCCCGCTACCCTTCCCCGGTGCCTGACCCCATCGCCATCTCGCTCACTCCCGCCGGCCACCTCCTCCTGCGGCCAGCCGAGCCGGGCGAGCCTTCGCCGGCAGCGGCGGTAGCGAGGCGCATCGAGGCGGCGTTCGGCCGCGGCCAGGGGGCGGGCGTCCTCCACCTTGGCGCGGCGGAGGCGCACACGGCGCTGCCACCGGCCATCGGCTACTGGCGCGACCTCGGACGCACCTTCATGACGGCGCTCTGCGCGCTGCCGGACCTCGAGGAACGGCGCGAGAAGGCGGAGGTCTTACCTGGCGACGCCGAGCTCGCGCGGCTCGTCCTCATCGCTCCGCCCATGCGGGGAGCGGAGTACCTCAACGTCGACGTGCTCGCCGCGCTGTGGACGGCCACGCTCGACGCCTGGCGCGCCGAGATCGCCGCGTCGCGCGAGCCGGTGCAGGCGTGGCTCGCGAAGCAGGACCCCGCCTGGAACCTCGTCGGCCGCGTACACCTCCACCTCGCCGAGAACAAGCGCGACGTGGATCGGCCGTTCGCCTTCCTCGCCACCTACACCACGGGTCTCACCGCGAGCGGCAAGCCGCAGCACCGCCCCCTCGGCGAGGCCGTGCGCGCCGCGTCGTCGTCCACCGACCGGAAACGCCTCCTCGCGCTCCTCGCGCCCGTGCAGCGCGCGTCCGAGAGCAGCGCGCTCGTGAAGTCGCTCGCCGACTCGGGCCGCCTCTTTCAGCCGCAGGCGTGGACGCCCGACGAGGCGCTCCGCTTCCTGCGCGAGCTGCCCAGGCTCGAGGAGAGCGGCGTCGTCGTGCGCGTCCCGGACTGGTGGAACCGCGGCAAGGCGCCGCGCCCGCGCGTCCTCGTGAAGATCGGCGGCGGGAAGCCGGCCGGGCTGGGCGTGGACGCCCTGCTCGACTTCTCTGTCGGCCTCACGCTCGACGGCGAGCCGGTCACGCCCGCCGAGCTGCGCGCGCTGCGCGAGGGCGGCGACGGGCTCAGGCTCCTCAAGGGGCGCTGGGTCGAGGTCGATCGCGAGAAGCTCGACCGCCTCCTCGAGCGCTGGCGCGAGGCTGAACGTGCGGCGGCGGACGGGCTCGGTTTCGCCCAGGCGATGCGGCTCGTGGCGGGCACCCGGCTCCAGGGTGACGAGGCCCTCCCCGAGGACGACCGCGCCTGGCTCGGCGTCGAGCCGGGCCCGTGGCTCGCCGAAGCGCTCACGACCCTGCGAGGCGCGCGCGGCGACGCGGAGGCCGACCCGGGCCCGCTCCTCACCGCCACGCTGCGCCCCTACCAGAAGGACGGGGTGCGCTGGCTCCTCACGCTGGCGCGCCTCGGCCTGGGCGGCTGCCTCGCCGACGACATGGGCCTCGGGAAGACGGTGCAGGTGCTGGCGCTGTTGCTGCTCCTCAAGAAGAGCGGCGCCCTCCCCGGCCCGCATCTCCTCGTCGTGCCTGCGTCGCTCCTCGCCAACTGGAAGGCCGAGGCGGAGCGCTTCGCGCCGTCCTTGCGACTCCTCATCGCCCACCCCTCCGCCGCACCGCGCGACGAGCTCGCCGCCCTCTCGCCCGAGGCGCTCGCCCGCCACGACCTCGTGGTCGTGACCTACGGCTCCGTGCACCGCCTCCCCTGGCTCGCCAAGGCGGACTTCGGCCTCGCCGTCCTCGACGAGGCGCAAGCGGTGAAGAACCCGGGCGCGCGGCAGACGCGGGCGGTGAAGTCGCTCAGCGCCCGTCTGCGGCTCGCGCTCACCGGCACGCCCGTCGAGAACCGCGCCGGCGATCTCTGGTCCATCTTCGATTTCCTGAACCCCGGCCTCCTCGGGACGGCAAAGGAGTTCGGCGCATTCGTGAAGGCCGCCGAGAGCGCGCCCGCTCCCGGTGTCGACGGCGCCGATCGTCCGTCGCCCTACGCGGCGCTGCGGGAGCTCGTCCGCCCATACGTCCTGCGGCGCCTCAAGACCGACCGCACGGTCATCTCCGACCTGCCGGAGAAGACCGAGGTGAAGGCCTTCTGTCCGCTCACGAGGCGGCAAGCGGCGCTCTACCAGGAGTCGGTCGAAGGGCTCGCGCGCGAGATGAAGGTCATGAAGGAGGCGGACGCCGGCATGAAGCGGCGCGGCCTCGTCCTCGCCTACCTCCTGCGCCTGAAGCAGATCTGCAACCATCCCTCGCAGTGGACAGGCGACGGCGGCTTCGCCCCCGCCGAGAGCGGCAAGTTCGGCAGGCTCGCCGAGATCGCCGAGGTCATCGCCTCGCGGCAGGAGAAGGCGCTCGTCTTCACCCAGTTCCGGGAGCTGACGGAGCCGCTGGCGCGCTTCCTCGGCGAAATCTTCGGGCGCCCGGGGCTCGTCCTCTCCGGCGCGACCGCGGTGAAGCAACGCGCCGAGCTCGTCCGCCGTTTCCAGGAGGACGAGGGGGTGCCGTTCTTCGTCCTTTCGCTCAAGGCGGGCGGCGTGGGCCTCAACCTGACCGCCGCCTCGCACGTCGTCCACTTCGATCGCTGGTGGAACCCGGCCGTCGAGAACCAGGCGACCGACCGCGCCTTTCGCATCGGTCAGAAGAAGGCGGTGCTGGTGCACAAGCTCGTCTGCCGGGGCACTGTCGAGGAGCGGATCGACGCGCTGCTCGAGGACAAGCGGCAGCTGGCCCGCGATCTGCTAGAAGGCGGCGAGGTGCGGCTCACCGAGCTCGGCGACGAGGAGCTGCTCCGGCTCGTGGCGCTCGACCTCGCGAGCGCGACCGCCGACGCGTGACGAGGCGAGGAGGGGCGACAGTGGCCTACGGTTCCTACTACGACGAGTTCCCCGCCTACGTCTCCGTCGCCGAGCGCCGCAAGCGCGCCGCGAGGAAGCTCGCGCAGCTGCGCAAGAAGGGCCACGCGCCCGCGCCCATCGTCCTCGAACCACGGGGCGCCATCGCGAAGACGTTCTGGGGGAAGGCCTGGTGCGACCACCTCGAGTCGTACGCGGACTACGCGAGCCGCCTGCCGCGCGGCCGGAGCTACGTCCGCAATGGCTCGGTCATCGATCTCCAGATCGCGACGGGCGAGGTGCGCGCGCTCGTCTCCGGGAGCGAGATCTACGAGGCGACGATCGCCGTCACCCCGCTCGCCGCCGCGCGCTGGAAGGCGGTGCGGAAGGACTGCGCCGGCCAGATCGGCACGGTGGTGGAGCTCCTCTCCGGGAAGCTCTCCCGGGCGGTGATGGAGAAGCTCTGCCACCGCGAGCGCGGGCTCTTCCCCGGCGGCCGCGAGATCGAGATGCGCTGCTCCTGCCCGGACGGCGCCTGGCTCTGCAAGCACCTCGCGGCCGTGCTCTACGGGGTGGGCGCCCGGCTCGACGCGTCGCCCGAGCTCCTCTTCACGCTGCGCGGCGTGGACGGCGCGGAGCTCGTCGCCGCGGCTGGCGACGCCGGTGCCCTCGTGGCCGCGCCGATGCCGGGCGAGGTCGGGATCGCGAGCGGGGATCTGGCGGACATCTTCGGGATCGAGCTCGAGCCGGCCGCGGCGCCGTCGACGCCGAAGCCGGGGCGCAGACGTGGCGCGGCGGCGAAGGCCCAGGCACCGCGGAGGCGAGAGGCGAAGAAGGCGCGGGGACGTTCTGAGTAGCCGGGGGCGCAGGCGGCCCCCGCCCCGCCGGGCAAGCCCGTCGGGGCCCCACCCTCGCCCAACGGCCGGGCGATCCATTTTTCGACAGGTCTTGAGTCGCCGGGGGCGCAGGTCCCTCCGCGAGGACGGCCCGATGGGGCGTCTTGTTAGTGGGTCAAATGCGTTGTATTTGACCCACGTATGTTTCAGCGCACGGTCCAGGCCCGCGTCGCCGCGTCGAAGCGGAGCGTGCTCCTCCTCGGCGCTCGTCAGGTCGGGAAATCCACGCTCGCCCGCGCGCTGGGCCCAGACCTCGTCATCAACCTCGCCGACGAGGCCGCGTTCCTGGCCTACGCCAAGGACCCGGGCCGGCTGGGCCGCGAGGTGCGCGCCCTGGAGCGCGCATCGCTCGTCCTGGTGGACGAGGTCCAGCGAGTCCCGTCGCTCCTCAACACCGTCCAGGCGCTCATGGACGAGGGAACCCGCCACCGGTTCATCCTCACCGGGTCGAGCGCGCGCAAGCTCAGGCGAGGCGGCGCGAACCTCCTGCCCGGAAGGATCGTTCTCGAGTACCTCGACCCCCTGTCCATCTGGGAGCTGGGGGACGCGTTCGACCTCGACAGCGCACTGCGCATGGGGAGCCTTCCCGGGATTGTCTCGGAGCCGGAGGACGCGGCGGCGATCCTCGAGACCTACGCCACCGTCTACCTCCGCGAGGAGGTGCAGGCGGAAGCGGTCGTACGGGACGTCGGGGCCTATGCGCGCTTCCTCGACGTCGCCGCCGAGCAGAGCGGCACGTGGTTGAACTACTCGAAGCTCGCGAGCGACATGGAGATCCCGAAGGAGACGGTGCGGCGGTTCTTCGGGATCCTCGAGGACACGCTCCTCGCGTTCCGCATCGAGCCCTTCAGGCCGCGCGCGTCGCGGCGCAGGGTGAGCCAGCGCGACCGGTTCGTGCTGTTCGATCTCGGAGTGCGCAACGCGCTCCTCGGATTGCACCGGCAAGTACCCGCCGGGACCGAGCGCGGCGTGCTATTCGAGCAGTGGATCATCCTCCAGTGCCTCTCCTTCATCCGGTCTCGTCGCCTCCCGTGGCGGCTCAGCGCGTATCGCACCGACGCGGGCGCCGAGGTGGACGTCGTCGTGGAGACGGGGCGCGAGATCCTCGCGTTGGAATGCAAGCTGGGCCGGAACGTGCGTGCCCAGGACCTCGGCGGGCTGCGCTCGTTCAAGGAGGTCGCGCACAAGCCGGTCCGCGCGCTCGTGCTCTACCAGGGCGAGCGGCGGCAGCAGTTCGGCGAAGAGGTCACGGCCGTACCGTTCCTCGAATTCCTGCGCGACGACCTGCCGGCGCTGGCTGGTGATCGGGAGCGCTGATCCGCGAAGCCACGGCGTTCGCGTCTAGGGTGCTCGACCCGCCTTGCGATCCGGGCGCGGCCATGCGCGCGTGCGGCCCCCTCACCCCGGCCCTCTCCCCCGCTGGGGGAGAGGGGGTAGACAACCCTTCAGAGGTTCTCCCCGAAGTGCCTCATCACCCGCTCCCACAGGCGCTCGACGACGAGCGGGTCGGGGACCATGTGCGTGAGGCCGGAGAGCGGCAAGAGCTCGTGCGGCCGACCGGCGCGGAAGAGTGCGTCCGACAGCTTCAGCGCGTGCAGGAAGTAGACGTTGTCGTCGGCCGTGCCGTGCAGCACGAGGAGGGGCCGATCCAGACGAGGAGCCCAGGCGAGGAGCGAGCTGCGATCGTAGGCGTCGCCGTTCTGCCGCGGCAGGCCGAGATAGCGCTCCGTGTAAAAGGTGTCGTAGTCGCGCCATTCCGCCACGGGCGCGCCTGCCACCGCCGCCCGGAACACGTCGGGACGCTTCATGACGGCGAGCGCCGAGAGGTATCCGCCGAAGGACCACCCGGTGATGCCGACGCGCGCGAGGTCCATCTCCGGCACCTCGGCGGCGAGGGCGCGCAGCGCGGTCACCTGGTCGTCGAGGTTCACGCCACCCAGGTCGTCCCGGAGCGCCCGCTCCCAGGCGCGGCCGCGGCGGGGCGTGCCACGGCCGTCGAAGGAGACGACGAGGTAGCCCTGGTCCGCCATCCACTGCGCGAGGAGCCTGGGCACCCGCGCGACGTGTTGATGCGCTGGCCCGCCGTAGACGTCCACGATGACAGGCAGCTTCTTCCCCGGCGTGAACTGACGCGGCCGAGTGCAGGACGCCCAGATCCCCTCCCCCGGTCCCACCCTCGAGATGGCGGTGCTCGGCGCGAAGGGCGGCTCCAGGGCCACCGAGGGCAGCTCCGCGATGCGCTCGGGCCTCTGCGATCCGTCGGCGGCATGGACGGCGGTGCGTGGCAGCTCGCCCGCGGTGGCGCGCGTGACGAGGAGGCGCGACCCGTCCCTGGAGAGCGCGGCCTCGACCGCCGCCGGGCCGTCTCCCGTCGCGACGCGCTCGGGCGGCGCCCCGTCCCTCACCAGGAAGAGCTCGGTGGAGGTGGGGTCGGCCCCGCCCGTGAACCAGAGCCCGCGCCGCCTGTCGTCGAAGCCAACCAGCGCGGCGAAGCCGTGCTCCGGACTCACCCACGATGCGCGGAACGCGCCGTCGGGGCTGCGCAGCTCCACCTCGGGGCCGCCGTTGCGCTCCGTCCACCACAGGAAGCCGCTCCCGTCGGCGAGCCAGCGCGGGAAGCCGGGCGCAAGGTTGAGCCAGGCCAGGTCGCGTTCCTCGAGGAGCGCTCGCGTCGCGCCAGTCCCGGGATCGGCCGCCAGGAGCGCCTCCT
>JBGQLS010000357.1:0-6919 GCA_041500205.1 Anaeromyxobacteraceae bacterium | reverse complement strand
GAAGAAGAGCGGCTTGATGCCGAACCGGTCCCGTGCCACGACGAGCTTGCGCTCGGCGGCGTCCCACAAGACGAACGCGAACTCGCCGTTGAGCCGGGCAACGAAGTCGCAGCCGTACTCGCGATACAGGTGTAGCAACACTTCGGTGTCCGACTCGGTCAGGAACACGTGGCCACGCGCGAGCAGGCTTCGCCGGTGCTCCTTGTAGTCGTAGATCTCGCCGTTAAAGCAGACGGTCACGGTCCCTTCGCGGTCGCTCATCGGCTGCTGGCCGTGCTCTAGGTCGATGACGCCGAGTCGTACGTGGGCGAAGCCGACCCGCCCGCCGTCCATCACGCTCCCACCGCACTCGTCGGGCCCGCGATGGACGAGGACCGACGCCATGACGGCGAGGTCGTCGCGGTCGACGGCTCGTCCAGTTCTCTTCTTGATGATGGCAGCGATCCCGCACATGGAGTGAGGAGCGCGATCGTACTTCAGGGGAAGGGGCCGGTCGGCGACGAGAACGTAACGATAGTGGTGACGTCGCCGGTCAGCTCGCCAACGTGGACGCGTGCGTGAAGTGTCACGAACACGACACGTCATACTGTTACGCTCGCAGCAGGGGTTCTCCGATGCGCGCTCCATCAGACCTTTGCAGCCATGCCGGGCCACGGGGTCATCCGGCATGGAGAGCTCGACTCGGTCGTCTCGCCTGCGCGGTCGGGTTCCATGCGAGGACGACCATCGACCTCATGCCCTTGCGTCACGGCTGGCTGTGGTTCCTAGGCTGCCGCCGCGACGGATGCCTGTGGCGCTCGGAGAAGCTCCACCTGGTAGCGCTCCCGTGACGCGTTCTGACGCTACGGGTTGACGCCCTCACCCAGCTGACGCACGCGAGCGCTGTGAGCGCCGCCCTGTTCTCGAGCTTTCATCCCAAGCGCCATCAACGTCACGATACGGTTTTGGGCACGGACAAAGCGGCGGCGGCGCCCGAACTGAGGACAAGCAGCCGCTTGACCTCCCTCGCGGTCTTCAGGCTGCCTGCAGGGCGACCACTCAAAGCCGACAAACAGGCGCCAGGTGCGCCACCGCAGTTGAATACACTGATGGCTCAACCTATTCGATGGGAAGAGTCGATCGACGCGTCGCACCCGGGAGGGGCTCGCGGCCCATTGTCCGACCGCCTGGGGGCAACCCTTTCTCGCACTCATCTTCCCGGGTGAGGGCCGTAGAATCCGGGCCCGGGAGGTCCCCTGGCATGGAACTTCGAGAGATCTTCTATGATTGTCTCTTCTCGCTGGAAGGAAAGGACCATCGGCTGTTGGTGCAGGCATGGGACGCGGAAGGGGCGGCAGCTCAAGTCCTCGCGGAGCTTGCTTCGGCGGGGCTTCCATCGGCCTCCGGTCTTATCGTGCGCCCAATGACTATAGGTGATGGACCTCTTGGGACTCAGGGTGAGGACTCGGTCCCTGCGTGAAGAGAACACCGGTGGGTTCCTCGAGACCGCCGGCGACGCGCTTCAGGCCTCCCCGTCGGCGCTACGGCGCAGCTCGCTGCCCTCGACCGCGAGGTCGGGTCCGGCAATCGGGTGCGTGGGTCCTGGTCGAGAGTGAGGCGCCTCGAGTTGCTGGCAGTCGTTGCTGCCGCCCCAGCGCGGCTCCTCGCTCCCGTCTGGGCGCAGATCGTAGGCGTTTACGTCGTCGCGGAGCTGGGACCGCAGCTCCTGCAGGACCGCCCGCTTCGGCCCCGGTTCGCCGACCGGGAACATGAGCTCGTAGCGTCTCTCGAAGTTGCGCGGCATCACGTCGAAGCTGCCGGCCCAGACTTCCCAGCTGCCGTCTCGCCGGAACGCCACCACGCGCGCGTGCTCCAGGTAACGGCCCACGATGCTGCGCGCGTGCATCGCGGGCGTGACCTTCGTAAGCGTCGTTCGCACGATCAGATCCACGCGTGCCCCGCTCCGGCCGCACTCGTCGAGCGCAGCCAGGATCTCCGGGTCGGTGAGGTGATTGCACTTCAGGATCAGCCAGCCCCTGGGGTTGCTCTCGGCTCGGATGCGCTCCATGAGGAGCTCCCGAATGGCCGAGCCGGTCCTCATCGTGCCGAGGGCGGGCGCGGTCCCCGCCTCCAGCGCATCGAAGAAGGCTTTCGCATCTGCCGTCAACTGGGGGTTCCGCGTGAACAGCGAGAGGTCGGTGTAGAGCCGGCCATTGGTGGGATGGTAGTTGCCGGTGCCGACGTGCAAGTAGGCGGTCTCACCGCGCTGTGCCCAGAAGACCTTCGCGTGCACCTTCTTGTGCGGCAGGCGAAGGACGCGCACGCCTGCGTTGCGGAACCTCAGCGCCCATTCCATGTTGGTGAGCTCGTCGAATCGCGCCCGTCCCTCGAGCAGCACAGCCACGTCCTTGCCTGCCTGTGCGGCCGCGACGAGCGCAGCTGCCAGGACGTTTTCCTCTCCCACGCGGTAGAGCGTCGCGCGGATGGCCGTGACGGCTGGATCGGCGGCCGCCACGCTCGCGAAGGCCTCCACCGCCCCATAGCTCTTGTACGGGTGGAACAAGACGACGTCGCCGCGATCGATGCATTTGAACGGCGCCAGCTCGAAGCGGCGCGCGCGGTGTGGCTGCAGCCGCGCGAACCTGGCTTGCGACGGCCCGTCTTCGACGAGCCTCATCACGAAGCGCAGGTCGAGCGGTGGATCGACCTGGATCACCTCGCTCGCCTGGAGCCCGAGGGCCAGCCGGAGAGGCTCCCGCCAGAAAGCGGGGAATGCGCGTTCCACCTCCAAGTGACTCACGCGGCCATCGAGCCGGCTCTCCAATGCCGCCGGGAGATCCGACCAGTCGATGGGCGTTCGATCGGGCGGGCTCAGACGGACCACGCGCAGTTCGTGGATCCGGGTGTGCTTGCCGGTGTGGAAGAGATCAGGGCGGAGGCGGAGCAGTTCCCCGAGGCGTACATACGTCCCCGGCCTCCCCGGGACGTCGAGCAAGCGAGGGACGGCGTCCGGCACGCGAATCAAGGCCTGTAGAACTGCCGCGCCGCTCGCGAAGTAGAGCGCCTGGCTCCGCATGTCCCGGACAGCGTCCGCCCGGATGACGTCCGTCCGGGGAGCAACCTCCTCCGCGAGGTAGGCGCCGAAGTAGTGCTTCTCGTCCAGCGTCAGCTCCGCCGCCGAGAGGATGCGAATCCCGAGCTGGCTGAGCTCGACCAGGAAGGACTCGTAGGTGCGCCCGGCCTGGATGGCCTGGGAGCGCGCTTCGTCGAGGATGGCGGAGTAGGCCTCGGTCCCGCGCCCCTCCAAGAACGGGCGCCAGACGCGCGCCGCGAAGAACTCGTCCAGATTGGAAGCCCAGATGGCGAGGAAACGCAACCGTTCCAGAACGGGGAAATCGAGCCTCTTCGTCTGATGCAGCACGCGCCGGTTGAACTGAAGCCACGCGAGCTCTTGCGTCGTTTCCATGGTGCCATCGACTCACGCTTCCGCGGATGACGCGGGAGCGAGGTCGATCTTCGGACGATGTGCCATGTCGTTCGCATCCTTCTGACTACTGCCTCGACTCATGCATAGACCCCGCTCGTAGCGAAGGACTCACCGTGAACAGGCGATAATGAACTACCATTCGATCGAGGCCTGCCGCGACTCGCACGGGCTCCGCGCGCGCGTCCGACGGCTCAGTTCGTCGAAGGTGTCGACAAGGTCACGGCCGAGGCATTCACGGGGCCAAAGGTTGACCTCGGTCTTGGCCGGGTTTAGCAGGCTGCCGGGCGAAGCAGTCGCTGAGAATCAAGACGACCTCGTGCTGTCACCAGATCGTCACGAAAACGTCATGAACCATGGAACGGCTACGACCGGAACTTGCCCGCCTTGATCGCCCTCCGGAGGAGCGCGTGGTCGACCTCGGTCTGGTCAGCGTAGGACAGCGCGAACCTGGCGATCGCGGAGTCCAGGTGATCGTTACTCCCGCAGTAGCCCGACAGCCGAGCGGCATCGCCGGTGCGCGCGTGGGCCTTGGCGAGGACCTGACCGCACAGCGTAGAGTAATCGTCCAGCGCGTGCTGGGTGAGCATGCTGAGCTCCAGCGTGGCCCTGTGATCGGACCACTGTCGAACCAGGAACTCCTTGCCGCCCATTTGCGTCCAGCCGAGGAAGGGGTCCGCCACGGTCTGCGTCCGGAACTGCCCCTCGGCTGCCCGACGACCCTCATGAGGGTGGAGCTTGGCGTAGGCCTTCGACCTTCGCAGATAAGGCTTCCAGCAGGGCGCGTCCTGCTCCTTCAGCTGGAGGAAGAGCGGATCCCCCGGACCGTTTCCAAAGAGGAGAACCAGGTAAAGCTCCACGCCCACGCTGCCAATCCCGGCGATCTTGAAGGCAACGTCCCAGGGCGCGTAGGCATCGATTACCTGTTGCCGGCCTGGGGCGAGGGTCGCTCGGTAGGCGGGGAGCGCCCCGAGCACCCTGTTTGCGTCGGCAGCTCGCAATGCCGCAAGGAGCGGCGGCCTGTTGTGGAATTTGGCGAATCCCTCCCGGTCGGGACTGGTGGCTTTCTTCAGGAGCCCCCGAGCCGTGTCTCGGGCCGCGTGCTCGAAGATCGGAGCGAGCAACTTCCCGGTGGACCGCGGCGTGATCTCGAACCGAACCAGCTCCAGCACACGCATTTCGGAGAAGAGGGTCAAGCTCTCCCGGTAAGTTCGCACCATCCGGCGTACAGCGGCAGCGCACACCTTGTCCTTGTACCCCGCCTCCCGGCCGGCGATCGCGAAGCTCGCCGCAAGGCGCTTGAGATCCCACTCGAAGGCGCCCCGACATGTCTCGTCGAAATCATCGAGATCGAAGACCAGATGGCCGTCCGGCGCGGCATAGGCTCCCAGGTTGAGCAGGTGGGCGTCGCCGCAGGCCTGCACCTCGAGGCCGCTGGTCGGCAGTCGGCCCAGGTCCGCAGCCATGATCGCCGCTGCGCCACGGAAGAAGGCGAACGGAGAGACCGCCATGCGCCGCCACCGGATGGCTAGCAAGTCGGACCGGCGGCCTGCGACAGCGGCCTTCAGCTGGGCCAGCAGGTCGTCTCGGCGCGGCTTCATGGTGAACTGATGGTGTTGCCCGCGCGGGAGTTGCTCCCGGAGCGCTCGCCCCATCGCCTTGCGCTCTGCCAGGGAAGCACGAGGTGGGTGGATCAGCGCTTTCAGTCGAGACATGTGCGCAAGAGTAGCAGACAGAAAGGCCCGCAGCGGCGAGGCGTCATCGTGCCTTCGGGCATCGCGCGAATACCGGCGCAGGATACTTCAGTCACCGGACCGCGCGAGGTGGCGTCAGCTCGATGCCACGGACACAGACCACGACCGACCGCTCTATGGCCGCGTCGCAATCGAGGGTCCCAGGTACGTGAGGTCGGCAGCACCCGCCCAGGAAACGCAGAGGCGGGAGGAGCGCGCACTGCCTCCCGCCTCGAACTTCACTCTCGGCCCCGGTATGGCGGGTCCTGCGGCCTGGCTTCGGAATCAGGGGACCAGAGTGACGCGACCGTCGATGGCCGGGGTGACCGGCGCGCCGAGCTTCTTCAGGTAGTCGACCAGGGCGTCGTTGTCGAGGGGGCCAGGAACCACGTTCGTCCCACCCTTCAAGACCGAGAAGTTGTCCCCGCCGCCCTGAAGGTAGTTGTTCATGGCCACCTGATAAGTCGCCGCCAAGTCGATGGGCGTCCCGTCGATCTTCTTGAGCGACCCGGCCACCAACTTGCTCCCCAGCGGTGCGCTCGAACTCCAGGAATAGGTGAAGCCGCTGATCTGCAGCATCCGGGTCGCCGTCTGCCCCGCCCAGCCATTGAACTGCTGTTCGAGGGCGTCCTTGAGCTGCTGCCCCGTGAGCGTCACCCTCATCACCTGGTTCCCGAAGGGCTGCGCGGTGAAGCAATCGTTCCAGGTGATGACGCAGGGAGGGGTGGTGCAGATGCTCGGCACGTCGGCCCGCATGCCGCCGGGGTTGGTGAAGCCGATCTCGGCCGCCACGGAGACGCGCTGCGCCTCTGCCAGGAGGTCGCCCAGCGTCGACTCGCCGGCGGCGTTGATGGTCTTCGAGATGATGCCCGTGGAAGTGGCGACCTGCGCGTTGACCAGCGGGCCGACCTTGGCCTCGGCGTCCGCGGTCAACTGAACGGCCGCGGGATCCGGGGTCACGGCGGGATTGCCCAGCAGGTCCAGGACGTATGTCGTGGGAACGCTCGCCACCTTGGTAGTGATGTCCTGCGTGATCCCATCCACGGTCAGGTCGATGTCGGCGTAGGCGGTGCCCGACGAGTAGGCCTGGGTGACGAGCACATCCTTGCCGCCTGCGTTCTTGACGTACTCGTTGGCGAAATTGTGCGTGTGAGCGGTGATGAGGACGTCCACGTCGGCGTCGAGCCTGGCGACGAGCGCGGTCAGGTCGGCGGGCGCCGCCTGGGTGGTCTTGGTCGGCCCGGTATAGCTCCCCGACTGGTAGACGCCGTCGTGGAGCACGACCACGATGGCGTGGACACCGCGCGCCTGCAGCTCCTTCACCTGCGCGTTGATCGCGCCGATCTCGTCCTCGAAGGTGAGCCCCGCCACCCCCGCCGGGATGACGATGCTGGGCGTGCTCGTCAGTGTGGCGCCGATGAAACCCACCTGGACGCCGGGCGCCACGTACTTCACGACGTACGGGCGGAAGAGCAGCTCCCCGTTGGCCTTTCGGACGTTGGAGGAGACCACCGGGAAGCGCGCACCCTGCCACGGATCCTGCAGGAACGGGCCCTTGGCGTGGTTGCCGCCGGCGAGTAGCCGCGTGAGCTCGTCCACGCCCTCGTCGAATTCGTGGTTGCCGGGGACGCCGACGAGATTGCAGCCGGGGTCGAACAAGCTGTCGAAACGACCGATCCCGTTCGGCTGCAAGGCAGGTGGCGGCATCGTCCCGCACTTCGAG
>JBGQLS010000356.1:0-6922 GCA_041500205.1 Anaeromyxobacteraceae bacterium | reverse complement strand
GCTCGTCCTTCCCCGGACCATGCTGGCACAGACCGCTCTTCGCGAGCACCTTGACGATGCGCATGGACCCGAGGGTCTCACCCACCGCGCATGGGCAGCGGGTCGTGTCACGGCACGCCAGCCTGGACTGGATGGCGACCAGCGCCTCGGAGAGCTCTCGCTTCACCCTGCGCAGCCGTTCGAGCCGGCGCTGCGCTTGCTCGATGTGGCCGACCAGCACCCGCTCGAACCGAACCGCGAACTCGGCGGCGGTTGTGCAACCGGTGCGCAGGTCGAGCACCGCGCGGATCTCGGAGAGCGGCAGCCCGAGTTCCCGCAGGTCGGCGATGAGGCGCAGCTTCTCGAGGTCCTCACCCGTATAGCGGCGGTGCCCCCCCTCGCTCACGACCGCTGGACGAAGGAGGCCTTGCTCCTCGTAGAAGCGGATGGTCCGGACGGTGTTGCCCGTCGCCCGCGCCAGGTCGCCCGAAGAATACTCCGCCCGGTTCACGGAAACGCTCCGCTCTTTCTCTCAGTCCGGGACCTAACGGCTCGCGTTTCCGCTGTCAACGCGCATAGCGAGCACGGTCTTCTTGGGGGACCGTCAGCCCGGGTGCTCCAGCGGCTCGCGTCGTCGTCGCCTGGCAGGTCCATCCGCTGGCTTGTTCGACAACGTCATGGCGAAAAACTCGAGCCTCTCGCGGTCAAGGCTGGATAGGCCCCGTCACCGCAGCAGGTCCCGCGCGATCACGAGCCGCTGGATCTCGCTCGTGCCCTCGTAGATGGTCTGCACCCGGGCATCCCGGAAGTACCGCTCCACGGGGAACACGTCGGTGTACCCGTAGCCGCCGTGGATCTGGACCGCCTTCGACACAGCGCGCTGCGCCGCCTCGCTGGCGAAGAGCTTCGCCATCGAGGCCTCCCTGGTGAACGCAAGCCCCTGGCCCTTGAGCGCCGCCGCACGCAGCGTGAGGAGGCGCGCCGCGTCGTGCTCGGTCCTCATGTCTGCCAGCATGAACCGGATCGCCTGGAACTCGCCGATGGGCTGCCCGAAGGCCGTGCGATCCCGGGCGTAGCGCGCCGACGCGTCGAGAGCGGCACGAATGGTCCCGGTGGCCTGCGCGGCGATCCCGGTCCGGCCGCCGTCGAGCGCCGACATGGCGACTCTGAAGCCGCCCCCGGCTTGCCCCAGGACCGCCGAATCCGGCAGCTCGCAATCCTGGAACGAGAGCGATACGGTCGAGGACGCGCGGATACCCATCTTCTGCTCGTGGCGGCCGACGACGAGCCCGGGCGTGCTCGCATCGACGAGGAAGGCGGTGATGCCCTTCGTCCCGGCGCCGGCGTCGGTCTTCGCCCAGGTGACGAGCACGCCGGCCCTGTCTCCGCTCGTGATCCACTGCTTCTCGCCGTTCAGCAGCCAGCGAGCGCCTCGGCGCGCGGCGCGCATCGCCATCCCGGCTGAGTCGGAGCCGGCCCCCGGTTCCGAGAGCGCGAAGGCGCCGGCGAGCCACTCCGCCGTCGCCAGCTTCGGACAGCAGCGCTCGGCCTGCTCGCGCGTGCCGTAGCGAGCGATGATCTCGCCGACCATGTTCGTCACCGCCATGGTGACCGCCACGGCGCAGTCGGCGGCCGCGATCTCCATCAACGCGAGCACGTACGCCACCGGTCCCGCGCCGGCGCCGCCCAGCGCCTCGGGTACGTTCACCGCCAGGAGACCTACGCTCGCGAGCGTCCGCAAGATCTCGGCCGGAAACTTCCCGCTGCGATCACCCTCGCGCGCGGCGGGCGCGACCACGTCTCGCGCCACCGCCCGCGCCGTCGCGACCACCTGCGCCTCGAGGTCGCTGAGCTCGAAGTCCATCAATCCTTGAGCAGGGTGCTGGAGATCACGATGCGCTGGATCTCGCTCGTCCCCTCGTAGATCTGGGTGATGCGGCTGTCCCGCCAGTGGCGCTCGGCGTCGAACTCCTTGATGTAGCCGTACCCGCCGTGGATCTGGATCCCCTTCGACGTCACGCGTTCCGCCATCTCGGAGGCGTAGAGCTTCGCCATGGCGGCCTCGGCGCTGAAGCGCACCCCCTTGTCCTTGAGCGTGGCGGCGCGCCAGGTGAGGAGGCGTGCCGCGTCGATCTCGGTGGCCATGTCGGCGACCATGAACTGGATGGCCTGGAACGTGGCGATGGGCTTGCCGAAGGCTCTCCTTTCCTTGGCGTACGCGACCGCCTCCTCGTATGCGGCGCGCGCGATGCCAAGCGCCTGTGAGGCGATGCCGATCCGGCCGCCGTCGAGCGTGCTCATCGCGATCTTGAAACCCTCGCCTTCCTGGCCCAGCCGGCAGCTCTTCGGGACGGCACAGTCCTCGAAGAAGATGCTGCACGACCCGGAGGCGCGGATGCCGACCTTCTGGTCCGGCTTGCCCCGCGTGAAGCCCTTCGTCTCGGCCGGCACGAGGAACGCCGTGATCCCCTTGTGGCCCTTGGCGCGGTCGGTCATCGCGAAGACCAGCACCACGTCGGCCTGCGGACCGTTGGTGATGAAGTTCTTCGTCCCGGAGAGGACGTATTCGTCGCCGCGCGCGACCGCGAGGGTACGCATCTCCGCCGCGTCCGAGCCGCTCATCGGCTCGGTGAGCGCGAAGCACCCGAGCTTCTCCCCCCGCGCGAACGGCGTCAGGAACTCGCGCTTCTGCTCGGCGGTCCCGTATTTCAGGATGGGGTCGCAATAGAGAGAATTGCTCACGCTCATGATGACGCCGGTGCCGGCGCACCCGCGCGAGATCTCCTCCATCGCGACTGCGTAAGCGACAGAGTCCATTCCGGCGCCGCCCCATTCCGGCGGCACGGCGACGCCCATGAGGCCCATCTCCGCGAGCTTCTGCACCGCCTCGCGTGGGAAGTGGTGCTCCTCGTCCCAGCGGCGCGCGTTCGGCCTCAGCTCCTGTTCGGAAAAATCCCTGCAGAGATCGCGGACCTGACGCTGCTCGTCGGTGAGCTGGATGTCCATCGATGCGGCCCCCTTTCCGGCATGGTACCCCGGGGCTTCCTGTCCCGGCCGGCCTCAGACGGGTTCACCGGTTCCTGAACATCGCAGGGCGCTTCTCGACGAACGCCTTCAACCCTTCCCTCGTGTCCTCCGTCCCGAAGAGGAGCGCGAATGCCTGTCGCTCCAGCTCGCCCGCCGTGGCGGTGTCCACGGCGAGGCCGGCGTGGAGCGTCCGCTTCGCGAGAGCGACCGCGGCGGGGGAACGGCTCGCTATCTTGCGGGCGACCTGGAGCGCGTGAGGCAGGACCTGGTCACCGGGCAGGACCTCCAGCACGAGCCCGATCTCCCTGGCCTTCGCGGCGTCGATCATGTCCCCGGTGAGGATGATCTCGAGGGCTCGGGCCGGCCCCACCCGGCGCGCCAGCCGCTGCGTGCCCCCGAAGGCAGGGATGAGGCCCAGGTTCACCTCCGGCTGGCCGAAGCGCGCTCTGTCGCTGGCGTAGACGAGGTCGCAAGCCATGGCCAGCTCGCACCCGCCGCCGAGGGCGAACCCGTTCACCGCCGCGATGGTCGGGATGGGCAAGGCCTCCAGCCGAGCGAGAGTACGCTCGCCGCGCTCGGCGAAGCGCCGTGCCTCCAGCGGGGACAGCGCAGCCATCTCGGCGATGTCGGCCCCCGCCACGAAGGCCTTCTCGCCCGAGCCGGTGAGCACGAGCGCGCGCAGCGCGGAATCCGCCGCCACCGCGTCGAGCACCTGCCCGAGCTCGGCGATGGTCTCGGAGTTGAGCGCGTTCAGGGCTTTCGGCCGGTGGAACGTCGCGATTGCGACGCTCTCCTCGACACGCCAGAGGATGTTCTCGAGCTGCATGTGCCCTCCCGAACCAGGTTCCATCGCTCGCCAATGGGCCTCTGGCCTCGGACCTCAGGCTTCAGCAGAAACGGCGCACCTGACCGCGACGTCTTTCCCGAAGCCCGAAGCCTGAGGCCCCGATAGTCCGTCACGTATAGTTATAGAAGCCGCGCCCGCTCTTGCGGCCAAGCCATCCCGCCGCGACGTACTGCCGCAGGATGGGTGAAGGCCGGTACTTGTCGTCGCCGAGCTCGGCATGGAGCACCTCGGCGATGTAGAGGCAGGTGTCGAGCCCGATGAAGTCGGCCAGGGTGAGCGGGCCCATGGGGTGGTTGAGGCCGAGCTTCACCGCCTCGTCGATGTCCACGGCGCTCGCGAGCCCCTCGTCGAGAGCGAAGCAGGCCTCGTTGAGCAGCGGGATGAGGATACGGTTCACGATGAACCCGGGCCGGTCCTTGGAGATGACGGGCGTCTTCCCGAAGCGCCTCGCGAGATCGGTGACCGAGCGACAGGTCGCGTCGTTCGTCTGCAGGCCTCGGACGATCTCGATGAGCTGCATCACCGGCGGCGGGTTCATGAAATGCATGCCGATGAAGCGCTCCGGTCGCCTGGTCGACGCCGCGAGCGCGGTGATGGAGATGCTGGAGGTGTTGGAGGCGAGGATGGCCTCGGGAGCGAGGAGCCCGTCCACCCTACGGAGGAGCTCCTTCTTCGCGGCTTCGTTCTCGACGACCGCCTCGATGAGCAGCTGCGCGCGGGCGCAGTCCTCGAGCTTCTCGGCGGGCTTGATGCGGGCGATGAGCGCGCTGCGGTCACCCGCCGACATGGTGCCCTTCTCGACCAGCTTGGTGAGCATCCTCGAGACGCGCTCCAGCCCGGCGCGCGCCAGCTCGGGCGTGGCGTCGGCGAGGACGACCTCCACCCCCGCCTGCGCCGCAACCTGGGCGATACCGGACCCCATCTGGCCAGCCCCCACCACCGCCAGCTTCTCGATGACCATCCGAGCGCCCTCCCCCGTTCCCGCGTTCCCGTGGTCTAGAACCAGCTTCCCACCTTGTCAACGCGAGCGGCGAGTGGAACCATCGCATCCATGGGATCCCGGGTGCCGCGTACGGACGATCCGGCGCGCCGCCGCCGTGCGCTCGAGCGCGCGTACCGTGCGGTCGTCCGGGACGCCGCGGCCATCGCCGGGGCGCCGCTCGTCGAGCTGCTGGTCGCGCGCGAGGGCAGCGCCAGCCCTCACTGGGAGAGTGTCGCCCTGGCAGCGCCCGGGCTCACGCGCGGTGAGAGGACGGAGCTCGTGCGCGAACTCGCGCGCTCTCCGGCGGCAGCCGAGTTGCCGGAGCCGCTCAGCCGGCCCGGGCACCGCATCGCGAGCTGCGAGCCATCCGTCGCGCGCCTCCTCGGCGGGCGCGGGTTGCAGCAAGTGTTCCTGCCAGTCGGGACGGAGCCGTCCGTGCTGGGATGGCTCCGGATCGTGCGCGAGGGACGCCCCGACCGCACCGCGTTTCGCACTTATCGGGCGCTCGCGCGGCAGGCCTCCGGCCGCCTGGAGGCGGAGGCGCTGCGGCGCGCCCTCCTGGCCCGGCACCGCCTGGTCGCCCGGGACGTCACCCGCGAGAAGCACGCCCTCGCCGAGCTGTCCCAGGCGAAGGACACGCTGGCTGGCCTCAACCTGGCGGGCACCCACCTCATGGTCGAGACCGACGGCCAGGCGATCTTCGGGGTCATCTGCGGCGAGCTCATCCGGCTCGGGTTCCACTCGGCCGTGATGACTGCCGAGCGCGCTCCCGAGGGGCCGTGCCCGCCTTTTCGGTACGCGTTCAGCAGCTTCAGCCCCCCGCTGCAGCACGCCACGGAACGCGTCCTGGGCCGTCCCCTCACGCAGCTCCGTATCGACCCGCGCACGGCGCCGCTGGTGGGGCGCGTGCTGCGACAGGGACGCACCGTGTACACGGCGCGCGCGCGCGAGGCGGCGCGCCAGCTCTTCGGCGGCGCGAGCACGGAGCAGGTGCGCAAGCTAGCGCGGCTGCTGGCGCTGAAGCACGTCATCGTGGCGCCGCTCCGGTACGCCGAGGGCATCTCCGGCCTCCTCGTGGTCGCGACCGCGCGCCTGCGGAGGAGCGATCCGGAGGGGATCGACGCCTTCGCGCTGCAGGCCTCCATCGCGCTCGAGAAGGCGCGGCTCTTCTCCGAGCTGCGCACGCACCAGGCGCAGCTCGAGTCCGAGGTCGAGCGCCGGACCTACGAGCTCACACGTGCCGTGCGGGCGCTCAAGGAGCTCGACCGGCGAAAGGACAACTTCCTCGCCAACGTCTCTCACGAGCTACGCACGCCTCTCGTCACGGTCCTGGGCTACACCGACCTGCTCCTCTCGGAGAAGCTCGGTGAGCTCACGCCGCGCCAGCGCGCGTGCTTGCGCATCGCGGCTTCCAGCGGGCGGCGGCTCCGCAGCTTCATCGACGACCTGCTCGAGTTCTCCCGCTACGAGCTCACGAGCGAGCGGCTCACCTTGGCCGCCTTCGACATGCGCGACCTCGTGAACCAGGCGGCCGTGGCGATCGCCCCTCGCTTCCACGAGCGCGGCCTCGTCCTGCGCGCCCGTGTGTCGCGGGCCACCCCGCTCGCCTGGGGCGACCGGGAGCGGCTCCTGCAGGTCCTGATGAACCTGCTCTCGAACGCGGTCTGCTACTGCGGAGCGGGCGCGCGGGTGCACGTGGCGGTGGCGAACGGCAAGCCCCGGCGCGTCGAGGTCGCCGTCTCGGATGACGGCCCCGGGATCGCGAACGAGCACCTGGAGCGCATCTTCGACCGGCTCTATCAGGTCGGGGACGTGGTGAAGCACCGCGAGAAGAGCGCCGGGCTCGGCCTCGGGCTCGCCATCGCCAAGAGCATCGTCGAGGCGCACGGCGGCGGCATCGACGTCAGCTCGACGGTGGGCTGCGGGACGAGGTTCCGCTTCTGGCTGCCCGCCGCGAGCGACCTCGAGACGGAGGTCAGCGCGGGAAGCCCCGCCGCGACGCCTGCGCCGTAGGACTCAGGTAACGGACGTCCAAGCACTCAAGACCTGTCGAAGAATGTGATCGCTCTGCGGCGTGGCCGGGGTGG
>JBGQLS010000355.1:0-6954 GCA_041500205.1 Anaeromyxobacteraceae bacterium | reverse complement strand
TCTCGAACCCTGCCGCGTCGCCAGGCGGCCGGCAGGATGCCGGCGAGTGGACCTGGAACCCGCAGACGAACGAGTGGGAGCGGTCGGGCGCGAACCGCTGAGAGGCGCTGACATGGGACTCCTGGGCGGCATAGGCGAAACGATCGGCGGCTTCTTCGGCGGCAACGACGAGGAGGAGCAGCGCAAGAAGGTGTTGGAGCAGCTCCAGGCGGAGGCTGGCCCCTCGGCCTTCGGCTCACTCCAGACGGATCCCGCGGTCCGGCAGGACCAGATGGGGACCTTGAACGCGCTCCGGGCCATCTCCGACGCGAAGGGCATGGACATCGGAAGCCGGGTCGCGCAGCGGCAAGCGGAGGACGAGGCGGCGAGCCGCGAGCAGATGCAGCGGGGCGCGATTCAGCAGAACATGCAGGCGCGCGGGCTCGCGGGCTCGGGGATGGAGTTCGCGGCCCAGCTCGCGAATCAGCAGGGCTCGGCGCAGCGGAACGCGCAGTCCTCCGCCGGCTACGCGGCCGAGTCGAACAAGCGCGCACTCCAGGCGCTCGCGGACCGCGGCCAGATGGGCACCCAGATCCGGCAGCAGGACTTTGGAGAGGCATCCACGAAGGCGAAGGCCACGGACGCTATGAGCCAGTACAACGCGGGCCAGCGCGTTTCAAAGGCCGGGATGCAGTCGGGCATGTACGCCGACCTGGCGGACATCAATCGGAAGAAGTGGGCGGGGGTCGGGCGGGCCGCTGGAACGGTCGGCGACGCGGGCGCGAGCTTCTTCGGCGGTGGCGCGGGTGGTGGTGGTGGCGCCGGCGGCGCGTCCGGCTGGATCTGAGGAGAACACCGTGGGCGTCTTCGACTTCCTGCCGGATGACGATCGCCAGCGCGCGATCGATGCGCTCGCGGCGCGAAGCGGCGCCCCGCCGCTCCTCCAGAGCCCGGACGCGCCCCCGGTGCCGGCCGCGCCCGCTGGCGTCCCCGACGCGATGACGCCCGAGAAGCTCGTCGGCTTCATGGACACGATGCGGCAGCGGTACGCGCCGCGGGCCGAGGACGCGGCCGAGCTCGCCAGCGCGCAGCAGGCCGATCGCAAGCAAGAGACCCTCCGCGGCCTCGAAAGCGGGTTCAACCGAGCGGCCTCGCTCACCTCCGGGACGCACCAGGCAGGGAACGATCTCCCGCTCCCGAAGAACGTCCTCGAGTTCCAACAGCAAAAGGCGCTCCGGGATGCGAAGCAGCAAGCCGCCGCGCACGCCGACGCGCAGGCGCTCGCGCTCATGCAGGCGGCACCGAAGATCACGGCCGAGAACCTCCACGCGCAGGCGCTCGGTGACCAGGCGCCCTACGTCGCCCCGAAGGCGAAGGCAGAGGCCGACCTCGCGGCGAGCCACGCGAAGCTCTACGGGACCGAGGCGACCTCGAAGCAAGGCGAGGCCGACGACAAGGAGCGGTGGAGGCAGGCGCTCATTGCCGGGGACTCCTCCGCCACGAAGGTCGCGCGCGGGCTCGCCTCGAAGCTCATGCCCTCGATGGCGCAGCAGATCGAGGCCGCGAACGGCGCCGAGCTCGTGCCGCTCCTCCCGCTCATGGAGAAGGCCTATGGGGCGGAGCAGATGGCGCAGTTCCGGGCGGCCTCGCTCGCCGATCGCAAGGAGGGGCGCGCGGCGGGCGCGGAGAAGAAGGCCGGCGCCGCCGACGCGAAGACGGAGAAGGAGGCGATCACCCGGCTCGACAAGGCTGATACGGACATGAACGAGGCGAAGTCCTCGTCCCGGAACGGCCTCGGCGTGGCTAACAGCATCGTCGCGCGGGGCGGGCGGATCATGGCGCTCCTCGGGAAGGGGACGACGAAAGAGGAGCTCGACAAGATTAGCCCTCAGTGGGTGAAGGAGGCGGCGGCGGGCATGGCGGCCATCGCCACCGGCGGCAACTCCCCGGCGCTCGAGACCATGAAGGAGATGACGCCGAACGGCATCGGCATGGGCTCCGCCTGGTGGGAGCAGTGGATCTCAAACCGGCCGGTAGGCGCCAGCCAGGGCGCATTCCTTCAGCAGATGGCGGCGACCATCAAGCGGGAGGACGAGGCGGCGCGCGCCCAGATCCTCGCCTCGCACCTGAAGACGGTCAGTCGCGTGGCCGACCTGAAAGACCATCCCAACTTCCAGCGGCTCGTCCGGACCTACCAGCTCGGCCCGCACCTGGACGAGTCCGGGGCGCCGCGTGAAGACGTGATGGAGTCGCTCGCGCGCGGGGAGGCGCCGGGCGGGGCGAAGGCGGGCGGTGGCGAGGCGCCGAAGAAGGCTACCCACCGCTTCAACACCACGACCGGAAAGATCGAGGCCCTCCCATGAGCAAGATCGTGGAGGTCCCGGGTGTCGGCAACGTCGAGTTTCCGGATTCGATGGGCGACGACGAGATCGGAAAGGCGCTCAAGGCGCATGCGGCGCCGCCCGCACCGGCGCCAGCAAGGGTCGGCATGGGCGACGTCCAGGCGGCGAGAAGCGCCGAGCCGTTCGATCCAGACGCCCAGCTCCGCGCGGCCAGCAAGGACGCGAACATCGGCGGCATTGTCGGCTCGATGGTCCTCCCTCCGCAGAAGAGCCCGCTGGGCGCGATGCTCGGCTACCTCGTGGGGAAGGGCTACGGCAAGGTGGCCCCGGAGTTCGGCGGGCTCTACCAGCCGCCGGCCAGCGCGACGACGCAACCGAATGGGCTCCCGAGCGTGGCGCCCTCGGCCAATGACGCGGAACGGTACATGCCGGCGCTCGCGATCGGCATGGCCGGTCCCACCGGGCCGACCGCGTCAAGGGCGGTGGCGCTCGAGGCAAAGCCGCTTACCGCCGTCGCCGACAAGCTCGACGAGATCGCCGGGAACCGCAACATCAAGGCGGCCGGCGCCATCCAGTCGGACGTCACCAGGGCGCGCAAGCAGGTAGGGCGCGAGCGGCTGAACGAGCTCGGCCAGGACATGGGCAAGGAGGGACTCGTCGGCCCGACCTCCACGCCCGCCAAGACCTACGAGCGGGCCGGCGCGCTCATGGACAAGGCCGGGCAGGACATGGGCGAGATCCTCACCCGTGCCGACCAGGCGCCCGGGGCGGCGCTCAATAACGTCGACCTCTTGAAGCGCGTCGGCCGGGAAGTGCTCGGCCCGATGACCCAGGATCCGCACCAGGCGGCGGCGGCCGAGAAGTTCACGAAGCTCATCGGAAAGTACGCTGACATCTACGGGAACCGCGACCTCACGGCCTCGGAGCTCCACACCATTCGGCGGAACATCTCCCGCGATCTCTACGGATGGCGCGGGAACAAGGACCCTGAAGCCGACGCGATCAAGTCAGCACTGCATGACTTCCGCGGCGTCGTTTCGGACGAGCTCGCGCAGTCCGTCGATCGCGCCGGGCTCTCAACCCCCGAGTGGCAGGCGGCGAACCGCCGATTCGAGGTCGGGGCCAGAGCGGAAGAGTTCGCCGACAAGGGCATGGACCGCGCCCACGGGAACAACCTCGTGAGTCCGATGGAGGCGCTCGCCGGGATGACGGCCATGGCGGGCGGGACAGCCGCAGGGCACGCGGGCGCAGGCCTCACCGCGGCCGGCGCCACCGTGGCGGCGGCGCTCGCGCGGCGGCACGGCTCCGGGACCATCGGCTACGGCGCCCAGAAGCTCGCGGCTGCGCTCCGGCCTTCGGCCTCCGGCGAGGCGGTTGCCCCGGAGCGGCTCGCCTTCATGGAGTGGCTCCGCTCCCGCGTCAAGGGCCCAGGCCCGACGACTGCGGCGGCTGATGAGGAGAAGCGCTGATGGGCCGGCACGTCGGAGGACCGCACAGGAGGAACATGCAGGCGAGGAGCACGAGGAAGGCGATCCTGCCGTGCTGCTCGGTCGTCTGCGGGAGGGCTGGCACAGTCTCCCATCGTACCCCCGCCCGCTCGTCGGCTGGGGCCACATGAGCGCGGTACACACCCTCTTGGCGGAGGCCGCTCGCGACGCGGCCCACCTCTTCGGACAAATCGCCGTGGTCGGGCACAGGCCTCCGCCATTCCGCTCGCCCTCGCGGCGCCTACTCCGCCGTCCAGCCCGCACGGAAGCCGATCGCCTTCGAGCGCCCCTGGCTCCGAGGCAGCGCAAGCCAGCTTCTTTGTGAGGATCCATGGCCTCCATCCCCGCCCGCAAGAAGCCCAAGCGCAACCTCCCACCCGGCGAGGATCCTGACTACTACGCTCGCGCTGGCGACATAAACGGCCTCATCGACGCTTTCACTGGGGCTGGCGACGCGATCACGCCCAAGGTAAGCGGCGGGCTCGTGACCGCCTCCGGCTCCTCCACAGCAAGGACTCTGGCGGCGAGGGCGGCGGATACGGTGGAAGCGCGAGACGAGACCACCCTCGCCCTCGCCATCGCCAGGGCCAACAGCACAGGCGCCGTGCTCATCATCCGAGACGCGACGACCATCACGACCGCGCTCGGGACGATCACCGCTCCGGTGCGTTTCGAGGGTGCAGGAAAGCTCGTCCTCAACACGGGAGGATCGGTCACGCTCTCCGGGGCGATGGAGGCGGGGCTCATTCAAATCTTCGACACCTCAGGAGGGGGGACGCTGGGGTTCAATGCGCGGGTGAGGGAGATAGTTCCGCAGTGGTGGGGGGCGCACTCGACACTGGAGCCGGGATATTCGTCCTTCGACTCGACGGTGGCAATTCAGGCGTCGATCGACGCTTCGCGCGGCAAGCGCCTGCATATTCCGCAGGGCGTCTACCTCACGTCGTCGGCGCTGGTGATCCCGTGCCAGGCCGGGCCGAGCGGCTCCTTGGGTTCGCTGGGGTTTCACCTCTTCGGAGACGGCTACGACCTGAACGGCGGCACCATCGGGACGACGATCAAAAACGTAGGCGCTGCCGACGCCTTCACCGTGACGAACCCCGCAGGAGGCAGTTCCGATACCCGCATCGTCATCAGCGAGATCATGATCGTCGGTGACGGCGTGAACGCTTCCGGTGGCGACGGGATCAACGCTACCCTGTCCAACGGGCTGCGCGTGCGGGGCGTATTCATCACGGGGATGCGAGGTTTCGGCGTCCATTTGACCAACTGTTGGTCAGCGATGGTCGAGGACTCCTTCGTCTTCAGTAACCGCCGCTCCGGGGTCAAGATCGACGGCTCCTTCAACAGCGGGGTCATCCGTGACGTGAGGGCGACTGGCAACGGGAAGATTTACTCAGAGGAGCACGCGGGGATCTGGATCTCGGGCGCCGACAGCATGGGCGCGCGCGTTGACATGGTAGACGTGAGCTATGGGGGAAGCGGCGCCTACTCCTCGTGGAAGCGATCGGATGGTACGCTCGTCAGCGTAGCGGTCGCGGCCAATGTCGCGACGATCACTACCTCGACGGCGCACGGGCTCGCCGCTGGAAACAAGTTCTCGATCCTCGGGGGCGTCGCTGACGGACTGAAGGGGACACAGGTACTGACGATCGCATCTACCCCCACCGGCACGACGTTCACCGCTCCACTCACCGCCGCGAACGGGACCTATACTGGGTCGGCGCTCTCCATCACTCCCGCCGTCAGTGGCATCTTCGCGTCGAACGCCCCCGGGTTGAAGATCAATAACCCGTACTGTGAGGATACCTCCGCAAACGGGATGTACCTCGGGTCAGGGGTGCGAGGGTTCGCGGTGAGCGGCGGGCTCATGTGGGGCTCGATGCTCGCGGTTGATGGGGCTGTGAGCGGGTCGATCTCCGGCGTGCATCTAAATCAAACGGGCTCATACGCCGGGCTCATGGTCTCCACTGGTGGCAGGACCGGCGTCAATGTCAGCGGCAACTCGTTCGCGGGTGGAGCCTCTTTATCGCTGCCGACCTACTACAGGCCGGACGGCACGGAGCCGCCGGTCGCTGGACTCGTGTCGCTGCCTTACGCGGCTTCGATCCCTGTGGATGCGCGCCTCGGTGGGCCTTTCACGGTCTACGTAACCGACGCCAACGCCTTCGCCATCGGTGCGCCTAGCAACCCGACCGATGGTCAAGAGATCGAGTTCATCCTCCTAAACAACACGGGCGGCGCGATCAACGCATCGAACCCGTGGAACGCTGCGTATCACTTGGCCGCCGCGACATGGGTGCAGCCCGCAACCTTTCACTGGAACGTCGTCAAGTTCATCTACGTCACGTCTGGGCTGAACGGGTGGCTTGAAGTGAGCCGCGCCGTGAACGACTAAGGTCCTCCTCCGCGTGTCTCCTCCCCTCCGGTCAGTCTCCGGAGGCGCGGCGCGAGTGGGAGAGGAGCTACGAAGTCCCCTGGAACGAAGCGATGAGCGACCGCGACAGAAAGCGAGGCGCATGACCCCCTCCCTCCTCCTCTCCCGCGCCCGCTCGACCGACCAGGGCACCCCCGGCATGCTCTCGCGGCCGGACGGGCTAGGGCGCGGGCTCACGGCTTCGGCTCCGGGTGCTTCCGGCTCCAGACCTGGCCGCGCCGGCAGATCGTCATGTGGTCGCCGGGCCCGGGGAACCGAACAGCGCGGTTCATGCGCGACGCCTCCGCCCCGAGCACCATCGCCAGGCGGTGCGTGAGGTCGGCCACGCGGCGGTCGAGCCTCACGCACTCGCGGAAGGCCAGCGCCACGTCATCACCCAGGCGGCTCATCGGTACCACTCCGGTGTTGAGCCCCTGGCGGCCTCTCGTCCCGGGAGCGGGTTCGCCTGGCACCAGTCGACGCCACCTCCCGCCGAGAGGCATCGCCACCAACCGCCGGTTCCGCCGCAGTCCCGGCACGTCATGTTGTCGACAGGCTCGGGGCAGCAGCAGGTATCCTCGCCGCAGTCGTGCCCGTCCATGCCGTACTCGTCGCAGGAGTTGCAGGTTACGTGCTCGATTGAGGACCCGCAGCGCGCACACTGGACATCCCATCTGCCATCGCGCGCGGCCTCGGCGGGCAGGGCACCGATGAAACTGTCGCTCACGGC
>JBGQLS010000354.1:0-6976 GCA_041500205.1 Anaeromyxobacteraceae bacterium | reverse complement strand
GTCGCGCCCAGAGATTTCGTGCGGGGTCTCCTGGAGCCGCAGCTTCAGTATGCGGACGGGGAGCGAGACGTGGCGGTGATCCGGGTGGATGTGCGCGGAATCAAGAACGGCCGGAGGCGGCGCCTGGTGTACGAAGTGATTGACCTGCGCGATCTCGAGAGCGGTCTTCTCGAGCTGGGGCGGGACCACGAGCAGGTTCGGCATCACGTTCATGTACCGGCCGCCCTCGCCCTTGTAGGCGAACATGGCCGCACGCACGCTGGCGTAGTTCGCCGTGGTGAGCGCCGACGACGTGAAGGCGTTGGCCTGCGTACCGGAGGCCGAGTCGTCCATGTTGACCGGGTGGTCGGTGTCGAAGAAATACTGCCCGTCCCAGCACACGGTCGAGTCGGCAGCCTTGATGAGCGTGGCGAGGAGCTCGTCGGGCAGCACGTGGGCGGCGACGCCCATCATCTCGGCCCAGTTGCCGTAGATGCCGTACTGATCGTCTTCCAGCTTCTCGCGAGGGATCTTGATCGTGTCCTCGAACTTCCGGTTCACGACCTTCGCGGCGCGGCTCTTCAGGTTGTTGAGCTGGCGCTCACCGAGCCACTCCCGGAAGCCGGGGATGTCGGCCAGCCAGGCGTAGGTCTCGATGGCGGTGCTCGAGGGCACCAGCATGGCGACGCGCTGCCACCAGGAGGGCGCGGTCGAGAAGCCCGCCTGGAAGCGCTTGTTCATCGCTTCCCGGAGGAGGGTCAGGTTCGCAGAGTCGATGATCATGGTCCGGTCCTCTCAGGCGATGTGGATCAGGAGCACGCCCGCGCCTTCGATGAAGGCAGTGGTCGCGGAGGCCACAACCGTGATCTCCTGGGCGTTCGTGAAGGTGTTGGCGGCGGAGACTGCGGAGCCCGCGACCACCTTGCCGACCGTGTCCAGGCCGGCGGAGGTGAGGGAGAGGACGCCGCCCGTCACGTTCGTCGTGGCGATCTTCGGGGTGAGCGTGGATGCCTTCGCCCCGGTCGAGACCGCGGTCACGGCCTGGAACGAGGTCTTGGTGATCCGGCCTGCGAACCCAGGAGTGAACCGGGCGACCACCTGTGCATCGGCGATCCCGGAGAGCGCCGGGATCGGGATGCTGACGATGCAGGTGACCTGCGTCGAGGCCGTCGCGGTGAGGACCGCAGCGGGGAGGAGCGAGGTGACCCAGACGCCGTCCGAATCGACGCCGTCGATCACGCCAGCAACGGAGCGCGTGGTCGAGTTGCTGGTCAGGGCGACGGTCAGATCGTCCACGACGTAGCAGACCGCACCCACGTTGGCCTGGGCGATGAGGTCTGCGTCTGCCGAGTTGGCCCACCTGAACGTGCCGGAGTCGACCCGGACGCTCTTGTCTCCGGCGCTGCCGGAACTGTTGTCGACCGTCTCCGCGAAGCAACCGACCGAGACGAGGCCGGTCGCGATGACGCCGGGCTTCACGTAGCCAGCGGAGAGGACGGCGAGGCCGCCCTGAATGCACTTCACGGACGCTGCGACGGGGAAGGTATGGAAGTGCGGAACCGGCCCGGCGCCGCGCTGCTTCGTGTCTCGAGAACCAGTGAGAGCCATGTCGTTGTCTCCTTACTTCGCGGCCGTGGGGGCGACGCCGAGGTGCTTGAAGATCGCGGCCTGCGCCGGGGCCGAGGTGGGCGTGATCACCTTCTTCTCCGGGGTCTCGCCCGCAGGGACGACCGGGTGCAGCATGGCGACGTAGGCGGAGAAGGCGGCGAAGCCGTGCGCCTTCAGGAACTCGCGCGCCTTCGGCTCGTCGGCCGGAGTGATCCGGTGCTCGGTCTTCGCGGTGGCGATGAGCTGCTCGACCTTGTCGGCCTGCGCCTTCGCCTCGATCTCGGCGATCTTCGAGGACATGGCCGGGAGCTTCTCGGCATCCTGCTTCCACGCCTGGATGACTCCGGTGGCCTCGGCCGCCGTGGTCTTTCCGGTGAGGGAGAGGAGGGATGCCGTCTGCTCGCTGGAGGCGCGCGCGGACTGGATGGACTTCGTGAAGGCGGCGAGGATGTCCTGCTCGGAGGCGCTCTCGGCGAGCCCGAGGAGGAGGGCAAACTGCTTCAGCATGACGGGCTCCTTTGAGGGAGGTGCCGGATCGGCCGGCGTGTGGGCCGTGGCGCGCAGCGCCTCGGGGGTCTTGGTGAAGAACGCGAAGATCGGATGGTCGATGTGGGCGCTCGCCCGGCCCTGTCCCTGCTGGCCCGCGATCTCGTCCGAGAGTCCGAAGTCCTTTGCCTCGCTCGCCGTGAACCACGTCTCCTGGTCCATCAGACGGCGGATCTCATCCTTCGGCTTCTTCGTCCGCTCGGCGTAGGCCGAGGCCATGACGTCGTTGGCGAGGTCGAGCGCCTCGGCCGTCTTGCGCATGTCCGCGGCCTTGCCGCCCTGGAACGTGCGGGCCTCGTGGATCATCCATCGCGCGCCAGGGGCGGAGGAGATCCGGTCGCCGGCCAGCGCAATGACGCTCGCCACGGAGGCCGCCAGGCCATCGACGTGCACGGTCTTCTGGCCCGGGAACCGCTTGAGCTGCGAATGGATCGCGATCCCCTCGTCGAAGTTGCCGCCGGGGGAGTTGATGTAGACGGAGAGGGAAGAGGCGCCCTCGCACTCCTTCAGGGCTGCCGCGATGTCCTTTGCCGTGATGCCACCGTCAGAGAAGATGCCGCCCGAGCCGATCACGTCGTAGACGTGGATCTCAGCCGGGCGCGCGGCGGCCAGAAATGAGCAGTACGACAGCTTGCCGAACCTCACCCTCTAGTCTGTCGCGCCCCTCGGAAACCAACGCAAGCACCGGGCCAAACTACGCCCTCGGCCCCGGCATCCGTTGCACCTCATCCACCAGCGCATCGAGTGCGTTGATCATGATCCGGCCGTGCCAGCAGAGGTAGTCCCGGCGCAGGCAGTAGATGTTCGCTGCCGCCACCGCGCTCATCGCCACCGTGCGCGCGCAGGACAGGGGCCGCATCGCCTTGTTCTCGATCTCTGCGTCCGTACACTCTCGGTACATGGCTGTCATTTCTTCGCCCTCCCTGCGGTTGCGATCGGGACCGGGAAGTCACCCCACGACGGATCGAACTCCTCTTCAGGTCGGCCGAACCCGGGGTCCGGAGTCGCGCTCGGCGGAAGCGCGGTGGGGTCGGCGCTCTTCCCCGCAGGCAACAGCGCGCACAAACACGAAGGGTGCATGGGGGGCGTGTGTTCCGTCCACCATGGACTGCTCGCGAGCAGCGTCGTCCCGTGGAGGCTCCGGCAGAAGGCACAAGTGCGGGCCTCGAGCGCGGACGTGTACGTCCACGCCTCATCAAGCGCGAGCCGCGCGCCGCCGAGCATCCCGTCCCAGCGACCACACTAATACGCCTTCTGCGCCGTCATCCCTGCCATGAAGCTGGTGCGCCAGGCTGACTTCCCGAGCCACTCGCGCTCCACCGCCTCGCGAAGCCGCTGCTGCGCCTCGGCGAACCCGATTCCGTTCCGCTCTGCCTCGTCCATCGCGGCCCAGGCCTGGCGCGCGACCAGCGCCTGCGTGTAAACGCCGATCGTTGCGCTCTGCCGGGCCGAGCGGTCCGCGATCTCGCGGTGCTCGTCCTCGGAGAGCATGAGCAGGGCCAAGAACGCTGCCAGGGAGGCGTCGAAGTCCTCGAGTCGGCTGGACGGTCGTTTCTTCGGAGCCACGGAGGTCTCAGTACATCGCCATCGTGGGCAGCGCCTCGTCGAACTCGAGACAGAAGATGCCGTTCCACGTGCCGGTCGCGGGGACCGTCGCGCGGATGATGAACCCGGCATTGGCGCTGAAGAGGATCGGCTGCTCGTCGGGGCGCGTTGCTGTGAATAGGTCGGTGGTCGCGAGATGGACGAAGTTCGTCGCCGTGGTGACGGGGAAGAGCTTGGATGAGACCGGAAAGCCGTCGAGCGTCCTCGTCCCGGCACTGAGGGTCGCCGTGCTCGAGATGCGCAGGTCGGCGAAGCACGAGGGCCAGCCGCCGTTCTTCGACGGGACCGTCTTCAGCGGGGTCGCGGTGCCGCCCGTGTCGGCGGTAGTGAAGGAGCTCGCGAGGATGAGATCGAACTGGCCGACCCCAGCCGTGAAGCCCGTGCCGAGCGAGTTCATCGCCGCCGAGACTCGGCGCAGGAGGCACGCCTTCCCCGTGTCATCTCCATCGGGAGCGCCCCACCGGAAGGAGAGCACCGGAGCCGCGCCGGCGAGTCCGGCCGCCATCGTCCCGGTCTTGAGGCACACCGCGTAGGTGCCGTAGCGGCGCCCGGCGGGCGGGCGCGGCGTCACGTGCAGCGCCTTCGTGTTGCGATCGACATCGGCCTGCGTGAGAGCGTCTTCGCCGAAAACCATCATGTCCCTTCTCCTTGTCTACGCGGCCATGAGCAGCGCCACGATGAGAGCCTCTTCGTCTTCTGCAAAGTTATGGACCTCACCAACAGCCGACTTCGCCGCGAGACGCAGCACCATGCTTACCGCCCCGGCGCGGGCGGTGGGACGCGCGACAGCGCCCGAGGCGCCGATCGAGAGGAGCGCGCCTCGGGCGCCGGCCCGCGTAGTCGGAGCCGCGATGCTGGCGACAGCCGCGAGCGGGACGACGCGCGAGCGCGCGCCGGCGGCAGAGGTCGGGGCGCCGATTCCGGCGCGGGCCACGACACCAGCGATGCCAGCCTTGACAGGCCGTGGGTCACGCCACGCCGGGTGGTAGCGCGCGGGGCCGACTGCGCCGCCACTGATCGACTGGCGCTCCTGCGCGAGCGAGCCCGGAAGTCCGAACCCCGCCTGCGCGCCGACCCCGTTGACGGTCCCGACGACGCCGCTGCTCTGCGACGTACCCGACAGCGCACCGTACCCGCGCGTGAGAGGCGCAGACGGGAAGCCTCCCGCGACGATGCTCCAGCCCTGGCCCGCGGAGAGCTGGGCGCCCAGCCCCCGGGTCAGAAGCCCAGCCGGTAGGCCGAACCCGATCATGCCAGCGTGCGCTCCACGTAGGGCGCCACGATCGTGGTGGTCGGGGTGAGCGCGTAGACCGCCATCACGGTCCCGTCAGGCCAGTAGTGCGTGAGCGTGTTCGCGCCCGCGTTGAGCACCATCCGGCCGAGCAGGCTCGCGTGGACCTCGGCGAGCTGCGCGCCCTCCTCGCCGATCACGAGCGCCGTCGCGGCCCGCACGTACTCGAGCACGATGTCGCCCGAGGGCGGCGTGATGGCCGCCTGGTAGCGCGCCTCGGCCGTGTCGGCATCCTGGTACTCGTGCAGCATCGTCTTGCAGTTCGAGGTCTCACTGGCGCTCCATGCGAGTCCGACGAAGTCCCAGAACCGAGCGGTCGCGTCGCGCGCGCGCACGTAGACGGCTGCGTTTCCCTGCCCCTTCACGTCTCGGATGCTGCTCAGCATGCCTTCCTCCTACGTGCAAACACAGATGACGGCGCGGCGGCTCGTCACCTTTGAGGATAGGTCAATCGCCGCGATCCAGGCGTCCACCAGGACGACATCGGACTCCACCCCAGCGAGGACGTCGTCGCCCGACGTGCTGGCAGAACCCGCGACCGTGGCGCCCTCGGCGAGGCTCCAGGCGTCGAGGCCCGTGACACTGGCCGTGGCGGTGACCGAGATCGACTCCGAGACCGTACACGCTTCTGTCCCGAGAACGGTCGCATCGACGGCAACGCTCGCCGTCTCTACGAAATGGTTGGCAATGGTCGCGAGGTCGATAGCGGTGACCGTGGCGTCCGCCGCGACGATGCCGGTCTCGATACGTTGAGCCGCGTCTGAGGCCGCGACGGACGCTGCGCCCGCCGCCGCTCCGGACTCCGAGGCCGCAAGAACCTCTGCCGCGCTCACGCTCGCGACGACTGCTGCGGAAGCGGTCTCAACGACAGCCCCGGCCTCAGCACCCGCGGTAGCCGCTACCGCTGCGAGGGACCCCGTCTCTACGGCGGCTTGCGCATCCGCGCCCGTGACAGAGGCCGCGCTCGCGACAGCGCCCGACTCCGCCAGCGCCTCGGCCTCGGCTCCAATAACGCTCGCCGCGGCCGAGACCGTTCCACTCTCGACCCCGTGAGCGACGTCGGCGCCCGTAACGACGGCCACGGCGGTGGCCGTTCCCGACTCGCCAGCCTGCTCCACGTCTGTGGCGGAAACGCTCGCGGCAGCCGCCACTGACCCCGACTCAGGGGAAGTCCATGCGTCGGTCGCCGCGATGGTCGCGTCCACCGTGACGGTGCCGGTCTCGATGTAGTCGTTCGCGGTCGAGACCGCATCGGTGGCAGTGACTGAGCCGTCAATCGTGACGGTCCCCGTCTCGCCGGCGTTCCAGAGTTCAGTCCCCGCTGTTGCGGCGGCGACTGCAGCCGTGCCTGTCTCGGCGATTCCCCATCTATCGCTTCCCGTGGTGGCAGCGTCCGCTGCCACCACGCCTGTCTCGCGATAGGTAGCCGAGACCCGGAGATCGTAGGGCTGGACGGTGGCCGAACTCGGCAGGGGTCGATCAGCCTTGACCCCACGACCCGGGGTAAGGCCAGGCACGCCATCATCCGGGAGCGAGCGCCCCGGGATGATGGTGCCTTTGGATGAAGTGAGGAGCCCCACGTGCTCCCCTTGGCGCTACGCCCAGGCGACTTCGGCTGAACCCGAGATCGTCGCTGCGGTGGCGGCTGCGAAGTAGACCATCAGCGAGAGGCACGCGCCGTCATAGACGCGCTCGAGGCTCGCCACCTGCATCACCGTGTCCATCATCGTCGTCACGCCCGCCGCACCCAGCGGGATCGTCATGAGCGGGCGCCCCAGCACAAAGGCGAGCGTGCCGGTCTGCGAGGTGTGAGCGAAGGTGAGCGTGTTGATGCGCTGGCGGCACTGGCGGATGAGACGGGCGCCCTCGCGCGACTCCGAATAGTGGCCGCGCCCGGGGGAGGCACCCAGGCGCGTGCCGTAGTCGAGCATGGCTTCGTAAACGCCC
>JBGQLS010000353.1:0-6995 GCA_041500205.1 Anaeromyxobacteraceae bacterium | reverse complement strand
GTTGCTGTGGCGCTTGCGGCCGACGGTCCCCCGTTCGGCATGGCCGAGTGGATGTCTGCCCTGGCGGAACCGCAACATGTGGAAAGAGGAAAGTCTTGACCCCTATTCCTATTCCTATTCTCTGGTGAGGGCCGACCTGATCCGATGCGGATGCGGTCGTATCACTTGTAGTACCCGACCGCGCAAACCTGATCGCCGACCTTGGTCACGAAGCTCACCTTCTGCACCGGCTCGGTCGATCCCGGGCGCGGCCACACGTAAGTGACCTCTCTGATCTCGCCCTCCTTCGCGACCCGGTAGATCTCCTCGCCGAGAGGCTGGCCCTTCTTGTCCTTGAGGCTCTTCAGGCTCTTCCCCACGAGCGACGGATGGGCGCTGAACGTGCCGTCGGGATTGCCGCAGAAGGGATAGAGGTCGCGGTCCTTGAACCCGGCCTCGCCCTGCGTGATCTTCGCGAGGGCACCTGCCTTGTCCGTCTTCACGGCCGCCACGGCCTTCTCGAGCATCGCCTTGGCCTCCGCCTCCGTGCCGTACTCGCTGGCCCGAGCGGCGACGGCCGTGAGGGCGAACAGTGCGACCACCGCGCCGGACAGGATGCTCTGGAACATGGCTATCCTCCGAATCGTTGGACTTGACTGCGGCGAAGCGGTCATACGACCCGGTCTTCCACTCGGAGACAAGGAACTCGAGGGGGTCCCTCGATCGGGCCCGGAGTGTGTCCGCCCTCCGGACCCAGCAACTGGCGAAGGTCCCGTTCGTGGTGACTATTCCCTATCGCGAGTCACCACGCCGGCGGCGGCGTGCTCGAGCCGGAGCAGGCGGGGGCGCGAGCGTCGAAGCGCGCGCGCTTCCAGAGCGCCGGCTGGGCGAATCGCGTGAGGCCCGCCCAGTCGAACTGCCGCAGGATGCCGTCGAGGTCGAGGTCATTGTTCGCGAGGTCGATGCCCATCTCCGCCCCGCTGGCAGGCGCTGCGACGCCGAGCGCCGACCAGGGAATGGCCATCTCGACCGAGTAGCTGCCGGGCACCCCGCTCACCGCCACAACCGCGCTCGAGCTCCACGTCCGGTCCCACGCGCCGGCGTTGCCGCGCTCGTCGGCGAGATCACCGTTCGCGTTCACGAGGAGGTGGCGATCATCGGCGTCGGGCGCGGAGGAGCGCGTGGAGCGAGGGTCGAGCATGACCTCGACGCCGTCGCCGTTCCAGACCTCTCCGTCGCGGCCGCCCTGCGCCAGCCGGAGCGCCGTGTCCTGCACCTTGAACGCGACGTAGAGGTTGGTCGCGTCGTAGAGGAGCCGCGCCGCGGCACGGTTGTCCGAGCGGGCGGCGCTGGCGGATGCGTCGAGGAGCACGACAGGGGCGCGCGCGAACTCGGAGAGGTCGCCGTCGATGGTCACGGCGCCGCTCGCCCGCTGCACGGGGTAGACGTCACCCGCGATCGTCGCGGTGAAGGACAGCGTGCCCCAGAGGTTCGGCTGCGCGAACCGCGAGAGCCTTGCCCAGTCGAAGGACCGCGGCGCGGCGCCGGCCCGGTCGACGTCGTTCACGGCGAGGTCGATCCCGACGGAGGTGCCGGCGCAGGGCGCCACCCCCAGGCTCGACCACGGGACCTTGAGCTCGACATTGTAGCCGGAGGTGGTCCGTGACACCGCCGAGACCGCGCCCGAGGACCAGCCCCGGTCCCACCACCCCGCGCTGCCGCGCTCGTCGGTGAGGTCGCCGTTCGAGTTCACCAAGAGGTGAAAGTGGTTCGGGCCGAGCGTCGTCGCCTTGTCGTTCGCGACGTCGAGCAGGATCTCGACGGAGTCACCGTTCCACACCTCGCCGTCGCGCCCACCCTGGTTCACCACGATGGCCGCGTCCCGCACGGCCCAGCTCGCGTAGAGGTAGTCGGCGTCGTAGGCGAGCCGGACGTCGGCGGCGCTGTCCGAGCCGACCGCCGCGCCGGAGAGCGCGATGGGCGTCCCCTTGAAGTCGCTCAGGTCACCGTTCACCACGAGTCCCGGAGAGTACGGGGCGCCGTAGGAGAGGCCCGGCACCGGCACCGGCGCCGGTTCGGGAGGTGGCGGAGGCGGGGCACCGTGGCGGAGCTCCACGATGCGCCGGGCGATCCGGTCGCGCGCGGCCATGAGCGCGTCCGGGTTGGCCTCTGTCTGGTAGGCGGTGGGGAAGAGCGCCTGCGCCTCGCGCTCCGCCATGGCACGATCGCCGAGGTCGGCGAGGGCCTTCAGGTACTCGTAGTCCTCCATGCCCTCCCGGATCATCTTGAGCCGGATGGAGGCGACGGGGATGTGCTTCGTCCCGCCGATCCGCGCGGGGGTGCCTGGGTAGAAGAGGGTGCCGTCGCCGTTGCCCGAGAAGTCCCACTGGTTCGACCAGGCGTCGTGGGTGAACGCCAGGGTGGTCTCGTAGTAGAGCTCGCCCGTCACGCGGTACAGGAAGTCGAGCCACTGCATGGCGCGGTTGCGGATCGCGCTCGCGTCGATCATGTAGCTCGGCCAGCCGGTGAAGTAGGAGCTCGTGCCCCCACAGCCGTGGCTCATGCAGCTCTGGTAGGTCCAGAGCTCCTTGCGCGGCCCGCTCGCGACGAAGCTCGAGTAGGTCTGCGCCTGTGGCCCGGCGAAGCGGTTGCCCGCGCGATCATACAAATAGTTGATGACCGGGACGACGATCTCGAGGTCCTTGACGATGCTGATCCCGTACTGCGCCTCGGCATCCCGGATCTCGGGGAGGCTGGTGGTGAGGAGCGTCCGGTAGGCCGGGTTCGCCGTCTTGGCCGCGCGGAGCCGGGTGGGGATGTCGGTCCACCTGCACGTCGCGGGCGGCTCGTCGCACGTGTACTGGAAGAGGCGCTCGCCCCATCCCTGCGCGGTGAAGTGGTCGTACCAGGCCTTCATGTCGGCGGTGCTGGTCAGGTTCCCGACGAACTGGACGTTCAAGAGGGACGCGTTCGGGGTCTGCGTCGGCGCGGTGCCGCTCACGTACGGACCGTAGACTGCGTCGAAGTGCGCGATCGACAGGTCGCCGTCGTCGTGTGACGAGAGCGAGATGCGGTGATCGAGCGCAAGCCGATCGTAGTCCGCGCGAAGCGCCGGGAATGCCGCGCCGGCCGTGCCGATGCCGTGGCCGCTCGGGATCCCACCGTACGAGAGGCCGAAGGCGCTCTTGAGCGATGCCCTCTCGGGGAGCGAGAAGTCGTAGACCGTGACCGTGACCGGTACCACCGCGGAACCCTCGGCAAACCGGACCGTCACCGACCCCGTGTAGGCGCCCGCCGCGGCGTTGCCAGGGACCCGCACCTCGCCCCAGATGGCGCGCGTCTCGCCCGCCGCGACGTTGAAGCCGGAGAACGCGTTCCTCTTCTCCCCGTACAGCTCGTCCGTGTCAGGGACGAGCGCGTCGGGCAGGAACTCGCCTGCCTGGACGATCGCGTCGGGCGCGGACGGGTTGGAGATGCGGATGAGTTCCTCGCGATAGAGCCGAACGGGGTCCAGATGGGCGGACCCGTTGGAGAGCGGGGAGGCGCTCCCCGTCACGCCCGTCGCCGGGCCGGTGACGAGGATCTGGAACGGCTCGAACTCGTTGCGCGCGGCGGAGATGGTGACGCTGCGCGCGGCGAGGGGCGCCTGGTTGCGGCGGACCTTGACGGTTGCGGCGGCGACCGAGACGGTGGCCGCCTTCGCTGCCAGGGGAGCAGACGCCCAGAGGAGGAGGGAGCAGGTGATCGCATGGCGCATCGATGGGTCCAGGAGCGAGAGAGGGGACCCTATGTTTGCACCTAAATGGGTAGAACTGGAATGTAGCTATACCGTGACCATGTGACGGCATGTAGGATGGCCCGCTCGCTTCATGCGGTGGTGGGACTAGGATCCGGCGACAATGCGCCGCGCCAAGATCGTCGCCACGCTCGGTCCAGCCAGCTCCGACCAGGACACCATCCGGAAGATGCTCGAGCTGGGGATGGACGTGGCGCGCCTCAACTTCTCCCACGGTCGACACGAAGAGCACGCCGACGTCATGGACCGCATCCGCGCCGTCTCTCACGGCGTCCGTCCGGTGGCGGTGATGCAGGACCTCCAGGGGCCCAAGATCCGAACTGGCCCGCTCAAGATGGGAAGAGCAGGCGTCCTCCTCGTGAAGGGGAAGGAGCTCGTCATCACGACGGAGGCCGACGCCCCGGGCGACGAGGCGCTCGTCTCCACCACCTACCGGCACCTGGCCCAGGACGTTCGGGCGGGAGACAGGGTCCTCGTCGACGACGGTCTCATCGAGTTGCGCGTCCTCGACACCGACGGCGTGCGCGCCCGCTGCGTGGTGGTGGAGGGCGGTGTGCTCAAGGAGCACAAGGGCATCAACCTGCCCGGGGTTGCGCTGCGTGCGGAGGCGCTCACCGAGAAGGACATACGCGACCTCGCCTTCGGCCTCGCGCTCGGGGTCGACTACGTGGCGCTCTCGTTCGTCCGCTCGCCCGAGGACGTGCTGCGGTGCCGGGCCGAGATGGAGCGCGCCGGCCGCACGGTGCCCATCATCGCGAAGCTGGAGAAGCCGGAGGTGCTCGACAGCCTCGACGCCGTGCTGGCGGCGGCGGACGGGGTGATGGTCGCGCGCGGCGACCTGGGCGTCGAGATCGAGCCTCAGCGCGTGCCCTCGATCCAGAGACAGATCCTGCGCAAGGCGAACGCTGCCGGGAAGCCGGTGATCGTGGCCACCCAGATGCTGGAGTCGATGATCGAGCACCCGCGGCCCACGCGCGCCGAGGCGAGCGACGTCGCGAATGCCATCTGGGACGGCGCCGACGCCGTCATGCTGTCGGCGGAGACCGCCTCCGGGCGCCATCCGCTCCTCGCTCTCAAGATGATGGACAGCATCGTTCGCGAGGCGGAGACGCACCTCGCGCTCGGCAGGCCACCGCCGGCGGACCTGTGGGCCGATCCCGGCCCCTTCGACGCCGTCACCGCATGCGCCGCGGTGCGGGCTGCGCTGGTGGCGCGCGCCACCGCGATAGCCTGCTTCACCACGAGTGGGACGACGGCGCGGCTCCTCTCGCAGCAGCGGCCGAACGTGCCCATCATCGCCTTCTCGCCCGACCAATCGATCCGGCGCCGCGCCGCGCTCTACTGGGGCGTCGAGCCCAAGATCATGGAGCCGGTGCGGAACAGCGACATCATGTGCGAGATGGTCGCGAACCAGTTGCTCGCGGAAGGCCTCGGGAAGCCCGGCGATCGCATCGTGATCGTCTTCGGCTCCCCCCTGGGCATGCCGGGCCAGACGAACTCCATCCGCCTGCACAGGATCCCGCAACAGGCACGGGAAGGGACCCCGCCCGCGCCGGGGACTCCTGCCCATTCACCCCGGGAAGGGCCAGGGCCTGCGTGAGAGCCGTCGCGTCATCTCACGCCGACGCCCTTGAAGAACGTGTAGCAGAACACGCCGTCCGGACCGGCTGCACGCTGGAGCCCCGCGATGCCGCGCGCCCACATCGCCGCGTCGACGAGCCCGGCGGCCAGGGCCTGCTCGCGCACGCCTTCCACCATCGCCGTGAACGTATTCCGCGTGAAGCCCTCGACCCACTCCGGGCGGCTGGAGTCGACGTAGACCATCCGCGGCGACACCTCCATGTCCCGCAGTCCCGCCTGCGCGAGCAGTGGGAAGACCTGCCGGCCAATGAGCGCATCCCCGCCCGCGCGTGCCTGGAGCGTGACGAGGCAGTCAATCGCTCGGCGGGCGTCCGCGTCGTCAGGGTGGAAGAAGGTCGAGCCGTGGTCGCCTTCGATGACCGTGAGCGTGCCGCCCGGCTTCAGGCGCGAGCGGAGGCTCACGAGCGCCTGACGCGGCAGGGGCAGGTGCTCGAGCACGAAGCAGACGAAGACGTGGTCGAAGCTCTCCTCGGGGAACGGCAGGTCGAGGATGTCCGCCTGCTGGAAGGTAACGTTCTCGATCTGCCCGGCGCGCACCCGGGCCCGCGCGGCCTCGAGCGACCGCGGCGACACGTCGATGCAGGTGAAGCGCGCCCCTGGGCTGTTGCGCGCGAGCGTGACGGTCTGGGCGCCGACCCCGCAGCCCGCTTCGAGCACGCTCGTGCCTCGCGGGTAGCGCGTGTCGTGGTGCAGGAGATCCGTGAGTGTCGTCGCCTGGTCGACGAGGCGCGCGTGCTCTCGCTCGGTGTAGCCGTGGACGTAGCCGTCGGGGATGTGTTCACTGGGCATGGACTCGTCGATCATACCAGCCGTTCCTCGTGAACCGAGAAGCGTTGGGGTCCGGACCACCTCCTTGGCCATGGATCGCTGGCGGGCTCCGGGCTCGACTGACTGGGCAGCACTCCGGTAGCCTGCACATGTCCATGGGAGCGGGGCGTTTGCGCGGCCGCCCCGCCCACGACGGGAGAGCCGATGACCACGACCGATCTCGAGGTGCTGGAGGCGAACGAGGGCTTCTACCGCGCGTTCGCCTCTGGCGACGTCGCCGCGATGGATGGCGTCTGGGCCGATCGTCACCCTGTCGCCTGCATCCACCCTGGCTGGGACGTGCTCGCCGGCAGGAGAGAGGTCCTCGCGAGCTGGCGCCGCATCCTCGGGGCCTCAGACGCGCCCCACATCACCTGCTCGCTGGCGGAGGCGCACGTCCTCGGAGAAGCCGCCTTCGTGACCTGCCACGAGGTGCTCCCCGGCGGCCGCCTGGCGGCGACGAACGTCTTCGTTCGCGAGGCCGGTGCCTGGAAGATGGTTCACCATCAGGCGACTATCATCGCGCCGGGGCAGCTCGGGAAACGTGCTCCCTCTGGGCCGGCGAACTGACTTCGCTCTGGCAGCCATCGCTCGCCGGTGACTTCCGGTGGCCGTTAAGCGATGGCATCGCCGCCCCAGGCGTGACCCAGGCTGTCTCGGTGGCGACGGCCCGTTACATTCGTTCGCACCACTTCAGGAGGGACAGTCGGCCCATGACCGAGACCACGACCTACACCGGCGGCTGCCATTGCGGTGCCGTGCGCTACCGGGT
>JBGQLS010000352.1:0-7005 GCA_041500205.1 Anaeromyxobacteraceae bacterium | reverse complement strand
CTTCGTCATCATCTCTCCTCGGCCAATTGGGTAATCGTCCCGCGCCGATGAAATGCAGTATTGGACTGCGGTCCGGATACTCCTCGCTTGTGATCAGGTGGCCCCCCAGCCAAGAGACGTCACCCTGAGCTCATGGGGAGAGCATCTCCTTGATGGCCTTCGAAGGAAGCACCTTGCCAGTCGCCCGCACCTTGCCGTCGAGCACTAGCGCGGGGGTGGTCATGACCCCGAACTTCATGATCTCCTTGATGTCCTCGACCTTCTCGACCTTGACCTCGAGGCCGAGTTCGCGCGCCGCCTGCTCCGTGTTGGCGGTGAGCGTCTTGCACTTCGCACAGCCCGTTCCCAGCACCTGAATCCGCATCACCTCTCCTCTCGTGTCGCGATCAGAAGATCGTGTTGAACAGGTAGCCGACCACCAGGATGCCTGTGGCCACGACGCCGACGAACGTCGCGATGAGCTTCGGCCGCAGGACCTTGCGCAGGATGATCATCTCGGGCAGCGAGAGACCGATCACCGACATCATGAAGGCGAGTACAGTGCCCAGCGCGGCACCTTTCTCGAGGAGCGCCTGGACCACCGGGATGATGCCAGCCGCGTTCGAGTACATGGGGACGCCGATGACGACCGCGAGCGGCACCGACCACCAGGCGCCCTTGCCCATGATGCCTGCGAGCAGGCCCTCCGGAACGTAGCCGTGAACGCCCGCACCCACCGCGATACCCGCCAGCACGTACGGCCACACCTTGCCCACGATCTCGCGGACGGCCTCGATACCCTTCCGCAAGCGATCCGCGAAGGTGAGGCGCTCCTCCTCGATCGTGCCTGCCGAGGCCATCGACTCGTAGACCCAGCCCTCCACCCACTTCTCCAGCTTCAGGCGCCCCAGGATCCAGCCGGCGCCGACGGCGATGGCGAGGCCGGTGCCCATGTAGATCGCAGCCACCTTCCAGCCGAAGAGGCCGAAGAGCAGCACCAGCGCGACTTCGTTCACCATCGGCGCGGAGATGAGAAAGGACAGGGTGACGCCGAGCGGGATGCCCACCTCGACGAAGCCGAGGAACAGCGGGACTGCCGAGCAGGAGCAGAAGGGCGTGACGACCCCAAGGAGCGCGGCGAGGACGTTGCCTGCCGACTCGCGCTTGCCCGAGAGGATGGCGCGAGTGCGTTCCGGCGTGAAAAACGAGCGCGCCACGCCGACGCCGAAGACGACCAGCACGAGCAGCAGGAGGACCTTCGGCACCTCGAAGAGGAAGAACGCGACCGCCGACCCGAGATGCGTCGTCGGATCGAGGCCCAGGACGCGGCGAGTGAGGAGATTGGCGGCCGGCTGGATGACGAGGTAGAGCGCGACCCACAGCCCGAGGGCGATCGCGAGCAAGCCGTACAGGCGCACAGAACGTGGGTCGCTGTCTGACCTCGTGGTCGCGACGGCCAATTCCTGGGGCGAGGCGCTCACGCGATCTCCCGCGCCAGCCGGGTGCGCTGCTTCGCGTCAGCGGTGATGACGGCCTCGACGCAACCGAAGAACCCAAGGACACAGGGCACGCGCAGCTTGTAGTAGACGTTGACTCCTTCCTTGCGCGCCGAGAGGAGGCCAGCCCCCTTCATCAGGGCGAGGTGCCGAGAAACCGTGGACAGATCCGAGCCCACGATCTCCTGCAGATCGCACACGCACCGCTCGCCCTTGGCGAGCGCGTCCATGATCTTGAGACGGCTCGGGTGCGCCATCGCCTTCAGGATCTCGGAGCGAGCTTCGTAGACGGCGTTGCTGTGCATACTTGGCAGTTTAACCAAGTCTGCTAGAATGTCAAACCACAGACGGAAGGCGTCCATCCATGGTTCCACAATCCCTCAAGCCCCGCATGAACGAGAAGCATCCCATCTCGATGCCGGACGCCGCGCAGCACCCGGCACTTCGCCCCTATCCTTCCAAGCTCTTCGTCGAGGTGACGACGCGCTGCAACCTGCGCTGTTCGATGTGCCTCAAAGAGGCACGCGGGCAGCGGATCGCCGAGGGCGACATCAGCCGCGAGACGCTCGCGCGCCTCGCGCCCGCCTTCCAGCGGCTGGATGCCCTGATCTTGAACGGCATCGGCGAACCGTTGCTGCACCCATTCCTGGAGACGTTCATCGAGGACGCCAGGCGGGCGATGCCCGCGAGCGGGTGGGTCGGGTTCCAGACCAACGGGCAACTCCTGAGCCGGGAGCGCGCCCGCTCGCTGGCCGGCGCGGGCATCGACCGGATATGCATCTCGGCGGACGCCGTCTCGTCCGACTTGTTCGTGGCACTGCGCAGGGGCGGACGTCTGGGGCCGATCGAGTCGGCCGCCGCCGCGCTCCACCAGGCGGGACGCGAGCGCGGCCGGCCCATCTCGCTCGGCGTGGAGTTCGTGGTCATGCGGGACAACCTGCACCAGCTCCCGGAGATCGTGCGCTGGGCCGCCAGGAACCACTTCACGTTCGTGGTCGTGACTCACATGCTCGCTTACGACGAGCAGATGGCCGGCGCCGCCGCCTTCGACGTGATGACCGACCGGTCCCTGCAGCTGCATCGTGAATGGCGGGAACGCACGGCGGCGGACGGAGTGGACGTCCGTCGCTGCTTCCAAGCCTTCATGAAGTTGCACTACGCGCGCCGGACCCCGGCGGAGCAGCGTCTCGTCGAGTACGTCTTGCGCATGAACGCGCAAGCATCGGAGCAGGGCGTCTTCCTCGACATCGACCGGCTGCTCGGGTGGGACGACGCGCCGCTCCAGCAGGTCAAGGGCTCGTTCGCACAGGCCGAGGACATCGCCCGGCGCGAGGGGATCGATCTGCGGCTGCCGGCGGCCGTGCCGACGCGGGCTCGGAGGTGCGACTTCGTCGAGGACGGCGGCTCCTTCGTGTCCTGGGATGGCGACGTCCATCCTTGCTATTTCCTCTGGCACCGGTACAGCTCCCACACCGGGGGCGTCGTGAAGCACGTGAAGCCCTTGTCCTTCGGCAACCTGGCGGAGCGGGACGTCCTCGACATCTGGAACGACGCCGCAGCGCGCGCGTTCCGAGAGAACGTCCTGAGGTACGACTATCCGTTCTGCTACGACTGCAACGTCGCGCTGTGCGACTACGTGCAGGGAGAGGATTTCACCCAGGACTGCCACATGAGCGCGGTGCCATGCGGGGCGTGCCTTTGGTCCACGGGCGTCTTCCAGTGCCTCCGGTAGCCACGCGACCAGCGAACTTCAGGGCGCCGTCCACGACGATGACCGGCCCGCCCGTTGAGCGCATCCGGCGCAGGTGCTGGCGATCACGCATGCGGCCACTGCTGCGACATCTTGGCGTATTGCCGTCATGCGGACAACCGGCTATCCGAATATTCGCTACGGAGGTTGTCGTGAGAGACGTCGCACAGTTCTTCAAGGTCCTCGCTGACGAAGTGCGGCTGCAGATCCTGTGGTTGCTCTTCAACCACCGGGAGCTGTGCGTCTGCGACCTCATGGAGGCGCTCGGCATCACGCAGTCCAAGGCCTCGCGCCACCTGGCAACGCTGCGCCACGCGGCGCTGGTGGTCGACCGGAAGGGCGGGGCCTGGTCCTATTACTCTCTTTGCACGCCCGAGAGCGAACTCGAACGCGCCCAGCTCGACTCCTTGCGCGACAAGCTCGCGAAGCATCCCGGGGCTGCTCGCGCGCTCCGGTCTCTTCATGAATGGCTCGGGCGCAAGGAGCGCGAGACGTCCTGTGCCCCTCGCGAGGGAAGCGGGTCGACGAGGCGAGTCGTGGCCGCGATGGCGAACGGTCGTTCCGCGGGAGGACGGCGATGATGCGTCCTGCCGCATCCGGGCCCCTGGCGTGCCGCGATGGGCAGGCGTCGACCCCTTTCCCTACAGGCGACTGAAGGAGATCGTCGATGAGCAATGAGCTCGCAGCGGCACTGGTCGCGGACGAAGACACGGGCGTCGCGAAGCGCCTGTCGTTCCTCGATCGCTATCTCACGCTCTGGATCTTCATCGCCATGGCGATTGGGGTCGGCGGCGGATACTTGTTCCCGGCGGTCGTCCCATTCATCAATCAGTTCAACGTCGGGACGACCAATGTTCCCATCGCCATCGGCCTGATCCTGATGATGTACCCGCCGCTGGCGAAGGTGCGCTACGAGGAGATGGGCCCGGTCTTCCGCAACACCAAGGTGCTCGGCCTGTCGCTCGTTCAGAACTGGATCGTCGGTCCCATCCTGATGTTCGGGCTGGCCGTGCTCTTCCTCCACGACAAGCCCGAGTACATGGTCGGACTCATCATGATCGGCCTCGCGCGCTGCATCGCGATGGTCATCGTCTGGAACGATTTGGCCAAGGGCGACACCGAGTACTGCGCGGGCCTGGTGGCCTTCAACTCCATCTTCCAGGTGTTGCTGTACTCCGTCTACGCCTACGTCTTCATCACCGTCCTGCCGACCTGGTTCGGCTTGCAGGGCGTCGCCGTCAATATCACCATCGGCGAGATCGCGAAGAGCGTCTTCATCTACCTCGGCATCCCGTTCATCGCCGGGGTCGTCACGCGGTTCTCGCTCATCAAGGCCAAGGGCAAGGACTGGTACCACAGCAAGTTCATCCCCAAGATCAGCCCGATTACCCTCGTCGCCCTGCTCTTCACGATCCTCGTGATGTTCTCGCTCAAGGGCGAGAAGATCGTCGAGCTACCCTTCGACGTCGTGCGGATCGCCATCCCGCTGCTCGTCTACTTCGTGGTGATGTTCTTCGTCTCCTTCTTCATGTCGAAGAAGGTCGGCGCAACCTACGGCCAGGCAGCGACGCTGTCGTTCACCGCCTCCTCGAACAACTTCGAGCTGGCGATCGCCGTCGCCGTGGCCACCTTCGGCATCAACCACGGTGGCGCCCTGGCTGCGGTCATCGGGCCACTCGTCGAGGTTCCCGCCCTCATCGGGCTCGTCAACGTCGCGCTGTGGCTCCGCCGCCGGTACTTCGCCGGGGAGCTGGGCGCCGTCGGGCCGGACATGCAGCCAGCGGAGTGAGCGGCGCCAGGACGGCCGCAACGACCCCAGGAGCCTTGCCATGCAGAGAACGGATCCCGCTAAGCTGGCGCGGCGCGTGGTGGATCTCTGCGCGGACTGCGAGACGTGCAGGGACCTCATGGAGGACACGTCTTGCCTGTTCTTCCCCAGGCTCTTTCAGCTCCACGACCGCGAGATGAACGAGCACCGGGAGATCACCTCCGGAGAGTTGAAGGAGCTCATCGGGCTCTGCAACATGTGCGGACTGTGCGCCTGTCCCGACGTCCGGGCCGGCATCATGGAGGCGAAGGGCGCCTTCGTCGCGCGCGACGGGCTGAGGCCAGGACTCCGCCTCCTGGAAGACGTGGAGCGCGTCGGGAAGATCGGCGACACGTGTCCAAGGCTCGCCAACCTGCTGCTCCGGAGGGAGCCCACTGCCGGGTTGTCGAGGCGGCTCCTTGGTATCCATCCCGAGCGCTCTCTCCCCCAGTTCCCGCCGGAGCCCTTTGCGACATGGGCCAGGAGGCGGGGACTGCAAGAGAAGCCCCGCGGAACGGGGAGGAAGGTCGCGTACTTCGCGGGCTGCACGGCGCAGTACATCTTCCCGGACGTCGCCAGGGCGGCCGTCGAGGTCCTGGAGCGGAACGGCATCCAAGTCTACCTCCCCGCCCAGAAGTGCTGCGGCATGCCGAGCATGCTGGAAGGCGATCGACCCTTCACCTTCGCGCTGGCCGAGTTCAACCTCCTGCAGCTCGAAGCCGTCGCGCAGGACGGTTTCGACATCGTCTGCACCTGCCCGACCTGCGGATACATGCTGAAGAAGGTGCTCTGCGACGGTGCCTTCTTCTCCGACGAGTACCAGGCCGCCTTCAGGAAGGTGCTGGGCGAGGCGGGAGGCGAGCCCGGCAAGGCCCGGGAATGCATGGCCCGCGAGTGCTTCGGTGCGGTCGGGAATGCCACCCCGCCATCGGCGCGCTGCAAGCCGCCGGAGGGGTTCACGCACGGACTTTCGCTCCACGACGATGGCTACTTCCGGTCGTTGAGTGGCCTGAGGCGGATCGCCGTGGCCAGCCGCACCTACGATCTGGGGGAGTACCTCGTGAACCTGGACCAGCGGGGGGAGTTCGATCGGACCTTGGGCCGCGTGTCAGAACGCATGGCCTACTTCGCGCCTTGCCATCTCAAGGAGCAGGACATCGGCCAGCCATGGTCCGACCTGCTCCGCCTGGTGCCGGGGGGCTCGCTGGAGAAGGTCGGCGGGCCGTTCGACTGCTGCGGTATGGGCGGCATCATGGGCCTCAAGCGGGAGTTTCACGAGACGTCTCTCGAGATGGGCCGCCGCCTGATGGAGGCGATCAGTGCGAGCTCCCCCGGGCGGGTCGTCACCGATTGCCTGAGCTGCCGTCTCCAGTTCCAGCAGGCGCTTCCTTTCCCCGTGCTTCATCCGGTGGAGGTTCTGAAGGAGGCGTACGCGGCTCGCTCCTGACCCGAGCGCCCTGCCTGCATCGGCTCCGGTTCACGCTTCTTCATCGGCATAGAGTGCCAAATCTCCTCACGTCGCCCATCCGATCGCTCGCTGGTGGGCGCGCGTGAAGGCGACAACCAGGTTGCCTGCCGAGGTCCCGCCCGGCAAATCCCTCCGCGCGGCGACGACTACCTGCTGATAGCTGCGTCAGGCGTGCAGGCGCGCTGGCGCGCTGGCGCACAGGTTGGAGTTAGTATCCCCCAAGCATGAAGCTCCTCCTCGCCGAAGACGATCGGATCGTCCGTATCCCGGTGCGAGACGCGCTCCAGGCGGTGGGCTACGCGGTGACGGAGTGCGCCGACGGCAGCGCCGCCCTGCGCGCCGCCGAGAGCGAGGCCTACGACATCGTCCTCTCGGACGTGCGTCTACCCGGGCTCGACGGGATCTCGCTCTTCCGGAAGCTGCGGCACGTCCAACCGGACGTGGCCGTTCTCCTGATGACCGCCCACGCGGACACCGAGGACGCGGTGTCGGTGATGAGGGAGGG
>JBGQLS010000351.1:0-7022 GCA_041500205.1 Anaeromyxobacteraceae bacterium | reverse complement strand
GCGAGATGGCTGAAGGCCTGAGGGAAGTTGCCGAGGTGCTCGCCGCGCGGGCCGAGCTGCTCGGAGTAGAGGCCGAGATGGTTGGCGTACCCGAGCATCTTCTCGAAGATGAAGCGCGCCTGGTCGAGGTCGCCGGAACGCGCGAGCGCCTCGACGTACCAGAAGGAGCACATGTTGAACGTGCCCTCCTCGCCGGCGAGGCCGTCGGGCGCCGCCTCCTGCGGGCGGTAACGGAACACGAGCGAATCCTCGACGAGGTCTCGTTCGATCGCCCGCAGCGTGGAGAGCCAGCGCGGATCCGTCGGGCTGATGAACTTCACGAGTGGCATGAGCAGCGACGCGGCGTCCGTGGTCTTCGCGCCCTTGTGCTGCACGAAGGCGCGTCGCGCGGGGTCCCAGAAGCTGTCGAACACGTCCTGGTAGATGGCGTCGCGCACCGCGTACCAGCGGTCGAGCGGCGCCGGGAAGGAACGCTTCTGCGCAAGGCGGATGGCGCGATCGACCGCCACCCAGCACATGACCCGGGACACGAGGAACTCCCGGCGCCCGCCGCGCACCTCCCAGATGCCCTCGTCCGGCTCGCGCCATTGCGTACAGACGAAGTCGTCGAGCCGCACGAGGTCGCGCCACAGGTCGTGGGAGATGGGTTCCGCGTACTTGTTGTAGAGGTAGACCGCGTCCATCAGCTCGCCGTAGATGTCGAGCTGCAGCTGATGATGCGCGGCGTTGCCGATGCGCACCGGCCGCGACTGCGCGTACCCCGACCAGCCGGTCAGCGTCTCCTCTGGAAGTTCGTGGCGCCCGTCGATGCCGTACATGACCTGCAGCGAGCCGTCCGCGCCGAGCTCGCCGCAGCGCGCCTCGACCCAGTTCATGAAGGCGCGCGCGTTGGTGAACCCGAGACGCTGGACGGCGTAGAGCGCGAAGGAAGTGTCCCGGATCCAGGTGTAGCGGTAGTCCCAGTTGCGCTCGCCGCCCAGCCGCTCCGGGAGCCCGAACGTGGGCGAAGCGACCATGGAACCGTGCGCGTCGGAGGAGAGCAGCTTGAGGGTCAGGGCCGAGCGGTTGACGATCTCCCTCCAGCGCCCTCGATAGGTCGATCGCGCGATCCCTCTCCTCCAGTAGTCGTTGGTTCGCTTGAAGCTCGCGGAGACGAAGTCTGGCGCCGACGACACGGCTGGCTGCCCGGGCGTGACCTCCTCGAGGACGAAGGAGGCGGACTGGCCGGCGCCGAGGCGAAAGGTCGCGAGGGCATCGCCGCCCGCGGGGGAGAGCGGCACGTCGCTCCGGAGCAGGAAGGCGACGTGGTCCGCGCCTTCTGAAGCGAACAGCCACTCACGCTCGGAACGCCGCTCGACGCGGTGACGGGCGCGGCCGTAGTCGAAGCGTGGGGCGCAGAGCATGCGGAACGAGATCTCCCCCCTGACCGTCTTGACCCGCCGCACCAGTGTCCGCGCGGCGCTCTCGACCGCCATGAAGTCGGACACCTCGGCGACGCCCTCGGCGAAGAGGAACCGCGTGAGCAGGATGGCCGAGTCCGGGAGGTAGAGCTGGACTTGGCGGGCTTCGGCGGACTCGGGGGCGAGCTGGAAACGGCCGCCCTTCTCCGGGTCGAGGAGCGCCGCGAAGATGGTCGGCGAGTCGAACCGCGGGAAGCACATGAAGTCGATCGAGCCGTTCTTCCCGACGAGCGCGACGGTGTTCATGTCGCCGATGACGCCATGGTTCTCGACCGGTTGCTCCATCATGTCTGCTCCCCCGCGCGGGACGGACCCGCCCCGTGGAAGCTAGAACCTATACGCGCCTGCCGCGTGAACGACCGCCTTTGCGGGAGGTACGGTCCCGGTGCCGCCAGACGTGGGTACCGAAGAACGTCACCGCGCGGGCTTTATGTTCTGGTTCACGTGGAAGAGGTTCTCGGGATCGTACTGGGACTTGACGCGGGCGAGCCGGGCGTAGTTGTCGCGGTAGCTGGCGCGGATGCGCTCCTGCCCCTCGTCCATCATGAAGTTCACGTAGGCGCCGCCGGCCGAGTACGGGTGGAGAGCCTCCCAGTACTCGACGGCCCACGAGCGCAGCGCGTCGGCGCGGGCGGGGTCGTGGTCCACGCCGACGATGACCTGCGACCAGTTCGCGTCGCGATGGCTGAACGGCGTTTCGTCCTTCCCGACGCGGTGCGCGGCGCCGTCGATCGGGTAGAGGTGCATCGTCGACTGCATCGTCGGCAAGCGAGCAGCGAACTCGACGTGCCGAGCGATCGCCGCGTCGGGGATCTCCTTCACGAAGTCGCCGCGCCAGTACCACTGATCTCCCGGCGGATAGAGCCCGTCGAAGGCGCCCTGCAACACCGGGTACGGCATCTCCTGGACGCCGTGGAGGGCCGGCTTTGCGACCCGCAGGGCAGGCGCGAAGGCGTCGGACGCCTGCTCCTTCGGCCCCGTGTAGCACCACACGATCCCGCACATCTTCTTCAGATGGAGCTGCGCGGGGAACGGTGCCACGGGTGGCACGGTCAGGAAGGCGAAGAAGCCGAACACGTCCTCGGACGCCGCCGGCTGGAACTCCCGATACCAGCGCAGGACGTCTCCCGCTGCGTCGAGCGGCCACAGCGTGGGCCCAGCCACCACGGTCGTGACCGGGTGGAGCCGAAGCGTGAACGAGGTGACCACGCCGAAGTTGCCGCCCCCGCCGCGGAGCGCCCAGAACAGGTCCTCGTGCTCGCTCTCGCTGGCGGTGACGAAGCTCCCGTCCGCGAGCACGACGTCCGCGGAGATGAGGTTGTCGACCGTGAGCCCGTGCTTGCGGGTCAGGTACCCGTGTCCGCCGCCGAGCGTCAGGCCGCCGACGCCGGTGGTCGAGATGATCCCGGCGGGCGTCGCGAGCCCGAACGCGTGCGTGGCCTGGTCGAGGTCGCGCCACAGCGCGCCGCCCTGGACCGTGACCGTGCGCGCGCCAGGATCCACGCGGATTGCCTTCATGCCCCGGAGGTCGATGACGAGCCCACCGTCCACGCTGGCGAGCCCCGCGCCGTTGTGGCCTCCTCCACGGATCGCGATGTCGAGGCGACGGCCGCGGCCGAGCTTCACCGCCGCGACGACGTCCTCGACGCTCGCGCAGCGCGCGATCAGGGCCGGGTGCTTGTCGAACGCCGCATTGTAGAGCTGCCGCGCCTGCTCGTAACCGCACTCCCCGGGCGCGAGCACCTCGCCCCGCAAGCTGCTCCGGAAACCATCCACCATCGCCTTCTCGAGACCGATCGTCATGGTTCACTCCTCTCGAACACGTCGCTGCGTTTCGGGCGAGCGGAGGATCTTTGCGATCCCTCGGCAACACCCGTCCCTTCACGGACCGATTGATCCATGATTCACTGTTCGTTCTGCACTCCCGATCGAAGAACGGAGAGCGGACTCGCTACATCCCGCCGGTCGTGGGATCGATCACCGCGACGACCTCCGCGATCCTGTTCGCGGGGACGCCGCTGCACCGGGCGTGCTCCCGGATCAGCTCGGGATTGGCCGCGTAGTAGATGCAGTAGAGCTTGTCGGCGGTGACGTAGCTGTGGACCCACTGGATGCTGGGACCGTGCTCCCGCAGGATCGCGTTCGACTTCTGCGACACCGCGCGCAACTCGGCGGGCGACATCTTCCCGAGGCCCGGAATCTCTCGCTCGATCACATACTTGTGCATGCAGGCGCTCCTGTGCTCTCGACCGCCGAGGCCGGAAAAGCAGTTTGACATACCAACGGTAGGTATCTAAGATACCGATGGTATGGACGTCAAGCCAGGGCCCCAACCGGACCGCAAGAGCCGGCGCGAACAAGCAGCCGAGGACACGCGCGCTGCTCTCGTCGAGACCGCGCGGTCGCTGTTCGCCGAGCGAGGGTACGCGGACGTATCGATCGACGACATCACCGAGGGGACCCGCGTGACGCGGGGCGCGCTCTACCATCACTTCGAGGACAAGCGGGAGCTCTTCCGCGCCGTCGTCGAGGAGGTCGAGCGCGATCTGACCGAGGAGGTCCGCTGCAAGGGGCGGGAGGCAGGCGATCCGTGGGAGCAGCTGCGCGCGGTGTGCGAAGCCTATCTCGATGCCTGCCTGCGCCCCGAGGTGCAGCGCATCATCGTGCTCGACGCGCCGCCCGTCCTGAGCTGGCGCGTCTGGTGCGAGATCGACAAGCGCTACGGCTTGGGCGTCTTCGAGGAGCAGCTCGCGAAGGCCTGCGACGCCGGGCTCATCGAGACGAAGTCGGTCGAGACGGCGGCACAGCTGCTCCTGGGCGCCCTCAATACAGGAGCCCGCGTCGTCGCTGACGCGACAGACAAGGCCGCCGCGCGCAGGAGCGTGGTCGAGACCATCGAGCGGCTCCTGGCTGGCCTCTGCGTGAGCCGCGAACCGGACCGCAAGGCCCGCTGACCGGGCGGCCTCGCCACCGCGATGCTGCCGTCCAGAGCAGCACGGCCGACATCGTGCAGGCGGCTGCCGACAGCGTTCGCAGGCGTCCTGTCGGGCGGGTGGATCGGAGCGACTTACGAGTGGCCTGTTCTCGATGAGTAGTGAAGCATCGTCGGCGGTACGATCCACGCCGGCGTCCTGCTCATCCGTCCATCAGCTCGTCGAAGTCGCGGCTCCATCCGTCGGCTGGGTCGTGACGTGAGACTGGCGCGGACAACGCCGCATCAAGCGCGGGACCGGCGTGCCGGGCGAGGCACGAGGCGTCGCGCCGCTGTTCGCGCACGGGCGCTCCGCGCCCCCGAGCCGCGCACGGACGGCCCCTTCCTGACGGCCGAGGGAACGATTCGCAGCTCGCCGCCGAGGGTACGCGCCAGCGCGGCGAGGGTGGCCGCGGTCGGGTTGGCGCGCCCGCCCTCGATGCGGCTGATCTCGCTCTGCTGCATACCGGTGCGTGCCGAGAGCTGGCGCTGGGTCAGCCCGCGGCGCTTCCGGAGGAGGATCAGGTCGCTCGCGAGGCTGTACCGCGCTTTCAGGGCTTCCGCCCGGGCGACGGCCGCCGGACCCGCCCGGCGGGTCTCCTCCTCGAGTTCCTGCATGAAGGCGTCGAACGTCTGGGCCATGGCGGCTCCCCAACACCTGAATATGGGCCCGAACCCATCACTCGTCAACGTCGCCGCGCGCCCGCCCGGCGCCGCTGCCAGTCACGGAGCCTTGCCCGCGCGAGCACGATCTCGGCGTTCTGCCGCCGCCGAGAGGGGTCCTCGCCCTTGTCGTAGGCCGCGAGCAGCAGGATGAGCCGGTCGCCGTGCGCGCAACAGAAGACTCTGAGAAGGAAGCCACCAGCTTCCTCTCCTGGCCGGACGCGGTCCCGTAGGTCGCCCCGAAGCCGGAACTCGAACAGGCCGCCGCCAAGCTGCTTCCCGAACTCAGTCCCGCATACCGCTACACCGAGGCGCTGCAGCACGATGTGCATCGCGTAGCCGAGCGCCTGCCGCTTGGGGAGCGCGAGCTCCTCGCGCAGCCAGCGGTGCACCGGAGCGTCGCCGCGCTCATCTTCGTAGAACTCGAGCCTGTATGTAACCACGGCGCCCGATCCCAACACGGTGCCCTGTCACTCGCGGCTATGCCATCGCGCCACGGTCGCACGCAACGTCGCGCTCGCGCCGTATCGCTGCTTCAAATCTGCCACAGCGCGCCGCCGCGGCCAGCGCTTCCATCGGGATTCCGCGGCCTTGGCCAGCTCTGCCCCGGGCTTGCAGACCCCGTGTCGCTGATTCGTTTCCGGCCGAAGCGATCCCCCTCACACCCGCCGCGGCCGGCGTTCGCCCGCCCTGCGCCCCCATCGCTCCGGCCAGGGCTTCGACACGAAGCGGTTCCCCTCCAGCGTGTAGCGCCAGGGCTTCTCGGCCCAGCTCCCCGCGAAGCCCACGTTCACGCGGGCCGAGGCCACCACGCGCTCCCTGGGGCGGGGCGCGTCCTCGAGCAAGAGGAGGTCGCCCGTCAGGTCGAGGCCGTTGTGCGTCTCGCGCCGGAGGCCCAGCGCGCGGCACAGATTCCCTGGGCCCGTGGTGGCGTGAAGGCACGCCTCCACCGGCTCTCCAGCCCGCACCAGCACCGCCGAGGCGAGGCCTACCAGGCCGGTCACCACGTTGAAGCACTGCGAGAGCCCGTAGATGAGATAGACGTAGGCGTAGCCGGGGGGGCCGAACATGATGGCCGCGCGGCGAGTCGGGCCGAACCGGGCGTGCGAGGCCCGGTCATCCTCACCGCAGTAGGCCTCGGTCTCGACGATGCGCGCGGCCCGGCGAACGCCGCCGTCCACGTGGACGAGCACCTTGCCGAGGAGCTCCTTCGCCACCTTGCGGGAGTCGCGCGCGTAGAACGAGCGCGGCAGCTTGGCGGTCGCGAGCAGTGCGCTGCGCGCCTCTTCTACCGGCAGAACGGACGACTCCATGGCGCGGGGGGTCGTCCTTCGCTGGCGGCCAATGCCGCGGGCGACGGGCCCAACGAGATCGAGGCGCGCTGAGCGACTCATTCAGGACGAGAGTGATACCGCATCGGCTGCCACGTTGCCGGGATCCCGCCGTGGACCATCCGAGGAGTCACGCACGCAGACCCAGCCCGATCGGGTCGGTGATACGGCCTTCGATCTGCCGTTTCTTGCAGAGTTGGGTGCCGCGAAGCGCCTGGGAGCGTTCCCATGCTGAACGGGGTCGCGAGCCGTCGGGAGAAGCACTACAAACCCTGCACCGATGCGCCGTGCCAAGATCGTCGCCACGCTCGGTCCCACGAGCTCCGACTCCGAAACCATCGTGAAGCTCCTCGAGCACGGCGTGGACGTCGCGCGTCTCAACTTCTCGCACGGCCGCCACGAGGATCACGCGGGCGTCCTCGACCGGATCCGTGGAGCGTCGCGACGCCTGGTGAAGGCGGTGGCCGTCCTGCAGGACCTGCAGGGACCGAAGATCCGGACCGGGCGCCTCAAGGCGGGCAAGGTGGGGGTGCTGCTCGAGAACGGCCAGGAGACGGTCATCACGACCGAGGGCGACTTCGCGGGCGACGAGAAGCT
>JBGQLS010000350.1:0-7078 GCA_041500205.1 Anaeromyxobacteraceae bacterium | reverse complement strand
GGCACCCGGTGCACGCTCACCATGTGGTGTACCGGTCGCGGGGCGGCAGTGACTTTAAGTCGAATCTAGTGTCGCTGTGTGCGGCCCATCACCTCCACGGCGTACACCGCGGATTCGTCTGTGTGAAGGGGGTGGCCCCGGCCGCGCTCGTGTGGACCTTCCCCGCGCTCGAGGGCGGAGGCGCCAGGGCCTGAGCGGGGCGCCGTCACCTTGGCCGCGTGGCCGCGGCACGTCGCCGCGCGCAGTTCCGTTGACGTGTGGGCATTATGGTCATTACCATATGACCATGAAGGGCGCCCGTCGGACGATCTCCGCTGCCGAGTTCAAGACGCACTGCCTCGCCCTCCTGGATGAGGTGAGCAAGACCCGGGAAACCCTGATCGTCACCAAGCGTGGGAGGCCAGTCGCCCAGGTCGTCGCCTTGGACGACGACACGGAGCGCCGGCCGATGCGCGGCAGCGTGCGGTGCGTGGGCGACATCGTCGCGCCCATCGACGAGTCGTGGGACGCGTCGCGGTGATCGTGCTCGACACCCACGCGTGGATCTGGCTGGTGAGTGCCCCCGGCCAGCTCGGAAGCGAAGCGCAGCGAGTCCTCCGCAAGAGCCGAAGCAAAGGGATCGCCGCCATCAGCTGCTGGGAGGTCGCCATGCTGGTCGCGCGAGGTCGGATCGAACTGGACCGCGACCCCGTGGCCTGGATGGACGATGCGCTCAGGTCCGCGGGAATCGACCTGCTCCCGCTCACGCCCGCAGTCGCAGTGGCGTCGGCGCAACTCGGGACGCTCCACGGCGATCCCGCTGATCGCTTGATCGTTGCCACGGCGCTCACCCGCGGAGCGGTCCTCGTCACGAAGGACGAGAGGATCCGACAGGCAGGCATCGTGCAGACAGCCTGGTGACCAGTCGTTGGACCACGCCCTACGGTTCTCGACCTCCTCGACCTCCTGTTCACCGGCGCTCTCGCCAGAGGTCGCGCATCACCCAGCGGCGGCCTCGAGAACAGGCCCCTCCTGCGCGCGGTGAGATGGAGGCAGCGACGACGCCTGCGACGTCGGTACAGGCTCCGGCGCGGGCGTCGCGCGTACGCGCCGAGCGTTTCAGGAGGATGACGTTGGAAGCATCATTCAGCTCCCTGGTTGGATCTCCAGCGACGGCGCTGCGGCCGCCGAGCTCGCACGAGCGCCGGGACGTGTGCCGCGGCGAGGCCGGTATCCTCGTCGACGCGCTCCTCACGCGCGTGGCGCGGGGGCATGGGGCGCTCGACGTAGCCCTGGGCGAGGCCCTCGCCGCTCTCGCGGAGGGCGACCGCGTTCTCAGGCTCGGCTTCTCGACCGTCCGCGACTACGCGCGCGAGCGGCTCGGCATTGGCGGCACCGCGGCGCAGGGGCTCATCCGGCTCGCCCGGGAGCTACGGGACCGGCCGCTCCTCGCGGGCGCCGTCCGGAGCGGCGAGATCACCGTCCGGCAGGCCCAGACCGTGCTGGCGGTCGCGCGCGGCGACGAGGAGGGCGCCTGGGTGGAGCGAGCGCGTACTTGCACCGTTCGGCAGCTCGAGAAGGCGGTGCGCGAGACCGGCGCCGAGCCTCCCGAGGAGAGCGAGCCCTGGGAGCGCGTCGATCTCATGCTCTCGCCCGAGGGGCACCTCGTGCTCGACGAGGCGCTGGCGCTCGCGGGAAAGTTGCTCGGCGCGGCCGCCCCGGTCTGGGACAGGCTCGAGGTCATTTGCCAGGAGTACCTGGGCGCGCATCCTTCGCCCGAGCCGGAACCTGGGGGCAAGCGTCCCGAGGACGACATCTTCCACGGGCGCATCTCCCGCTGGCGCGAGGAGTGGAAGGACGCGCTCGAAGCCGAGACGCGCTGGGCCTTCCTGCAGGCGGTCGAGACCTACGCCGCGCCCCCTCCTCTGCCCAGCACGCATCCGCAGGCACTCGACGCCGAGCTGCGCCGGCTCTCCGCCGCCCGCGACCGGTGGGACGAGGTGCTCGGCCACCTCGCCATGCTCATGCGCATGCTCGGCCTCTGGCGCGACGCGAGGTTCGCCACTTTCGACCACTACTGCTCCCAGAGGCTTGGCCTCTCCCTGCGCACGGTGGAGCAGCGCATCTGGCTAGAGCGCCGGCTCTACGAGCTTCCCGAGCTGCGCGTCGCCATGCGCGAGGGGCGCCTCTCCTACGAGAAGGCAAGGATCGTGGCCGGCGCCGCCACCGAGGAGACCCTGGCCCGCTGGCTCGCGCGGGGCGAGGAGGCCACCTGCGTCGAGCTGCGGCGGGAGGCCCAGGCGGAGGAGAAGGCGCAGATGTGTGAGCGCAGCGAGTTTCGGGTCCGCGTGCCGGGGCGGATGGTGCGGCTCCTCGGAGAGCTCGTCTGAACCGTCCGTGCCGCGGAGGGGCGCTGGATGAGCGCCGGCGATTGCCTCGAAGTCTCTGCCCGCCACTTCATCGACACCTGGAAGGAGGCTTCGAAGGAGCGGAACACGCTACACAAGCGAGTGCTGGAGCGCGATGGCGGGTTTTGCCAGGTGCCCGGCTGCAGCCGGGCCGCGGTGCACGCTCACCACGTGGTATACCGGTCGCGGGGCGGCGGTGACTGTGAGTCGAATATGGTGTCGCTATGTGCGGCCCATCACCTCCACGGCGTACACCGCGGATTCGTCTGTGTGAAGGGGGTGGCCCCAGGCGCGCTCGTCTGGACCTTCCCTGCGCTCGAGGGCGGAGGCGCCAGGGCCTGAGCGGGCGTCGTCGCACTTCCGCGACCCGACCAACATGCCCGCCACCGTCGAGTTCGACCCGGATCAACCGCCAGGTGGGCCACGGCGGCAAGAGCGAGCCGCGGGTGCGGCTCGACCTCGGTGCCCGGGCGCGTTACGCTTCATGCCTTGAGCGCGCATCCGATCGAGGACGTCCTCGCCGCGCTGGAGGCCGCTGGCGTGCGCTACCTGGTGGTGGGTGGGGTGGCCGTGGTCCTTCACGGACATCTCCGGACCACCGCAGATCTCGACCTGAGCGTAGCGCTCGACCGCGACAACGCACTGCGGACCGTCGCCGCGCTGAAGGGGATCGGGTTCAGGCCGCGCGCCCCGGTGCCCATGGAGCAGTTCGCGGACGCGAGTGCCCGCGCGTCCTGGGTGGAAGAGAAGGGGCTCACGGTCTTCTCCGTCTGGAGCGACCGATGCCCTGGGCTCGAGGTCGATCTCTTCGTCCGGGAACCGATCGAGTTCGAAGGAGCATGGGGGCGCAGGGTCGTCGTGCAACTCGGGAGCACGCGCGCGGCCGTTGCCTCACTCGTGGACTTGCTCGCCATGAAACGCGCAGCGGGGCGGCCACAGGACCTCGCCGACGTGGCCGCGCTCGAGGCGCTAGGAGAGGACGAGAGCGGAGGCTCGACGTGAAGAGCAAGTCGAACCCTGGCGATCCGGAGTGGCCGCGAGGCTGGGCCGAGCATCGCCGTTTGCAGGCTCGCATCGGCCTCCGGATGACGCCAGCGGAGAGGCTCCGCTGGCTGGAGGAGACCGTTGCCGCCTTGCGGCGCTGGCAGGGCCTCGCCCGGCGATCGAAGCTGCCGACGCCAGATCAGTAGATCAGGGTCTCGGTCCTTCTCGGACGTCGAGTTGGGCCGTCCCGCCTCGCTCCACCCAAATCCCGTCGCCCACCCGCATTTCGGTGCCGCCTCCACCCAGATGGCGGTGGGCGGGCTGGCGGCCTGATGTTCAACGCGCCGTAATCACTGGCTTCTCCTCGCTGGCACGCCTGTCGCTATAGGCCGCGCCATCCGTTAACCACTGCGCCCTCGCCGCCTTTCGCGGCGGCGGTCGCTTCGCGAGGAGACGCCATGGACGCCATCGAGACCCTGATGAACGAGCACCGGACGATCGAGCGCGCCATCGACGCGCTCGTTTCCTTCGCCGACGCGGTCGGCCGCAAGACGACCGATGACCCGGGCGAGAAGGTCGAGCTCGGCCGCTTCATCACCTTCATCCGCGAGTTCGCCGACGCACACCACCACGGCAAGGAGGAGGACATCCTCTTCGCGGCCATGGTGGAGGCGGGCTTCCCGCGCAACGGCGGGCCCATCGCGGTGATGCTCTCGGAGCACGACCAGGGCCGAGGCTACGTGCGCGTGCTGGCCGAGCTCTCGGCGCGGCCCGGAGCGTGGAGCGCCGAGGACCGCCAGCGGCTGGCCGAGGCCGCCCACGGCTACGGGAACCTCCTCCGCGGACACATCCACAAGGAGGACGTGATCCTCTACCCGATGGCCGAGCAGCGCCTGCCGCCCGAGGTGCTGGCGCGCGTCTCCGCCGACTGCGAGGCCTACGAGGCGAAGAAGACCGGCTCCGGCGAGCGCGAGCGGCTCCACCAGCTCGCCGAGGAGCTCGTCGAGCGCCACGCGCCGCTGACCCGCGAGGAATCGCAGCGGCGCCCGGCCGCCGGTTTCGGCGGCTGCTGCTGAACACCCGCGCCACCTCACCGCACACGCGGTGCGGGGGACAAGCCCCCGCGCTACGGACCGCCGCCCACATCGCCAGCGGCGGACCAGCCCCCGCGCTTCCGCCGCCGCATCGCCAGCGGGCGAAGTAGCCCCGCGCCACGCGCAGCGCCGAACCGAACCCATTGTCACCAGCCGCAACAACTCAGGGAGAACGAGACCGACATGTCGAACGGACGCAGCAAAGCCATCCTGCTCTTCGTGCTCGTCGCCGCCTTCACCGTCCTCATCTTCGGCGGGACCAAGATCAACGAGAATAAGCCACCCATCCCGGCCAAGGTCGTGGACGCCGCGGGCCAGACGGTCTTCAGCTATGGCGACATCATGGCCGGCCAGCGCTACTACCTCGCGCACGGCGGTCAGCACATCGGCTCGATCTGGGGGCACGGCGCCTATCTCGCGGCCGACTGGTCGGCCGACGCGCTCCACCGCACCGGCCTCGTCACCGCCGGCCTCCTGCGCGGGCTCGCCCCCGAGGCTGCGCGCAGCTTCTCCCAGAAGGACCTCGAGGCGCTCGAGACCGGCGAGAAGGGCCGCGTCAGCGCGCTCGTCGCCGAGGAGCTCAAGGCGAACCGGTACGACGCCGCGACGGACACCCTCGCGCTCTCGAGCGGGCAGGCCGCCGCCGTCCCCGAGCTCGTGCGCTACTACACGGATCTCTGGAGCAACGGCTCCGACGCCATGTCGATCCCGAAGGGCGTCGTGAAGACCGCCCAGGACGGCCGGCAGCTCACCGCCTTCTTCTTCTGGACGTCATGGGCCGCCGGCACGAACCGCCCCGGCGAGACCTACACCTACACCGCCAACTGGCCCTTCGACCCGCTCGTCGGGAACCGCGTGCTCCCCTCCGCGCTGGTGTGGTCCATCGCGTCGGTGGTCCTCCTCATCTTCGGCATCGGCCTCGCCATCTACCTCTACATGCGCAACCGCGAGGCGGACGAGGCGCCCGTCTTCGCCAAGCTCGCCGAGCCGAAGCCGACCGCCAGCCAGCGCGCGACCTTGCCCTACTTCCTCGTCGCGCTCGTGCTCTTCCTCCTGCAGGCCATCCTGGGTTCGGTGACCGGCCACTACGCGGTCGAGGGCAACAAGATCTTCGGCCTCGACCTCACGCACCTCATCCCCTACGCCGCGACCCGCACCTGGCACCTCCAGCTGGCCGTGTTCTGGATCGCCACCTGCTGGCTCGCGACCGGCCTTGTCATCGGCCCCGTCATCGGCGGCAAGGAGCCCAAGGGCCAGAAGGCGCTCGTGCTCACGCTCCTCGGCGCGCTCGTGGTGGTCGTCGTCGGCGCCCTCGCGGGCACCTGGGCCGGCATCCAGGGCAAGCTCGGGAACGACTACCTCATCGGCAATCAGGGCTACGAGTACATCGAGCTAGGCCGCGTGTGGCAGATCGGCCTCATCGCCGGGATGCTCCTCTGGCTCGGCCTCGTCTACCGCGCCATCAAGCCGGCGCTCGCGGCGGAGAAGGACAAGGGCGGCCTCACGCACCTCCTCCTCTACGCCTCGGTCTCCATCCCGCTCTTCTACTCGGTCGGCCTCTTCTACACGCCCGGCAGCCACATCTCGAACGCCGACTACTGGCGCTGGTGGGTGGTCCACCTCTGGGTGGAGAACTTCTTCGAGGTCTTCGCCACCGTCGCGCTCGCCTTCGTCCTCACCCGCATCGGCGCGGTGAAGCAGACCTCCGCTACCCGCGCCACCTACTTCTCGATCATCCTCTACCTGGGGTCGGGCATCATCGGCACCTTCCACCACCTGTACTTCTCCGGCTCGCCGCTCTTCATCACGTCGCTCGGCGCGACCTTCTCCGCGCTGGAGGTGGTGCCGCTCACGCTGCTCGGCTTCGAGGTCTACCAGACGCTCAAGCTCGCCAAGATGGGCGGTGACGCCGCGCCGTACAAGTGGCCGCTCTACTTCTTCACCGCGGTGGCGTTCTGGAACATGGTGGGCGCGGGCGTCTTCGGCTTCCTCATCAACCCTCCCATCGTCCTCTACTACGCGCAGGGCATCAACACGACGCCCATCCACTCGCACGGCGCGCTGTTCGGCGTGTACGGCTTCCTCGCCATCGCCCTCATGCTCTTCTCGGTGCGCAACATCGTGCGCAAGGCGGCCTGGTCGGACCAGCTCCTCAAGATCGCGTTCTGGGGACTCAACATCGGCCTGGCCGGCATGATCGTCCTCTCGCTCGTCCCGGCCGGCTTCTACCAGTTCCTCGAGGCCATCCGGCACGGCGTCTGGTACGCCCGCAGCCCCGCGGTGACCGGCTCCAGCTTCATCCACACGGCGACCTGGCTGCGCGTCGGCCCGGACATCGTCTTCGACGTGGGCGCGGTCGCGCTCGTCTCCTTCCTCGTGCGCGCCATCGCTGTCGATCTGAAGCTCCGCCGCGCGGAGAAGACGGAAGGCCAGAAGGTCGAGCGCGAAGCTCCCCGCCGCGCCGCGTAGAGCAGCGATCAGTAAGGAATGCATTTGATTCCATACCTATCCCCTCTCCCCCACCGGGCTCATGATCCCACACAAGTAGACAGGTCCCATTCCGGCGTGATCTACGGTCGGGCATGGGCAAGAAGCCGGGACGTCGGGCGGCAG
>JBGQLS010000349.1:0-7082 GCA_041500205.1 Anaeromyxobacteraceae bacterium | reverse complement strand
TCCTCGGCGATCCCGAGGTGGTCGTGGCTGAGGACGTGCTTGGCTTTGCCGGGGTCGCGCCGCCCACGCTTCGGCTCTACCCAATCGAGACGCACATCGCCGAGATCGCGGAGATCGTGCACGCGAAGGGCGGGCTCGTCTTCGGCGACGGGGCGAACCTCAACGCGTTGCTCGGCGTGGCGCGGCCCGGGGACATGGGCTTCGACGTCATGCAGTTCAACCTGCACAAGACCTTCGCGACACCGCACGGCGGTGGCGGCCCGGGGTCCGGTACCGTGGCGGTGTCGGAGAAGCTCGTACCGTTCCTCCCCTTGCCCGCGGTGGTGAAGGAAGGCGAGCGGTACCGGCTCGTCAACGACGAGAAGGAGCGGCCCCGCACCATCGGCAAGCTGCGCGAGTTCCACGGCAACTTCGGGATGTTCGTGCGCGCGCTTGCACTCATCCGCGAGTACGGCCCGGAGGGTCTGAAGAGGACCGCCGAGCTGGCGGTGCTGAACGCGAACTACGTCCGCGCCAGGCTGAAGGACGTCTACCATCTGCCCTACGAGACCGACTCGCTCCACGAGGTGGTCTTCACGGACAAGGCGCTCAAGGACACGGGCGTCACCACCATGGACGTCGCCAAGCGTCTCGTCGACCACGGGTTCCATCCGCCGACCGTCTATTTTCCGCTCGTGGTCCACGGCGCGCTCATGATCGAGCCGACCGAGACCGAGTCGAAGGAGACGCTCGACCAGTTCATCGAAGGGATGCGCGCCATCGCCGAGCAGGCGAAATCCGACCCGGAGGGCGTGAAGGCTTCGCCGCAGAAGCCCGTCCGGGCCCGCCTCGACGAGGTCCGCGCGGCCCGCAAGCCCGTGCTGCGCTGGCGGCCGGGGATGAAGGTCGACTAGTGCCTCTAGGATCGGCCCCCTCACCCTAACCCTCTCCTCCGCCGGGGGAGAGGGGATAGGTACGGAATCAAAGGCATTTCTTACTGATCGCTGCTCTATGGCGGCGCGGGGCCGCGGAAGATGTGCAGGCCCGAGCCGACCTCGAGGTAGAACCCGAAGACGAAGGCGATCTCGCCGTGCTCGTTGGCGAGCCCTCCCGGCGGGTTCACGAACGGCTGCGCCTTCCGGAACGCCTCCATGGCGGTGCTGTCGAGGAAGTCGACCCCGCTGCTGCGCTGAACGTGAACGTCTTTCAGGGACCCGCTGTTGTCCAGTGTCACCGTGAGCAGCGTGAGCCGATCCTTGTAAGCGTAGCGCTGCCCGGTCGGATCGCGCTTGATGAGCGCGCCGTTCGGGTCCCACTGCGTCGCGACCGCCTGCTTGATGCGATTGAAGTAGCTCGCGTACTTCCACTCGCGCGTGTTGAGGTACGTGCCCTCCCCCTCCTCGATCCCATCGAGCCTGTCGGGCGCGGGCCCGCCGGCGAGGCGCTCGTAGTTGGCGGCCGACGGGCGCAGCTGGACCGGCCCGGGGAGTCCTTCGGTCCCGGGCGCCTCCCTCGTGCCTTCCTCGCCTGGCTTGGCGCCGGGAGGCGTGAGCAAGGCGAGCGGCCGCGAGCCGGCGACGCCACGAACGCCCTTTCGCGGGTCGCGCGGCCCCATGTCGCCACGCGAATCGGGCCTGAGCGCGAGACGCTCTCCCGCCGCCTGGCCGGGTACCTGGGGCGATCCCGCCTCCTTCCGCTCCTGCTCAGACACCTTCGCTCCCGGCGCCTTGGCCCCGTTGCGTCCCGCCTCTCCGGTCGCCACGCTCTCCTTCCGTTCCGCCTGCTGGCCAGGGTGCGGATCGGAAGGCTTCGGCAGCGTGTTCTGGTAGCCGGGACGAGCGTAGCGAGAGCGCGTCTCCTTCTCCACGGTGCTGTCTTGCTCCGCGACGAAGCGGCTGTCCTTGGGCGGGGTGTTGTTCTTCGACGGCGCCACGTCGACGACCTGTCCCTTGATCTTGTTGGGCGGGGGCGGCGGAGGCGCCGGTGCGACGGGCGGGGACGTCCTGGGACGAGGTGCCGCCTGCGTGGGCCGCCGGTTCGCTTCCCATTCGGCGGACGACAGCGGCGCGAGCGTCACCGATCGTGGCGCCTGGCCCATCGGTGACCGGCCCACCAGGCTGTCGACGTGGATCGTCCGCAGCGCGAGGCCATTAACGAGCAGGGCGATGACGATCGCGGCCGCTCCTCGCCACCACGGGCGGGAGCGCCTGCGAGCACGGCGGAGGCTGGGGCCTAGATAATTCACGGGTCTAGCTGGATTCTAACCAACGTTGTCCCTTTAGCCTGCAGGAGACTCAATACCTGTCGAAAAATGGATCGCCCGGGCGCTAGGCGAGGGTGGGGCCCCGACGGGCTTGCCCGGCGGGGCGGGGGCCGCCTGCGCCCCCGGCGACTCAGGATGCTTAACACCAGCGACGCCCGATGGGGTGCCGAGGAGGGGAGCCCCCGTTGACCACCTCTCGAGACAAGAGCTAAGAAGCCGCGCCGACATGGATCTCGTACCACCCTCGCCGCCGCTCCAACCTGCCCGGGCTCCCCGCTCCGCGACTACGCGACGCGTCGGACGCAGATGGGCACTCATGGCCGCCGCGCTCTTCCTGATCCCCTGCCTCGTCTGGCTCGCCTCCCGCTCGGAGGTGGTCCGCTCCGGCCTGCGCGCGCGGGTGGCCGGCGCGCTGGTGGCGCGCTTCCCGGGGGCAACGCTCACGGGCGACGTCGCCCTCGATGGCCTCTTCCGCCTCGTCGCGGGGCCCATCGTGGTGCGGTCGGGGACGGCCGGGAAGCCGCCCCTCGTCACCGTGGAACGGCTGACGGTGCGACCGCGCTTGCTCGCGCTGGCTGCCGGCCGGCTCGAGGTCGCCTCCGTCCTGCTGGACGGCGTGGTGATCGAGGCCGGCGCAAGGGGGGAAGACCTGGCCGCTCTCGCACACGCCTTCGCGTCCCGGCGCGCCCGCGCGGCCACCGCGCCCGTCTCCAATGCTCCCGACCTGGCGTTCACGCGCGCATCCGTGAGGCTCGGATCGCCAGCGGAGACGGACGATCTGCCCATCGCGCTTGGACCGCTCGCGGGAAGCGCGAGCTTCGGCCGGGAGGGCGGTGACACGACCGCCCTGATCTCGCTCCGCCTGCCCGACGCCGCGCACGGCATGGTCCACTTGCGCTGGGGCGCGGGCCTCGTCGCGTTCCGCGCGGAGCTTCGCCGGCTTGGTCCCAAGTCCCTCCCGCAGGCCTGGCGGGCGAAGCTTCCCATCTCGCGGGACAGCGGATCGCTCGACGTCGACATCGACGCCCCACGGCTCACGTCCGCCAGCGCGGGTGAAGCGCGCGTCGACGCCGTCCTGAGAGGTCTGGAGCTGCGTCTCGAGCGGCTCTCTCCCCGGCCGGTCGGCCCCTTCGCGGTTCGGCTGACCGGAACCGCGCGCTGGGATGTGCGGGCAGGCTTCCTCGCGCTCGAGCAGGCGCGCCTGGACCTGGGCGAGAGCGGGCTGGCGGGAGCGCCGATCCGGCTCACCCTCGCCACGCACCCGGCGCCTCACGTCGAGATCGAGGTGACCGCGAGCTCGCTGGACTGGGAAGCGTTGCTGAAGGCGCTGCCGCCGGCGCTTGCCCCGCCACCCGAGGCTCCCGCCGTACGCGGCACGCTCGCGGCGCGCCTCGCCGTGTCCGGCCCGCTGCGTCGGCAAGCGGCGTGGCGAGTCGAGGGCGACATCGATCCCAGCGCACTCGAGCCCGCGCCCACACGACCCGGCGCGATCGACTTGAGGCGGTCGTTCACCTGGGCAGGCCCACTGCCGGACGGACGCACGCGCAAGGTCCTCGTCGGGCCGCAAAACCCTGCCTTCGTCCCGATCGACGCCCTGCCACCGCACGTCGTTCGCGCGGTTCTGACGAGCGAGGACGCCGGGTTCTACGGGCACCATGGTTTCGACGTCGGCGAGATCCGGGATGCCCTCGCCCGCTCCGGGGGGCGGCGGCTGCGCGGCGCCTCCACCATCACGCAGCAGATCGCGAAGAACCTCTTCCTCTCGATGGAGCGGACTTACGCACGCAAGATCCGCGAGGCGCTCACGACCGTGGCGCTGGAGTCATCCGTGGACAAGCGGCGGCTGCTCGAGATCTACCTCAACATGGCCGAGTGGGGCCCGGGCGTCTTCGGCATCGGCGAGGCCGCTCACCACTGGTTCGGCAAGGACGCTCGCGACCTCACTCCCAAGGAGGCGGCCTTCCTGGCCACGGTCATCCCCAACCCGATCCGGTACGAGATGTACCGGCGCCGGGGCGCGCTCACGGAAGCGTGGGAGGAGCGCGTTCGCGGACTCCTCGAGAAGCTGCGCGCGGCGGACGTCATCAGCGACGAGCAACTGCTCGAGGCCCGGGAAGCCCCGCTCACGTTCGCGCGCGGGGCGTAGAGACGCGCACGCCGGCGGAAAGGCCCTCCGGCTCAAGACCTGTCGAAAAATGCGATCGCTCTCCGGCGTGGCCGGGGTGGGGCCCCGATGGGCTTTGCCCGGCGGGGCGGGGGCCGCCTTCGCCCCCGGGTACTCAAACCTGTCGAAAGATCAGCTGCGGTCGCAGGGGCCCGGGTGGGGCCCCGACGGCTTTGCCGGCGGGGCGGGGGCGGCCTGCGCCCCCGGCTACTCAGTGCTTCAATGAGCGGGAGAAGGCGCACCACCGGCGCCCGCCGGCGACGCGGGCGGACGCCGCCGAAGCATGAGCGAGTCCGCCGCCACCGAAAGCCCCCACGTCAGCGCGATCATGGCCAGGATGGCTGCGAGCACCATGCCGAGCGAGAGCGCCCGGTGGAGCGGGGCCGTGACCCGCCCGTAGGTGAGCTCGATCGACGCAAGGTAGCCGAGGAGCGAGTGGCGCCCGATGGTACGCAGCCACGACAGGCCCCGATCGGCAGAGACGGGGACGACCTGCAAGAGCGCGGTGAGCCCTACGACGACGCCGAGCCGCATCGCGAACCACGACGGCGAGGTGTGCCAGAAGTCCTGGTATGGGTAGAAGGGCGACAGGCGATCCCCTACCCATCCAGCCGTGAACAGGGCGGCCGCCAATGCGAGGAGGAGCGCAGGCCGGTTGCGATCCGTCACAAGGCGCCCCACGGCACTGCCAGCGAAGAGGAACGCCGCCCAGTTGAAGAGGTAGAAGTTCGCGCGCGGGTAGCTCGCGAACAGGTAGTCGAGGACGCGGCTCGGCGCGTGATGCCAGCCCGCCACGAGCGGCGTCGCGAAGACGATCGCTGCCGCCGCGAACGCCGCCACGGCGAGATGCAGCCAGCGCGGGAGGTCCGCGACGAGAAACGCGCTCACGGCCAGGGTCAGCGCGATGACGTTGAGGATGTCGACCCGCAGGATGTCCTGCCACCCGCCGGCCACGCGGAACGTCCCGCCGAGCAGGTACTCGGCGAACCGAAAGGCATAGGCGACGCCGAGCAGCCAGACCGCGCGCGAGAGCGACTTACGTCGTCGCTCCGAGGGGAGCATCCCGCGGCGCGCCAGGGCAGCGTCTCCGAGCACCTGCGACAGCCCGGCCATGAACAGGAAGGAGGGCGCGGCGAAGCCGCCGATCATGTTGAGGCTGTCGTGGAGCGTGCCTCGCCCCGTGCCCGGCGCGAGCCAAGCGTCGAGCGTGTGCACCTCGACCATGAAGAGCACGGCGAGGCCCCGTTCCCAGTCGAGCCATAGCTTTCGGGGTGAAGCCATCTCGTATGAGCGGCGCGGGGGCGACTACTTGTCGCGGTAAGTGATGCGTCCGCGACTGAGATCGTACGGCGAGAGCTCCAGCTTGACACGGTCGCCCGGGATGATCCGGATGTGGAACTTCTTCATCTTTCCGGACGCGTATGCAAGCACTGTGGGGCCCTGGTCGACCTTCACGCGGTACATGCCGCCGGCGAGCGCCTCCTCGACGGTACCCTGGACCTCGATGCCGGCTTCCTTCTCGCTCATCGCTCTCCTCTTGCGGCCCCACCGCCACGTCCCCCACGCCCTCTGCTCGACAAAGCAAGTGGCCGGCATGGCCAGGCCACCTATCGCCCCGCGCGAGGCGAGAGTCTAGGTACGGCGAACGTTGGCAGCCTGCAACCCTTTGGGGCCACGCACGACGTTGAACTCGACCTGCTCTCCCTCCTTCAGGGTGCGGAATCCATCCATGGTGATGGCGGTGTGATGAACGAAGACATCGTCGCCGCTCTCCTGCGAAATGAATCCGAAACCTTTGGCGTCGTTGAACCACTTCACAGTGCCGACGGTCATGGTCGCACCCTTGGTGAAAGACGTCGAGCTGGAGTCCGTCAGGGGCAAGACCGGGATAGAGAGCCCACCCCTGGCGCGAAATAGTCCCCGAGTGGGCCACGACCGTCAAGCATTTGAGGAGACGCCGCTGCCCAGGGATCTCGGAACTTCAGTCTAGCGTCAGCCACCCGCCAACCAGCGTGCACAGCCAAGCCCGAGGGCGCCCGCTGCGAGGCAGCCCAGGGCCGTCGCGAGGAAGTACGTACCCCCGAGAAGCCACGCGCCCCGCTGCAGATAGCCGAGAGTCTCGTAGTTGAAAGAGGAGTAAGTGGTGAACCCTCCCATGACGCCGGTCGCCAAGATGACGCGAAGGTCCGGTGGGATGACGCCGTGGCCGAGCCCGAGCTGCATGATGGCACCGAGAAGGAACGATCCGGCGACGTTCACCGTGAGCGTTCCGAACGGGAAGGCCGGCCCGAGCCATCTCAGCATGCCCGTCGCGACGAGGTAGCGTGCCCCGGTCCCGGCGGCTCCCCCGAGGCAGATGAGCAGGAATCTCTTCAGGTGGCACCCACGGCAGTCCGGGCGCGAGCATAGCGCGCTGCCCCCCCGCCAGGGTGCGCAGAATTGGGCCGGCGGCTCACCTCCACGCGGAGCCCCGCCGGGAGGCGGTCGCCCCATCGGCCCAGCGAGCGCAGCGCGCCGCCAGGTCCCCGTCCCAGGCAGCGCCGCCCGTGTGACGCGCGTCACCTGGCTTTGCTCGCGACTCAAGACCTGTCGAAAGATGTGATCGCTCTGCGGCGTGGCCGGGGTGGGGCCCCGATGGGCTTTGCCCGGCGGGGCGGGGGCGGCCTGCGCCCCCGG
>JBGQLS010000348.1:0-7096 GCA_041500205.1 Anaeromyxobacteraceae bacterium | reverse complement strand
TCGCGCGCTGCTCGACGCGCCCGTCCCGGTGGTGCAGGTGCAGGGCCGGGGCCAGTCGCTGGCGCGCATCGACCTCTACCTGCGGGGCGACAGGTCCCGGAGGTTCGAGATCGTGCCGGGCGCGGCCGAGCGCGACGAGGAAGTGGATCTGGCGGAGGAGCGCAGGCTCGAGTACCTGCGACGCCGGGAGGCCGCGCTCGCGGCTGGGCAGGTCGATCTCGCCCGTGCGCTGGCGGCCAAGATCGGCGACCTCGAGGCGCGCGCGAGGGAGCTGCGGGCGCAGCCACTCCCGGAGCCACCAGCAGACCGCCCTTCGCTTCGGGTGAGCTTCATCCCGCTCGTCCCTTCGCTGCCCGAGGACCGGGAAGTCCGAGCTGTGGTGACGCGATACTACGCCGAGGTCGCGGAGCGAAACCTGGCGCTCGCGAGGTCGCAGGGGAAGCCCTGCCCGGCCCCGGCCGCCGGAAACGCGAGCTACATCGGGACCGAGGACGCTCCGCACGGTGCCGCCCAAGCCTGCAGGTCGTGTCACCCAGCCGCCTTCGACCAGTGGAAGAAGACCGGCCACGCTGCCGCCTTCGAGACCCTCTCCAAGGCTGGCCGCCAGTTCGACCTCGACTGCATCTCCTGCCACGTGACGGGCTGGCGTGAGCCAGGCGGAGCTTGCAACGTCGCCGCGACGCGAGGGAGGCGGAACGTGCAGTGCGAGGGATGCCACGGGCCGGCGAGCCTACATGCCGTCGATCCGCCGGGTCACATCGAGCGCGCCCCCTCGGAGGAGCGGTGCCGTGCCTGCCATACGCCCGAGCGCTCGACGCACTTCGAGTACACGAGTTACCTAGGCCGTGTGCTTGGACCGGGGCACGGAAGGCCTCCCCGCTGATCCAGATTGGGGCTCGCCGTACCATGTCCGAGGCTCCCCGGCGCGGAAGGAAGTCGGGGACTTGACGCCAGGTGGCGATTTTGGGCGATGACGTAGGCACCCGCCCCCAGGGGCCATTTCGCTTCTACCTCCCAAATCCAGTACCATAGCCCCCAACGAGGCTACTGGCCGGTCAACGCCTCGATACGCAGCCAAGGAAGCGATGAATCGAATGAAAGTGCTGTCCATTTGCGCCCTCGTTACCCTCCTCGGCTCCAGCGCGTTCGCGTCCGATGCCGCCGCCGAGCCGTCAGCCGCGAACGGGGTGTCGCCTCCGGTCGGGGGTGCCGCGCCCACGCCTGCAGCCCCGGTCGTCATGGCGAGCGCCGCGGCCGTCCAGCCGGTGCCCTCGCCGATCGCCGCCGCCCCCACGCGCGCGACCGCGCCCGGTGACAAGGCCGCGGAGGCCGCGGCCGGCGCCGACTCCGAAGAGGACGTTCCCGACGAGGCCGAGATCCAGGTAGAGGTGCAAGCCGAGTCCGCCGAGCTCGAACAGGTGCGCGCCGCCGAGGAGAAGGCGCGGTTCGCGGAGCCCGTGGTTCCCGAGGATCCGGCCGCCCGCGCCGCCTCACGCCTCGGCCTCGAGTCGCCGCTGCGCCTTCGCCTGCGCGATGCCTTCGGCCGCGAGACGGGCCCGAGCCCCGCCGAGCCAGCTGGCCGCATCGCGGGCCTGCCCGAGCTCGACCACGACCTGCGCCGCCTGCAGGCCGAGTACGACATTCCGATCGAGGTGAACGAGCGCGTCATCGCCTACGTGCACTTCTTCCAGGCGCCGCTCGTCCGCAAGCACTTCGTGAAGTGGCTGGGCCGCTCCTCCAAGTACATCCCCGTGTTCCGCCGCATCCTGCGCGAGCAAGGGTTGCCGGAGGACACCGTCTACCTGGCCATGATCGAGAGCGGCTTCGCTAACCTCGCGACCAGCCGCGCCAAGGCCGTGGGCCCGTGGCAGTTCATCCCCGCCACCGGCAAGCGAATGGGGCTCCGGCAGGACTTCTTCGTCGACGAGCGCCGCGATCCGGAGAAGGCGGCACGCGCCGCCGCGAAGTACTTGAAGGAGCTCTACCGCCAGACCGGCGACTGGCGCCTGGCATGGGCGGGCTACAACGCCGGCGTCGGCAAGATCTTCCGGGCGAGGGCCAGGGGACAGCAGGACTTCTGGGCCATGACGCGCGGCCGGGTGCTCAAGAGCGAGACGAAGGGCTACGTCCCGAAGCTCATGGCGTGCGCCATCGTGACGAAGCACGCCGAGGCATTCGGCTTCGGGAAGCAAGAGATCGAGCCCGAGCGCTGGCAGGAGTACGAGGAGGTCACCATCCCGCACGCGACGCCGCTCTCGGCGGTGGCGCAGGCGGCCGAGGTTCCCGAGAAGGCGCTGCTCGACCTCAACCCCGAGCTTCGCCGGACCTGCACTCCGCCGCGCAGCTACTCCATCAAGCTGCCGCGTGGCCAGTCGGAGGCGTTCGCGCGCAACTGGCCAGGCGTCTCCGAGGCGGCGGGCAAGCTCGCCTTCGCGCAGCACCGCGTCGGGCGCGGCGAGTCACTGAAGGTCATCGCGAAGAACTACCATGTCGACCAGGCGGAGATCGTGCACGTGAACGGGCTGCGCCCGGGTCGCCATCTCAAGCCCGGCACCGAGCTCGTGATCCCGCAGAACGCGCTCGCGCGGACCCAGGGCGTCGCCTTCGCCTCGGCGGAGCGCGCGGCCAGCCCCGAGCCCGAGAAGCGCGCGCGCAAGCGGGAGGCGCGCAAGACGGTCGCCGTCGCTCGGGCCAGTGCGCCTACCGCCCACGCCAGGCTGGCCGAGGCCGCCGTGGGCCGTCTCCGCGCGACCGTGCAGGTCCGCTCGGGTGACTCGCTGTGGGGCATCGCGCAGAAGTTCGGGGTCGCAGTGGAAGAGCTCTGCCGCTGGAACGGCATCCGCAATCCGCGCCGCTTCAAGCTGCAGGTGGGCCGAGAACTGGTGGTCTACCCACGCCGCGGCGAGGCCGCTTCCGCCGAGCTCGCGGGCGCGCCACGCCCCGGCTGAGAGGGTTGTCCCAAACACCGGTCCCGGCGGCTGCGCCTTCGGCGCTCTCGCTCGCTGCCGCGAGCGGCCGCCGGCTTTGCCGTCATTCGATTCGGGGGCTGCGCCCCCGATCCCCCGTGCGGCGAACGATACGCGGCGCATCGCTTCGTTGCGTCCTCCCTCACATAGCCTCTGGCTATGCTCGGCCGTCGCCGCCCTGCTTGCGTCTCGCTCGCCTGACTCGGTCCCCGGTATTCTGAACAACGCTGTGACAACCTGTGGGGCGGGCGCGCGCTTCTCATCTCTCTCTCATGCAAGCACGCGGAGGACGGACCAAGTGGGGGGCCATGGGTCCTCGCGACCCTGGATTTCTGGATCCTGCTCGTGGTTTGGAGTACTAGGGCGGCGCACTGCTGCCCAGCGGGATCCAGCGGTTGAATAGTCTCGGCGGCTCCCGCGTCAGGACGGTGCGGTTGCAGTTACGTCCTCCACGAAAGGGTCTCTCATGAAGCGAATCGTCGCCGCTCTCTTCACCCTCGCCGTTGCAACGGCCGCCAACGCGGACCCCGCCGCCACCTATGCCTCGAAGTGCGCTGCTTGCCACGGCAAGGCAGGCCAGGGCGCGAAGCCCTCTCCCAAGCCGATCGCGGGGACGCCGGCCGACAAGGTCAAGGACGCCATCGTCAACGGCTACAAGGGGGAGAAGACGATGAAGCCGGTCAAGATCGAGGACGCGGACGGCGTCGCGGCCTACGTCGCCGGCCTCAAGAAGTAGCACAGGGGCTTTGATCCGCCGGCTGGTCCGTCCCAGCCCAGTGAACTGAAGCATCGGGGCCGCGGGTATCGTGCTCGCGGCCCTTCTCGCGTGCGCGCTGGATCCACGCGATCACCGGACGTTCGTTTCGGTGGGGGTCGCCTCCGGCTGCGCCTCGAGGACGAGTTCGAAGCGGGCCGCCGCCTCGACCACGTCGAGTCGTAGGGATGCGGCCACGAGCCGCGAGGCAGGATCGACGATGCGCTCCGCGAGCGAGCGCATGACGTAGGCGTCCGGTCCGGAGCCGTAGGCGCGCGGCGGGAGCGCCCGGAAGCTCGCCACGAGCTGACCGAAATCGATGACACTGCCCACCGCGCCGCTTCCGAGCGCGGCGCGGGCGGTGTCGCTTGGCCCCGCGTCGCGGCTCCCCCCAGTGCGGGCGAGAAGGGCCTCGAGCCGCCCTCGGCCACCTGCCACGAAGAGGTGCTTCCCTTCCAGGGCAAGCCGCACCTCGGCGGCACCGCGCGCGATCCGCCAGCCAGGGAGGCCACGCGCCTTGCAAGGCGCGACGTTCAGACCGAGCCGGGGAGCCGCGCCGGCGAGCCGTTCGAGCTCCTTCACCGCGCGCCGAGGGTCCTTCACCTCCAGCGCGACCGCCAGGTGCACCAGGCGGAAGGGATCGCCTGCGGTGGCCTGGGCCGCGCCGCGGGACACGGCCGCGACGTCGAAGGTAGGGGCGAGCGAGAGCGAGGCGGCCATGCCTGGGGTGAGCTGCGCCAGGAGGTCGCGGCCGGCCTCGAGCCTCGCCCGGGCGAGCGCGGTAGCGGCGCCATCAGGGAGATGTGGCAGCGCGCTCCGAGCCAGCGCCGCGGGATCGCCACCGAACCGCACGAGCAGGAATGCGTCGGCGGGCAGGAGCGACAGGGCCTCGCTGCCGGCCTCGTGGCCGGCGCCGAACGCCTGATGCCAGACCTCCGCGCGGGCAGAGGGAAGGAGCAGCGCCGCGCGGACCGCCAGGCGTGCGGCGGAGAAGGTCACGCCGAGCGCGGCGCCGTCGCGGGCGAAATGCAAGCGCGCCAGCGCGGGCGAGCCGGCCGGCGCGAAGGCGACCAAGGCCTGGCCTTCTCCGAGCACTGCGCGCGCTTGGCCGAAGGCCGGGCTCGACGCGAGCGAGCCCGCGGCGGAGAGGGCCGCGGCGGCAATGACCCGCGCTGGTCCATCCGGCCCAGGCGACAGGAGGGCCGTCCCCTGCTGCACGGCCAGCGCGAGCGCCGGCGGAGCGTCCTCTCGTTCACGAAACGTGATGACGTTCACGTTCCCGTGCCGGACTCGATCGCGAAGCCCTGCCCCGAGCTTCTCTTTCGCGACGTAGGCCAGAGCCGCTTCCAGCCGGCGCCCGTCGGCGACAGGGAGCGCAACCAACGGCGGCCCGCGCGCGTGATAGGCGACGCCCAGGCCGCGCTCGGGATCGAGGCCGGCCTGCTCCAGCACGCGCGGATCGAAGGGGTCGAAGCCGAGCCGAGCCCGGAGTGCGCCGAGCGCCTCGGAGAGCTCGGCCGCGGCCGGGAAGCCGAGGGCGGCGCGAGAGAGGGAAGAGAGCTCTCGCTGGGTGTCGCGGAGCCGCGGGGCGACGACGGCGAACGAAGCGTCCGCGGGAAGCAAGCGCTCCGGGGGAGGGTCGCTGGACCTTCCACAGCGCGAGCAGCCGGACGCGGCCCCGAGGCAGAGCAGGAGCGCGGCCGCGGTGACCGCACCTTTGCGCATGCTGCGCTCTTTACCATGATAATGAGCCGTATGATCTCCCTGGCCGTGGACGACGCTCCCCTCGCCCTCGACCTCCTTCCCGACTGGCGCGCCGTGCTGGGCGGCTGCGCGGGGAGCCTCGAGCTCGAGATCGGTTCAGGTCAGGGCGGGTTCGCCCTCGGCTTCGCCCGCGAGCGGCCCGACTGCACGCTCGTCGCGGTGGAGCAACGCCGGAAGTTCGCGGAGGAGTTACGAGCGCGCGCGCGTCAGCGCGAGCACGCGAATCTCGTCGTGTTGCAGGGGGACGCGCGCCTCCTCGCGCCGCGGCTGTTCAGGGCAGGGTCCCTGGCAGCCATCCACGTGCATTTCCCCGATCCGTGGTGGAAGCGGCGCCACCACCGGCGGCGGCTCGTGGACGACGGGATGTCGCAGCTGCTCCTGGGGCTGCTCGCGCCACGCGGGCTCCTCGACTTCCGCACCGACGTGGAGCGCTACGCTACCGAAGCTCTCGAGCGGCTGGAGGGGATCGGTTTCTCGAACGAGGCCGGCCAGGGCCGTTTCGCGGAACGCGCTCCAGACGAGATCCCCTCGACGCGCGAGAAGCGCTACCTTGCCTCGGGACAACCCGTGTGGCGTCTCCGCCTGCGGCGGCCGTGAACGCCAGGAAAGTACAATTGGGCCGGATATTCTGTAGCGCGGGGGCTTGTCCCCCGCTGAGAAACCGGAGGGGCCATGCGTCACCTTCTCATCGCCCTTGCGCTGGTCGCGTGTGCGCCTCGCGAGGGCTCTCCCGAGCTCGCCTATCGTGCCTTCGTCCGGGCCGTCAACGAGCGCGACGCCGATCGGGCATGGGCACTCCTCTCCTCGGAGAGCCAGGCATGGCTGGAGGCCCGGGCGAAGTCGGCCGCGGTAGCGGCTCCCGATGTGGTGGCGCCGAGCGGGCGGCAGCTCCTCATCGGCGACGCGGCGCTGGCGCCCCGGCCGCTCGCCTCCGTCCTGGTGGTGCGCGAATCGCGCGACCGCGCCGTGGTCGAGGCTGCGGAGGAGGCCGGCCCGAAGCGCGAGGTGGAGCTCGTGCGCGAGGGCGGCTGGCGGGTGCGCGTCCCCGAGCCCTCGGCGAGGGCGCCTTGATAAGGTGGGGGGGAGCGGCGCCGCTCTCCCCCGGACCGCCCAACGCCGGTTATAAGACAGGGACGATCGAGTCAGCCTCCCCCTCTCCAGAGCTCTGCCCACCATGAAGAACCTGACCGCCGCCCAGATCCGCGACGCCTTCCTGCGCTTCTTCGAGGCGCGCGGACATCGACGTCTCGCGAGCTCCTCGCTCGTCCCGCAGAACGATCCCACGCTCCTCTTCACGAACGCCGGGATGGTGCAGTTCAAGGACGTGTTCACCGGCCGCGAGAAGCGCGAGTACCGCCGCGCCACCACCTCCCAGAAGTGCGTTCGGGCCGGCGGCAAGCACAACGACCTCGAGAACGTCGGCTTCACTGCTCGTCATCACACGTTCTTCGAGATGCTGGGAAACTTCTCCTTCGGTGACTATTTCAAGAAGGACGCCGTCGCCTGGGCATGGGAGTTCGTGACGAGTCCCGAGTGGCTCGGCGTCCCCCCGGACCGCCTCGCCGCCACCGTCTTCGCGGGGGAGGGCGGCGTCCCCTGGGACGAGGAGGCC
>JBGQLS010000347.1:0-7111 GCA_041500205.1 Anaeromyxobacteraceae bacterium | reverse complement strand
CCCGAGGTTCCGCACGAGGCACACGACCTGGCGCTCGACGTCGTCGTGACCGAGACAGCGGTCCGCTTCCGCCCCCCCGGGACCGGTTCGTCCGGCGACACTTCGCATTGACACCCTCGCCCGAGTCGGGCATCCATGCGCCCGTGATAGGGCTGTCCAGAACACCGGTCCCGTCGCCGCGGCGAACGATCCGCGGCGCATCGCTTCGTTGCTCTTCCCTTACATGGCCTCTGGCCATGCTCGGTCGTCGCGCCTCGCCCTGCTTGCGTCTCGCTCACCTGGCTCGGTCCCCGGCGTTCTGAACAACCCTGTGAGAGTCCTCTTCCTCGGAGACGTGTTCGGCAAGCCCGGCCGGCAGGCGGTGAAGCACTTCGTCCCGAAGCTCATCCCGAAGCACGGCATCGACCTCGTCGTGGCGAACTCCGAGAACAGCGCGGGCGGCGCCGGGGTCACGCCGGAGAGCGCAAACGAGCTGCTCTCCTGCGAGGTGGACCTGCTCACCAGCGGGAACCACATCTGGGCGAAGCGCGAGATCGTGCCCTACCTGGCGGCTGCCGGCTCGAAGCAGCTCCGGCCTGCGAACTACCCTCGGGGCGCGCCTGGCAAGGGCCGCGGCATCGCCCAGACCCCCGACGGGCGCCGCCTCGGCGTCGTGAACGTCGAGGGGCGGGTCTTCATGAGAAACCTTGACGATCCCTTCCAGGTCGTCGAGGAGGAGATCCAGCTCCTCAAGGCCGACGGCGTCGTCTGCATCCTCGTCGACATGCACTGCGAGGCGACGAGCGAGAAGAACGCCATGGGCCACTTCCTCGACGGGCGGGTCTCGGCCGTCGTCGGCACGCACACGCACATCCAGACCGCCGACGAACGCGTGCTCCCCGGCGGGACCGCCTTCATCACCGACGTCGGCATGTGCGGTCCGTGGGACTCCGTCATCGGCGTCAAGAAGGAGCTCGTGCTGCAGCGTTTCCTCACCCAGCGCCCGGTCGGTTTCGAGCCAGCCCGGCGCGACATCCACCTGCAGGGCGCTCTCATCGAGATCGACGACGCGACCGGCAAGGCCCTCTCCATCTTGCGGGTCCAGGAGCGTCTCCCGGATTGACCGGACGACACGTCGTTCTCGTGGCGTGTTGGCTCGTCTACCTCGAGAACGTCCACCTCGAGAACGTCTGCCTCGGGGCGCGGCTTCCGCGGCCTCCGGGTAGAGTCGATCACCCGACGATGAGCAACGCGTAGTTCCTGCGGCCCTTCTGCAGCATGACGTACTCGCCGGCCAGGAGGTCGGCCCGGCCGAGACGGCGGTCCGCGGCCGTGATGGTGTCGCCGTTGAGGGAGAAGCCGTTTCCCTGTATCCCGCGGCGAGCGTCACCCTTGGAGGAGGCCAGACCCGCCCGTATCAGCGCGTCCGCGACCTGCATCCCCTCGAACTCGGACCCCGCCATCCGCGCGGTCGGGATCTCCTGGGTCAGCACCTGGAAGACCCCCGGGCGGGCGGTCCGGAGGTCCGTCCCGCCGAAGAGGATCCGGCTCGCCTCCGCCACGCTGCGCGCCGTGTCCACTCCGTGGATCTGGACCGTCATCTCCTCCGCGAGCCTCCGCTGCCCCGCCCGCTTCCCCGGATCGCGGGTGTGCTCCGCCACGATCGAGGCCACCTCGGAGACGGGGAAGAAGGTGAAGAACTTCAGGCAGCGCTCGAGATCGCGATCGTCCGTGTTGAGCCAGAACTGGTAGAACTTGTACGGGGAGGTCTTGGCCGGATCGAGCCAGACGTTGCCTTCCTCGCTCTTGCCGAACTTCGCTCCCGAGGCTGTCGTGAGCAGCGGGAAGACCAGCGCGTGGGCGCTACCCCCTTCCCGCCGGCTGATCAGCTCCGCGCCGGCGGTGATGTTTCCCCACTGGTCGCTCCCGCCCATCTGCAGCTCGCAGCGGTCGGCCCGCCACAGGTGCCAGAAGTCGTACGCCTGCACCAGCATGTAGGTGAATTCGGTGAAGGAGATGCCGGTCTCCATGCGGCTCTTCACCGCCTCCTTCTGGAGCATGTAGCTCAACGTGAAGTGCTTGCCCGCGTCGCGGAGGAACTCCATGAGCCCGAGTGGCCGGAGCCAGTCGGCGTTGTTGCGGACCCGCGCGGCGTTCGGCCCGTCGAACCGGAGGAAGCGCTCCAGCTGACCGCGGATGCGGGCCGCGTTGTGATCGATCTGCTCGACCGAGAGGATGGGCCGCTCGCTGCGCTTGCCGCTCGGATCGCCCACCATCCCGGTGCCGCCGCCCACGACGACGATGGGCGTCCCGCCACAGCGCTGCAGCCAGGCGAGCCCCATCACCGGGACGAGGTTGCCGACGTGGAGGGAGTCCGCGGTCGGGTCGAACCCGACGTAGCCGACGATGGGGCCTTCTCGGAGCCGCTCCGCGAGGCCGGGAGTCGCGTCCTGGATGAAGTCGCGCGGGGTGAGCTCGTCGATCAGCGTGGACATGGAAGCGAAGCTTAGGGGCCCCCCGATCGGTGAGCAAGCGGCGCATGGAACCCCTTGCCCACCAGGTAGACCTCGAAGCTGTGCTCGCGCGTCGCCTGGGGCCGGGCGACGCGTACCTCGTCGAAGTGCGCCGCGACCTCTCGCTGGAAGATCGGGAAGTCGCCGCCCATGAAGACCTTGGTGACGAAGCCGCCGCCGAGCTTCAAGGTGTCGCGCGCCACCGCCAGCGCGATGCGGCACAGCTCGAGCGAGCGCGCCTCGTCCGTCACCTTCACGCCGATCGTCTTCGGGGCCATGTCGCTCGTGACGAGGTCGAACCGCCCGGGGTGGAGGTCCCGGATTCGCGCCAGCGCATCGGGCGCGCGGAGGTCGAGGACGGCGATCTTCACCCACGACTTGCCCAGGTTGCGGATGGGCTCGAGGTCGACGCCGACGGCGACGCCCTTCTCGCCCACCGCTTCGGCGAGGACCTGGAGGAACCCTCCTGGCGCGGCGCCCAGGTCGAGCACGGCGCCACCACGGGGGACGAGCCGGTGGCGGCGCACGATCTCGTCGATCTTGTAAGCGGAGCGCGCGCGCAGGCCCTCGGACTGCGCCCGCCGGTAATAGAAGTCCTTCGGGTCGTATGGTTTCGTCATGAGGTAGGTGTCGCGCCCTCACGCCATGGGCGCCGCGGCCCGGCATTGTGCAGGCTGCGAACGGGCACTATCCTGGCGCAGGCTCGACCGTCAAGCGCATGATCATCGGCAAGGCGCTCCTCGCTGCGCTGCCGCTCGCCTTGGGCGGCGGCTGGCTGGTCCTTGCGTCGAACGCCCGAATCGGCGCGCTCCGGCTCGAGCTGGACAGCCTCGAGACGCAGGGACGGGAGGAAGGTCAGTCCTTCGTGCGCACGCTGCAGGGAGCGCACGCCGAGCGGCAGCTCGAGATCCTCTCTCGCCAGCATGACGCGGCGCTGCAGCTGGCGGCCGCGAGGAGGAACCGTCTCCTCGGACTCATCCTCATCCTCTTCTCGGGACTCGCCTTCGCCTTCGTGCGAGCGGCGCAGCGCGTCGCGGCGGAGATAGAAGAGGACGGCCAGCTCTTCGAGAGGCAGCGCGCGGGCCGGAACGGCAAGACCAGGCCACCGTGAAAGGAGCGCCCGGTGCGGGCGCCGGGCGCCGGCCGCCACGAGCCGGGCCGGTCCCGTCGTCATCCTGGTTTTCCTCGTGATTGCGCTGGCGAAGGCGCGCCCGCGCCGCCTTGACTTCACTTACCCCAAGACGGATAACGCGCACTGCCTCGACTGTCTCATCCGCTTCACCTTGCCTAGGGCCCCAAGGAGACGATCACCGATGGCGACGACGATCACGGAGGAGTGCATCAACTGCGGCGCGTGCGAGCCCGAGTGCCCCAACGGCGCCATCAGCCAAGGCGAAGACATCTACATCATCGATCCGAAGCTCTGCACCGAGTGCGTCGGCTTCCATGACGAGGAGGCCTGCAACGCGGTGTGCCCTGTCGATTGTTGCCTCCCGGATCCGAACAACGGCGAGACCGAGGGCCAGCTCTACGACCGCCTGGCGACGGTGCACCCGGACAAGAGCTTCCCCCCTCTGGCGGAGCTCCCCGCGAGCCTGTCGCGCTTCCGCAAGACCACCTGATCGGCCCTGCCTCCCCGAAATGCCCCGTGCGCCGGCCTGGCGCGCGGGGCATTCTGCGTTCGCGGAGGTATCGATGGCGACGATCAGCGGTGGTCAACTCGTCGCGCGCATGCTGAGGAAGGAGGGCGTCCGCACGGCCTTCACCCTCTCCGGTCTCCACATCGCGCCCATCTACGCCGGGTGCGTGGACGAGGGCATCCGCCTCGTGGACACGCGCCACGAGCAAGCTGCCGCGCACGCGGCGGACGCCTGGGCGCGCCTCTCGCGTGGCATGGGAGTGTGCATCGTCACCGCGGGACCGGGCGTCACCGGGACCGTGACCGCCGTCGCGAACGCCTGGGCGGCGAGCGTCCCGCTCCTCGTGCTGGGGGGCGCGGCGCCGACCTTCAACCAGGGCCGCGGTTCCTTGCAGGAGATGCCGCAGACCCAGCTCTTCGCCGGCATCACCAAGTGGTCGGATCGGGTCCCTTCGCCCGACCTCGTCCCGAGCTTCCTCGCCAGGGCCTTTCGCGTGGCGCGCGCCGGCAGGCCGGGACCGGTGTTCCTCGAGATCCCCTGGGACGTCCTCTCCAACGGCGCCGACGAGGCGCTGGCCGACGACATGGCGGGATACCGCACCGACGCACGGAGCCCGGGAGACCCGGCCAAGGTCGCCGCGGCGGCGGCGCTCCTGGCGCTCGCGGAGAGGCCGGTCTTGCTCGGCGGGGGATCCGTGTGGTGGGACGGTGCGGCCGAGGCGCTCGCAGAGCTCGCCGAGGCGACCGGCGTCCCGATCTACTTGAACGGGATGGGTCGCGGCTCCCTTCCGCCCGATCACCCCTCGTTCTTCCAGTCCTCGCGCAAGGAGGCGCTCGCGGAGGCCGACGTCGTCGTCGTCGTCGGCACGCCCCTCGACTTTCGCGTGGGCTACGGCACCGAGCCGACCTTCGCTCACGGCGCGAAGGTCATCCAGGTCGACATCGACGCGGCCGAGATCGGCCGGAACCGACCGGTGGAGGTGGGGATCGTCGGTGATTCACGGAGCGTCCTGAGCCAGCTCCGCGCCGAGGCGGCAGGGGCGACGTGGGGGCAGTCAGGCTGGCGCCGGCGGCTTCGCGAGAAGGAGGAGGAGCGCGCCGCGAGGCAGCGCGTGCACGAGGAGAGCAGCCAGCGCCCCATTCACCACTTCCGCCTGGCGAGAGCGATCGACACCGTCGCCGGGCGCTCGGACGTGACGTACGTCGGGGACGGCGGGAACGTGGTGGCGGTGGCGGCGAAGGTACTGCGCGTACGTCGCCCCGGTCGCTGGCTCGACCCAGGGCCGCTGGGCTGCCTCGGTGTCGGAGCGCCGTTCGCCATCGCCGCGAAGCTGCTCGCGCCCGAGCGGCCGGTCTGCGTCATCCAGGGCGACGGCGCGTTCGGGCTGAACGGGATGGACTTCGAGACGGCGGTGCGGTTCGGGCTGCCCATGGTGGTGGTGGTGGGCAACGACGCCGCCTGGGGCCAGATCATGGTGCCGCAGCGAAGCATGTACGGAGAGGCGAAGTCGCCCGCGACGCGCCTCGCCTCCACGCGTTACGACCTCATCGTGCAGGGGATGGGCGGGCGCGGGGAGCACGTGGACGCTCCCGAGGACCTCGTCCCCGCGCTCGAGCGCGCGTTCGCGTCGGGAACGGTCTACTGCGTCGACGTGGCCATCGATCCGGAAGCGGCTGCGGCGGCCGGCGCCGCGGGATACGCGATCTGACGCGGGCTCGCGCGGCCGGCGCGCGGCGCGGCGCGAACAGGGCCGTGCTCGCTCTGTCCAGGGCTGGCCCCCGGGCTGGGCGGCATTCTAGGATGTCGGTCCACACTTCCCCAACAGGCCCTTGATCGGCCGCAGGAGGCGACATGGCTGCCCTCCGACAGAAGCTCGACCGCAACACCGCTTGCGTCCTCGTCGTGGACGTGCAGGAAAAGCTCGTCCCGGTGATGTGGAACTTCCCGTCGGTCGAGAAGTACTGCCGGGCGATGATCCTCGCCGGGCGCGAGCTCGGGATGCCCGTGCTCGCGACCGAGCAGTACCCCAAGGGCCTCGGAGGGACCGCGGCCTCCATCCGCGAGGCGCTGCCTGCGCCACCCTTGGTGAAGATGCACTTCTCCTGCGGAGCCGATCCCGCGTTTGCCCAGGCGCTGGCCGCGACCGGCCGCAAGCAGGTGATCGTGGTCGGAGTCGAGACGCACGTCTGCGTCTTCCAGACCGTGCGCGACCTTCTCGACCTCGGGTACGAGGTCTACGTCTGCGCCGACGCGGTCACGAGCCGCTTCGAGGAGCACCGGCGCGTCGCCCTCGAGCAGATGCGCGGTCTCGGCGCGGTGGTGACCAGCGCCGAGACCGCCATCTTCGACCTCCTCCACCTCTGCGGCACGCCCGAGTTCAAGCGCGTCTCGGCGCTCGTGAGGTGAAGGTCCGGCGGTGCCGAACGCTGTTGACCCCCTCCTGCGCGGGTGTTACCTATCCGCTTCCCTGAAGTCAGCGGGGCGTAGCGCAGCCTGGTAGCGCACTTGCTTGGGGTGCAAGTGGTCGCTGGTTCAAATCCAGTCGCCCCGACCATCTAAGAGCCCGTCGCCACAGCAGAAAATGGCGACGGGCTCTTTCCTTTCCAGGGCTCGGGGTGCGTTCTGGGGTGCGTTTTCCGGCGCTCTGTTAGTGAAGGGCCTCTGGATGATCACCGGCGGGTTGGCCGCTCCGGCGGGAAGGACCCACACCAGCACGGCGCTGGCGCCGGCCCGGTGCACGTCGCACGTCAGGGCGGCGATCGAGAATGCGGCATGGCCAAGGCGTCCCCTCCTCCCGCCACCGCCGCCGAGTTGCGGGACCTCCTCGTTCAGATCATTCGCGCCCTACAAGAGATGATCGGGTGACTGTCATGGCCTCTGGAACCGAGGACGCGCTGCACGAGGCGATCGCGCTCGACGAGGTATCGCTCGACGAACTGTTCGAGGCCGCGTCCCGTGAGCTGGCTGCGATGCCCGTGG
>JBGQLS010000346.1:0-7170 GCA_041500205.1 Anaeromyxobacteraceae bacterium | reverse complement strand
GCGCCACGCGCCGCCGGTGTGTCTCGCACGCGCCGTGGAGCAGCTCGAGCAGGTCGCGGTGCTGCTTCACGGCGTGGACCTTCTTGTTCGCCTCCTCCTCGAGGGCGGGGAAGACCCATTCCTCGAGGCCCTGCATGTGGATCTCGAGCCAGTAGTCGCGCCAGTTGATCTTCTCGGGATCCCACGGGAGCTTCGCCTGGTCCTCCGGCGTGAGCCGCGCGTGCAGCTCGCGTACGTGGGCGCAGCGGAACAGGTATCGATTGTCCCAGACGAAGGGCATGAAGAGCTCGAAGAGGAGCTTCGTCTGTTCGAGCTTGCCCTCCACCTCGTCGATGCGGTCGGCGGCCTGGCTCGCGAGGGCGGAGATGCGTGGAGCGCCCCAGCTCGGCGCCCGCTCGCGCAGGAACGCACTGGCGGTGTGCGCGAGCTTCGCGAAGGCAGGAGCGCTGAAGGCCTCGTAGTGGCTCCGGGAGACGGAGTAGGGCTCGAAGCGCGCGCGCAGCGCGTTCAGGACCTTGCTCCCTTCCTCGCGCCTCTTGAAGAAGCGCCGCCGGTACAGCCCCACCAGCTCGATGGTGCGCCGGCAGGTGAGCGGGTTCACGTCTCCCGATGCGAGGTGATAGACGCGCTCCGGCGTGCCGGCGATCGCCTTGGCCGCGACGGCGATGGTCCCGGCGGCCACCAGGTCGACCGGCACCAGGTCGAGGATGGCGCGCTCGCCGATCGGGTAGACGCGGTGACCCTTGAGGCCGAGGAAGGCGAGGGGCGCGCTGGTGGTGAAGCCCTCGTTCCACCCGGGGAAAGGATAGCGCAGCGCGGTCTCCACGATCGCCGGGCGCACGAGCGCGTACCGGACGCCGCCGCGGGCGATGGCCTGCTCGCCCAGGCTCTTCGTGTACGTGTACGTGTTGGGCCAGCCCCAGTGGCGGGCGCGATCCATGCCCAGCTGGACCATGCGCTGCGAGAGCCAGAGGCGCTTCTCCCGGCCCAGCGCGAGCCGCTCGGCGCGGCCGTCCGCCTGGCCGCGCCCCTCCGAGGTGAGCCGCTCCAGCGCGCGCGCCCGCAGCTCCGAGAGGAGCGCGGCGTCCTCGGCGTCCTCGCGGGCGCGGCGGATGTTCTTGGCGCAGTCGGCGAGCTCCCGGTCGAGATCGAAGTCGCGCTCGTCGAGCGTGCCGGCGGTAGGGCGGCCCTCCACGCCCTCGCGCCGCGGGAAGTAGCCTGCGATCTCCTCGTCCTCGAACACGACCCCGCTGCGATTCCCGGCGACGTAGCACGTGGAGACGTGCACGAGGGCCGCCCCGGTCGCGCGGCAGACCTCCACCGCGTGCTCCGCGCCCAGGACGTTCACCTTCACCGCCAGCTCGAGCGACGGGTTGAAGTCGACGAGCCCCGCGCAGTTCACCAGGACGGCCAGGCCGCCCAGCGAGGCCAGGTCCCGCTGCGAGAGGCCGAAGAGCGGCTCGGAGACGTCGCCCGCGAGCGGGACGCACTTCTCGCGCATGAAGCCTTCGAACCTCGACCCGTGCTGCGCGCGGACGGGATCGAAGGGGCGGCTCGCCACCACCTTGTCGAAGAAGCGAGCCTCGGCAGAGCCGCCCGTCCCGGGGCGTACCAGCAGGAACACCTTGCCCACCTCGGGATACCGGTGGAGCAGCATCGAGAGCGTCACCTTGCCGACGAAGCCGGTCGCGCCCGTGATGAGGATCGCGCGGCCACGCAGGGCGGCGGTGACGTCGAGCGGGGATCGACCCTCTCCCATCTTGCATGGGGAAGGGGTCTCCTTCTCCGGTCGACCCTCACCCCGGCCCTCTCCCTTCCAGGGAGAGGGTGACGAAGAGTTCAGCTCCCTTTCCAGCAGTGCGGGAGAGGATGGAGAGGATGGAGAGGGTGACGAAGAGTTCACCTCCCTCTCCCCCAGAGGGAGAGAGGGTGACGAAGAGTTCACCTCCCTCTCCCCCGGAGGGAGAGAGGGTGACGAAGCGCTCAGCTCCCTCTCCCCCGGAGGGAGAGAGGGTGACGAAGAGTTCACCTCCCTCTCCCCCAGTGGGGGAGAGGGTTGGGGTGAGGGGGCGGCCGGGAGGTGCGCGCCATTCGGGCTCCCGTTCTTTCCGTGTTTGCCGCTCATCCGAGGTTCTGCGTCATGACGATGGGCGGGAGGTGCAGCATGGCCACTTGAGCGCTCCGGCCGTGGACGGCACGCGCCATGTCGATCGCGTCCGAGAGCCGCTCCGCGCTCTCCCAGCCCATCATGCGCGGAACGTGCTCGTTGTCCGCGCCCACCGCGATGACGCGGCCGAGGTGCTGGCGGCCGTTCTCGCCCCAGTACCACATGAAGAACGGGTGCGCGCCGTGGTACGCGTGTCCGGTCCGGTACATGTGCACGTAGCTCGGGTTCTCGGCGAACTCCCGCTCGTACTTCGCCTCGAGCACCTTCGCGTCGCGGGTCTCGGGCAGCAGCCGGTGGAAGAACTCGATGTAGCTCGGGTGGTGGTCGGGGTCGAACTCGTCCGAGCAGGGGTGCGTGAGGATGAGCGTGCCGCCCTTCTTCAGGAGCGGCTTGCCCCGGTAGAAGTTGAAGAAGTAGCCGCAGGCCATCACCTGCACGAGCAGCGGGTTCAGGATCGAGTTCACGTTGTAGGGCGAGATGTACGGGATCCCCATGATCGCGATGTCGGCCTGGAAGTCGACGTCGACCGCGTACTGCTCCCAGCTCCTGGCCAGGATCTTCTGGTGCGTGGGCTCGGTCCTTCCCGCGTGCACCGCGATGACCTCGTACGCGGCCGGGACCGCCTGGAACACCTTCCTCTTCGCGGCGCGCGGCAGGTTCTTGAGCGCGGCGCGCATCCCCGCCAGCTTGAGCCGGTCCAGCTCGCTCCACGTCTCCTCGCGCCGCATGAGAAACTCGAGGGGGCCGTCGAACATGCGGTTGTTGATGGTGCTCTCGACGTGGAAGACGTTCAGGTGCTCGTCGATGTGGCGCCCGATGCGGACGACCGAGCGGTGGAGCTCGGACCGCTCCCCGTCCATGTACGAGTCGCTCTTCCGGATGTGCTCGGGCGTGTGGTGCGCCTTGACGCCCCGGTAGTTGGTGAGCCCGGTGCCGACCGACTTGTGGCCGCCGTCCATGGGGACGAGGTTCAAGTTCACGTAGAGGAGGAGATCCGATTCCGTCACGCGGCGGTTCAACACCACTTCCTCGCCGTGATCGGTCGTCCCGAGCGACGTGAGGCCTTCCGGGTCCTCGGCGTCGTGGTTGTAGTAGCGGTCGGGGTAGTACGCGTCGAAGATCTTCTGGCCCACCATGCGCCGCATCTCGGCTTCGGTCATGCGGCGGTGGAGGCAGATGGCGATGACGATGTGGACGTCGTCCACCCCCGAGTCGGCGAGCAGCTCGAGCAAGACCTCGAGCACCTGCTGGCGGACGTCGGGGGTCTTCATGGGCGGCAGCGGCAACGAGATGTCGTCGACCGCGATGGTGACCTTCATCCCGGGCCTGAGCTGCGCGTGCAGCGGGTCGCACCCCTCCGGGTGGTTGATGGCCCAGCGGATGGCGGACTTCACGTTGGCGAGCCCGGCGATGGGCGGCTTGGGGTAGATGACCTTCGTGCCCACGGGCAGGTCCTCCAGGAGGAGGTCCTCGCCCGAGAACATCACGCGGGGCGCCGAGTCCTTGTCGATGGTGACGATGGGCTCCGTCTGCTCGTAGAGCCGGCTGAGGCGTGAGACGGGGCGCATGGGCTATTCCGTCGTGTCCAGGATGGGCCACTCGTAGGCGCGGGCCACGTTGCGCAAGCGGAGGTCCGGGTTCACCGCGGCCGGATGGCCTACCACGGTGAGCATCGGGTAGTCGGAGAAGCTGTCGGAGTAGGCGTGGCTCTTGTCGAGCGCGAGCCCCTCCCGAACGCAATAGTCGCGGACGATGAGCGCCTTGTGCGCTCCCTCCACGACGGGCGGGACCACGCGCCCGGTGGCGACCCCCTCCACGAAGTGCATGCGGTTGGCGATGAGGTCGTCCGCCCCGAGATGGGTCGCCAGTTCGCTCATGGTGAAGTCGAGCGCGCCCGTGACCAGCACGATCCGGCAGCCGGCGCGGCGGGCCTGGTCGAGGAGCTGCGGTGTGCCGGGGTGGATGGCGGGGCGCAGGACCTCCGCGAACAGCTCGTGCGCAAGCTCCACCAGCCGGTCCTCCGAGAGGCCGCGGTAGGAGGCGTAGAAGACCTCGTTGAACGCCTTGCGGTTGACCTTGTCGAGGGCCCAGTAGAAGGGAGCTCCCGCCACGGTGCGCGCCGTACGCCAAGCGGTGCCGAAGATGCTCCCCTGGTTCATCGCGTAGAACGCGAAGGCGTGGACGATGTTCGTCCCGATGAGGGTGCCGTCCACGTCGAAGAAGGCGGCTCTGCTCTCTTGAGACATGAGCTGTGTGGCTCTATTCCACGGTGTGAGCTGCTGCCAAGGACCGTATTCCACGGCGTGAGCTGACTGCAAAGGACCGTGACACCCCGCAAGGGGCCATGAGTCCATCTCCGGGGCGAGGTGGCTGGGGCGAGGAGGCTATAGCCATCCTCGCGCGCGATAATACCGCGCCGACCGTTCGACGGAGTCGGCGAGGCGAGTCTGCGTCGAAAAGCCCAGCAGCAGCTCCGCCTTGTCGGTGCGGCAGGTCCAGCCGGGGGCGAGCACCTGGCGCGCCAGCTTGCGGTTGAGCGGGAGCTTTCGCCCTGTCGCCCTCGTGAACGCGTCCGCGGCCCATGCGAGGGCCGTGAGCGCCAGCGCGGGCACGGGCAAGGTTCGGGGCGCGACGCCGAGCGCGCGGGCCACCTCGCGCTGGAGTCCTTCGACGCTGGTGCGCTCGGGTGAGGCGAGGAAGAAGGCCTCGCCCACCGCTTCGGGCCGCTCGCCGAGGAGGACGAAGCCGCGCGCGCAGTCGTCGACGTCGATCCAGGATAGGGGCCGCTCCGGGCCCAGGATGCGAAGCACCACTCCCTTCGCGACGATGCGAAAGAAGAAGAGGTTCTCCCGGTCGCCCGGGCCGATGATGCGGGGCGGGCGACCGATCGCGACTGGCAGCCTGTCGGCGAACGAGAGGCAGATGCGCTCTGCTTCAGCCTTCGACTCGCCGTACCATTCGGCGGGCGCGAAGGGGTCGTCCTCGCGCCTGCCCTCGCGGGAGGGGCCGATCGAGGCCAGCGAACCAGCGAGGACGAACCGTTGCCGGGCGGCGCCGGCCTCGAGACAGGCCTCGAGGAGGAGCCGCGTCGAGCCTGCGTTCACGGACAGGAAGCTTTCGCGATCCGCCGCCCGCCGCACGCCGGCGAGGTGGTAGACGAGCGAGCAGCCTTGCACGGCACGCCGCAAGGCGGCCGGATCGGTCGCGTCGCCGCGGACGATCTCGACGCCCCCGTCGAGCGCCGACGCGTCGCTCCGCTCGCGGACGAGCGCGCGCACCCGGCGCCCCCCCGCCAGGAGCGCACGGACGAGCGCCTGGCCCAGGAAGCCGTTCGCCCCGGTGACGAGAACCGTCATGCGGCGCAGTGGGCCAGAAGGTGCCGGCGGGGTCAAATACTCGGCGCTCTCCGAGCCAGGCACGTTGAAATGCCGGCCACCGCCGGGCAGGATGCCGGCGTATGACTTCCCTGCGCCGCTCCGCCTGCCCGCACGACTGCCCGGACGCCTGCGGACTCCTCGTCGAAGTGGACGGAGACCGCGTCCTGGGCGTGCGGGGCGACCCCGATCACCCCTGGTCGCGCGGTTCCCTTTGCCCCAAGGTGACGGGCTACCACGCGACCGTCCACGCGCCTTCGCGCTTGCTCACGCCACTGCTGCGCGCTGGGCCGAAGGGAGCCGGTGCCTTCCGCCGAGCGACCTGGGACGAGGCCGTCTCCACCATCGCGGGTCGCTGGAAGAGCATCGTCCGGGAGCGCGGGGCCGAGGCCATCCTGCCTTACTCCTACGCCGGCACGATGGGGCTCGTGCAGAGGAACGCCGGACACGCCTTCTTCCACGCGCTCGGCGCGTCACGCCTGGATCGCACCATTTGCTCCCCGGCCAAGGACGCCGGCTGGAAGGCGGTCATGGGCGACACCCTCGCCGTGGACCCGGAGGAGGCGGCCGAGAGCGACCTCGTCGTGCTGTGGGGGATCGACGCGGTCGCGACCAACGTCCACTTCGTCGCTCGCGTCAAGGCGGCGAGGGCGCGCGGGGCGAGGATCCTGCTCGTCGAAACGTACGCCACGTCCACGGCGCGCCTCGCCGATCGCGTCTTCCTCGTCCGCCCCGGTTCGGACGGCGCGCTGGCGCTCGGCGTGATGCACCTCCTCGAGCGCGAGGGCTGGGTAGATCGGGACTTCGTTGCGGCGCACGTGCAGGGCTTCGACGAGCTCGCGCGCGACGTGCTGCCGGAGTGGACGCCGGCGCGGACCGCGGCGGCGACGGGGCTCGGTCCCGAGGAGGTGGTGGAGCTGGCGGCCGCGCTCGGCCGGGCGCGCGCTCCCTTCCTGCGGGTGGGGAGCGCCCTTTCACGCTACGGCAATGGTTCCATGAACGTGCGGACCATCGTCTGCATCCCGGCCGTCCTCGGCGCCTGGGCGAGGCGCGGTGGCGGCCTGCTCTGCGGCACCTCCTCGAGCCAGGCGTTCGACACGGCGGTCGTGACCCGCGAGGATCTCCAGACCCGTCCCGCGCGCCTCGTCAACATGAACCGCCTGGGCCACGCCCTCACCGAGCTCGACGAGCCGCCCGTCATGTCACTGTACGTGTACAACTCGAACCCGGCGGCGGTCGCGCCCGATCAGAACGCCGTGCTGTCGGGGCTGGCGCGCGAGGACCTCTTCACCGTCGTCCACGAGCGCTTCCCCACCGACACGGTGCGCTTCGCCGACGTGGTGCTCCCCGCGACGACCTCCCTCGAGCACGTCGACCTCTACCGTTCGTACGGACAGTACGCCATCCAGCGGGCGCGCGCGGCGATCCCGCCGGTCGGCGAGGCGAAGGCGAACTGGGATGTATTCCGCCTGCTCGCCTCGGCGATGGGCTTCGAGGACCCCCACTTCCGGCTCTCCGCCGACGATCTCGTCGACCGCCTCCTCGGGAGCCCGGCACCGCTGCGCGAGGGCCTCGACCGGGCCGCCCTCGAGGAGGGTAGGGCGGTGATGCTGCAGCTCCCGCGCGGCG
>JBGQLS010000345.1:0-7171 GCA_041500205.1 Anaeromyxobacteraceae bacterium | reverse complement strand
GGTCTCCGGGACGCGCCGGCCTGCTCGAGGCCGGCGGTCGCCGCACGGCGCGCCGGCACGCCTGGCACCGTCGGATCAGCACGCCCGCGCGCGCTCGTCCGGCATGGCTTCGCCGCTCCTGGATTCTCGCAGCAATAACGGAGGCGTCGATGAAGACGGGCCTCCGCGCCGCCACACTCCGCGCGCCCGCGCCCACATCCACTTCCAAAAACTTGCAAACCCCGATCGATCGGGCATGCTGCACCCTCGGGCGATAGCGGCCGCAATCGGGGGCCGTGGGCGATGGGCGTGACGTGGGGTGGAGTACCGCGTGGTAGGTGGGCGGAACCGAAGGCGGGTCGACCGGCAGACCGAGGCGAGCCCACGGGGAGAGGGCCGGCGCCGCATGGGCCGAGCCGCGCTCGCCATCCTGCTCGCGGTCGGCGCCGCGGCCGGGGCCGTCCAGGGCTGGCGCTCACTCTCCCACTCACATGCGCTACAGATCCGGACGATCCGGTTCGAGGGGCTGGTGCGCTCCACCGCCGACGAGCTGCTGGCGCTCTCGCCGGTGAAGCCTGGTGATCACCTCCTCTCCGCCGACGTGGAGGCGATGGAGAACGCGCTCGGCCGTCACCCCTGGGTGCGCCGGGTCGCGATCCACCGCCGCTGGCCTCCCCGCCTCGACGTGACGGTGAGCGAGCGGACCGCCGTGGCGCTGGTGGACCTGGCCGGCCTCTACCTCGTCGACGGCGAGGCGAACGTCTTCAAGCGCGCCGCGGCCGGCGACGGGCTCGACCTGCCGCTCGTGACAGGCATCGGGCGCAACGACTACCTGCAGCGGCGCGCCGCGGTGGAGCCGCTCTTGTCGGGCGCCCTCGCCCTCGCGCGCGCATGGCGCGAGGACGGTCTGGATACCGTGGCCGAGCTCTCCGAGATCCACGTGGACCCGGGAGACGGCACGACGATCTACGTGGGCGAGGAGGGAACGCAGGTGCGGCTCGGGTCGGGAGACCTGACCGCCAAGCTCCTTCGCCTCCAAAACGTGCTCTCGGCGCTCGGCGCCGAGGGGAAGAAGGCGGAAGTGCTGCACCTCGAGAACCGGCTCCACCCGTCCTGGGTGGCGGTCCGGCTGGCGAGCGCCTCTGGGGCAGTACGCCCGCAGGGGCAGACGGATGAGCGAACAGGAGGCATGGCGGGGCGCGGACCTGCGCCGCTCCATGTCCAAGGCGTGAAGGTGGCGGGTTCGAGAGAACCCTAAGGTGGGACGAAGCGCGACTGCGCAAACTCGTCCGGAGGTGGTCATGGCGAAGAACGGCGACATCCTGGTCGGCCTCGACATCGGGACAACCAAGATATGCGCCATCGTCGGAGAGATGACCGACGAGGGCATCGACATCATAGGCATCGGCTCGCACCCGTCGAAAGGGCTGCGCAAGGGCGTGGTCGTGAACATCGACGCAACCGTGGCCTCGATCAAGCGGGCGATCGAGGAGGCGGAACACATGGGCGGTTGCGAGATCTCGACCGTCTACACCGGGATCGCCGGGGGGCACATCAAGGCGTTCAGCTCGCACGGCGTGGTCGCGGTGAAGGACAAGGAGGTCCGGCAGACCGACGTGGACCGCGTCATCGACCAGGCGAAGGCCGTCGCGATTCCCCTCGATCGCGAGGTCATACACGTCCTGCCGCAGGAATTCGTGGTGGACGATCAGGACGGCATCAAGGAACCGGTGGGGATGAGCGGGGTGCGGCTCGAGGCGAAGGCGCTCATCGTCACGGGCGCCGTCTCGTCCGCCCAGAACATCATCAAGTGCGCCCAGCGCACCGGCCTCAACGTGGCCGACATCGTCTTGCAGCCGCTGGCCTCGTCACTGGCGGTGCTCTCCGAGGACGAGAAGGAGCTCGGGGTCTGTCTGGTCGACGTCGGAGGCGGCACGACCGACATCGCCATCTTCGGGAACGGAGCCATCGTCCACACCGCGGTGCTGGCGCTAGGCGGGAACCACCTCACGAACGACGTGGCGGTGGGCCTGCGCACGCCGACGCACGAGGCGGAGCGGATCAAGAAGCAGTACGGCTGCGCCATGGCCTCCATGGTGGACAAGACCGAGACCATCGAGGTGCCGAGCGTGGGCGGTGGCCAGCCCCGGATACTCTCGCGCCACATCCTGGCCGAGATCGTCGAGCCGCGCGTGGAGGAGATCTTCATGCTGGTCCAGCACGAGATCCAGAAGTGCGGGATGGAGGAGCTGCTCGCCTCCGGGGTCGTCATCACCGGCGGCTCCACGCTCCTGCACGGGATGCCGGAGATGGCCGAGGAAGTCCTGGGGGTTCCGGTGCGGCGGGGCGTCCCTCGTGGGGTGGGTGGCCTCGTCGATGTGGTGAAGGGACCTCAATTCGCCACCGCTGTCGGTCTCGTGCTCTATGGTGCCAAGCAGGTCGAGACGAGTCCCCACTTCAAGATCCGCGACGACAACGTCTACCGCAAGGTGCGTCACCGCATGCAGAAGTGGCTAGGAGAGATCTTTTGAGCGCGCGAGAGAGCCGCGGAGAGGACAGGGACATGATCGAGCTCACGGACAGGAACGAGCCCAACGGCGCTCGCATCAAGGTGATCGGCGTCGGCGGCGGTGGTGGCAACGCCATCAACACCATGGTGTCGGCGCGGCTGGAGGGCGTGGAGTTCATCGCCGCCAACACCGACGTGCAGGCGCTGGCGGCGAACAAGGCACAGCTCAAGATCCAGATGGGCAAGGGCACCTCGCGCGGGCTGGGCGCCGGCGCGAACCCCGATCGCGGCCGAGAGGCGGCGCTCGAGGCGCGCGACGTCATCGCGGACGCGCTCGGCGGCGCGGACATGGTGTTCGTCACGGCCGGCATGGGCGGCGGCACCGGCACCGGCGGAGCACCCATCGTCGCCGACGTGGCGAAGCAATCGGGGGCGCTGACCGTGGGCGTGGTGACCAAGCCCTTCCTCTTCGAGGGGAACCGCCGGCGCAAGCAGGCGGAGCAGGGCCTCGCCGAGCTCAAGGCGGCCGTCGACACGCTCATCGTCATCCCGAACCAGCGCCTCATCTCGGTGGCCGGAGAGAGCGTCTCGCTCGCCGACGCCTTCAAGCGCGCCGACGAGGTGCTCCTGCACGCCGTGCAGGGCATCAGCGACATCATCACCGTGCACGGGCTCGTCAACGTCGACTTCGCCGACGTGCGGACCATCATGGGCGAGCAGGGGATGGCGCTCATGGGGACGGGTCGCGGCACCGGCGCCCGGCGGGCCGCGGAGGCCATGCAGGCGGCCATCAGCTCGCCACTGCTCGAGGACATCTCGCTCGACGGTGCGACCGGACTGCTCGTCAACATCACCGGCGGCCCCTCGCTCACGCTCCACGAGCTCGACGAGGCGGTCACCATGGCGCAGAGCGCGGCCGATCCCGAGGCGAACATCATCTTCGGATCGGTGGTGGACGAGTGCATGGGCGATGAGGTCAAGATCACCGTCATCGCCACGGGGTTCCAGCAGAAGGAGCCACCCATCCGGCTCGTGCAGAGGGTACAGGTGCAGGTCCCGGCGTCGATGACGTCGAAGGCCGTGATGCAAGCCTCGGCGCCGGCCGTGTCCGAGCGGACACCTTCGATGGCCAAGCCCGTCGAGGCGCCCAAGCGCGAGACCGTGCCCGCGCGCGTGACGGCGAGCGTCTCGGTGCCACCGCGCCCGCCGCCCATTCCCCCACGCGTTCGTGAGCGCGGGGAGGCGTTCAACCCAGCCGAAGAGGATCAGTACGACATCCCCGCCTTCCTCCGCCTACGCGGCGGCCAGACCGGCGTGCCGGAGTAGGCGACTAGCCTGTCGACGGTGCGGGCGCGCTCACCGGCTCGCGGCGGACGTTCGCCACTCCGCCGCCCGGGCGGTCTCGAGCATGGTGCGCACCTCGGGGTCGGCGCGGAAGGCGTCGGCGAGCGCCGCCCCGAGGCGCTGCCCTGCCAGCACGTCGCTCGGGTAGTGAACGCCTGCCAGGACGCGGTCGTAACCGGCTTGCAGCCCTGCCTCGAGCAGGGCCTCGCGCCGGGAGGGCGCCAGCTCACCGAGGATACGCGCCACCAGGACCCCGCGCGTGGCGTGGCTCGAGGGGTACGAGAACGTCTTCTCGCGCTCGACAGCCGGCGCGACGCGTGGATCCGATTGGTAGGGCCGGGGGCGAGCGAAGCTCTTCTTGGCCTCGAGGATCGGGCGCGTCGCGCGCGCGTGCACCAGGTCGAGCAGCGCGCGCGTGCGCGGGTACGCCGCCGGATCGAAGGCGGGGCCGAGCGCTCCGGCGAACGCATCGAGGCCCAGGACCAGCTCACGGGTGGCACGCGCCACGTCCTCGGCGGTGCGCGTGCGCTGGAGCCAGAGCACGACGGCGAGATCGGCCTTGGCTTCGTCCGTGCCTGCGGCGGGGGGAGGCGCGAGCGCCGCGGCCGGATCTGCCGAGGCGGCGGGGACGGACGGCAGCGGCGCCCGCCGCGCATCCACGTGCGCGGAGCAGGCGAGGGTGGCGAGCAGGACGAGGGCGAGGGTTCGCATGAGCGGCGCATTCTGCACCGGCCCGATCGCGACAGCTAGTCGAGCGCCGATCAGTAAGAAATGCTGGCGCCGGCTCAGCGCTCGCGCGCGAGGAGCCCATCGCTCCGCGCGGACAGCTCGCTCGTCCGCGCCAGGAGCGCCTGCACCTGGGCGTAGAGCGCCGCCGCCTCGGTGTCCCGCCGGTCGCGCGGACCAGGGGGCGACAGCTCGCCGAGGCGAGCCAGGAGGTCCGCGACCCTGAGGAGGTGCTGGTGCGCGAGCAGGAGGTCGCGGCCGAGGCGCGCGCCGGCGCGGGTGAAGATGAGGCCGCTCTGGAAGAGCCGCGAGAGCGCCTTGCGATTCGTATCCAGCACGTGGCGCAACCTCGCCTGGTAGTCGCGCAGGCGGCGCTCGTCCCGAGCGTCGGCAAGGTCGACGATCCCTGACGGCAACCTCGTTCTGGGTGTGGTTCGCGACGTGGATACCTCCAGCCTCACGAATCGTAGGGCCCTGCGCGCGCCGGGGTCAAATGGGTGCGGAGCGCCCGAGGCCGAAAATGCAATGGCCTGCTTGACTTTCGAAGACATATGCCGCGCGAAGACGAGCGCGGCGGCCCGCGGCGGCCCGCGGCGGCCCGCGGCGGCGACGCATGGCCGCCGGCCGAGCGGCCCTGGGCGCGGGTCCGCGACGACCTGGCTAGCCAATGCCAGTCAGTTAGCGCTGGCTCCAGGCTACGGACTACAGCTTCAGGAAGAGAACGACCGCGAATTCCAGGCTTCTCCTGAAGCCCCAGGCCTGAGGCCCAGGGCGCCAAGTGAGCAGTGTTGTGGCTACGGCATGGTGGCCGCGCGCACCAGCTCCTCGACCTTGGCGAGGGCCCTCTCGAGGCCCGCCGGATCGGGACCGCCCGCCTGGGCCAGGTCGGGCTTGCCTCCGCCCTTCCCCCCGACCAGCTTGGCGGCCTCCTTCACCAGATCCCCCGCCTTGATCCTCGCCGTCAGGTCCTTCGTGACGGCGACGAGGAGTACGGCCTTGCCGTCTGACTCGCTGCCGAGCGCCACGATGCCGCGTCCGAGCTTGTCGCGCAGCTTGTCGGCGAGTTCGCGGAGCGCATTCCCGTCGCCCTCGACGCGCGCCGTGAGGACCTGAACGCCGTTCACGTCGCGGGCCTGGCTCGCGAGGTCGCCCGAGCGCGCCGTGGCGACCATCGACTTCGCGTCCTCGAGCGCCCGCTCGAGCTCCCGGAGCCGCTTCTGCATCTGGTCGATCTTGAGCGCCACCTCGAAGGCGCCCGTCTTGAGGAGCGTGGCCGATCGCTTGAGCTCGTCCTCGGCTCGCTGCGCCAGCTCCACCGCCTTGGGGCCGGTGTACGCGACGATGCGGCGCACTCCGGCCGCTATCGACTCCTCGCTGGCGATCTTGAAGAAGGCGATATCGCCGGTGCGCCGCACGTGCGTGCCGCCGCACAGCTCCTTCGAGGGTCCGATGCGGACCACGCGCACGCGATCTCCGTACTTCTCCCCGAAGATCATCATGGCGCCGGTCTTGCGAGCCTCCTCCAGCTCGAGCACGTTCGTGTCGGTGGCATCGTTCCGGCGCACTAGCTCGTTCACCGCGGTCTCGATCTCCCGCGTCTCCTCCGGCGTGAGCGGCTGGAAGTGCGAGAAGTCGAAGCGCAGGTAGTCGGGCGCCACCACCGACCCGGCCTGCTTCACGTGCTCGCCCAGCCGCTGCCGGAGCGCGTGGTGGAGCAGGTGCGTCGCGGAGTGGTTCGCCCGCACCAGGTCCCGGCGGGCGTCGTCCACCGAGAGCTCCACCATGTCTCCCACGCCGAGCTCGCCCTCCGTGACCTTCCCCAGGTGGACGATGAGGCCCGGCACCGGCCGCTGGGCGTCCTCCACCACCACCCGCGCTCCCTGGGAGGAGAGGCTGCCCTGGTCACCCACCTGCCCGCCCGACTCGCCGTAGAACGGCGTCGCGTCGGTGACGACTTCCACGCGGTCGCCGCGCTGCGCCTTCGCGGCGCGCGTGCCGTTCACGACCAGCGCCTTCACCTCCGCCCGCGCCGTGGTCGTGTCGTAGCCGAGGAACTTGGTCTGTCCGAGCTCGTTCGCGATCTGCTTGTGCAGGTCGCCGACGGCCGTCTCGCCCGACCCCTTCCACTCGGAGCGCGCGCGTTGCTCGGCCATGTTCCGGTCGAACCCCAGCTCGTCCACCCCCAGCCCGTGCTCCGCCGCGATGGTGCGCGTGAGGTCCATGGGGAACCCGAAGGTGTCGTAGAGCTGGAACGCCACCTGGCCCGGGATCACCTTCTTCTCCTCCGCGGCCAGCCGCCGCATCTCCTCCTCGAGGATGGAGAGGCCCTTGTCGAGCGTGCGCCGGAAGGACTCCTCTTCCGTGAGCGCCACCCTCTCGATGAAGGCGCGGTTCTCCCGGGTCTCGGGGTAGGCACCAGCCATCTCGTCGATGACGGCGCCGCAGACGTCGGCCAGGAAGATCCGCTCAAGCCCGAGCCGCTTTCCGTGCCGGATGGCCCGCCGCATGATGCGGCGGAGCACGTAGCCACGCCCCTCGTTGGAGGGGAGCACGCCGTCGCCCACGAGGAAGGTCGTGGCGCGAGCGTGATCGGCGATGACCCGCATCGACACG
>JBGQLS010000344.1:0-7172 GCA_041500205.1 Anaeromyxobacteraceae bacterium | reverse complement strand
GACACGCGCCCCCAGGCGTCGTAGCTTCAAGCGCATGGAGACACCCATCAGACGCCGCCGCTGGCCCATCTACCTGGCCGCCGCGATAGCCGTCCTCGCTCTCGCCGTCACCGCCGGCCTCTTCTTCCTGGACGCCCTGCTCCTGAGCAGGGCGCGCGCAGCCGCAGGCGAGCTGTCGCGCGCCTGGGGCCGGCCGGTCGAGGTGGGTGAGGTCAAGACCAAGCTCGTACCTTATCTCGGGGTGAGGGTGGGCCGCGTCCTCATCGGCCCGGGGCAGGGGGAGGACCTGCCGCTCCTGGAGCTGGATCGCGTGGAGGTGCGCGCCGACCTGGCTGGTGCGGTGCTGTCGGGAGGCAAGAAGGTGGTCGTCCACTCGGCCGAGGTGGAAGGACTGCGACTGAACGTGCTCCGGCTCCCCGACGGCAGCACCAACCTGGAGCGGTTTGCGAAGGCGGCCCAGCGGCCGGAGTCGGAGCCCGCCGCCAAGGCGCCGGCCGGGCAGGCGCCCCCCGATCTCTCCTTCCTGCGCGTCGAGAGGGCCGCGCTCACCGGCGGCCGCATCGCCTTCCTGGACAAGGCCACCCCGGGCGCGAAGGCGCTGGCCGTGGAGCAGATCGACGTTCGGGTGGCCAATCTGGCGGCGGGCCAGCCGCTGGAGGTGGAGCTGAGGGCGGCGGTGCTGTCGAGCCAGCAGAACCTCGAGGCCAAGCTGCGCGCTGGGCCCCTGCCGGCCACGCTGCGTCCTACCCCCGAACGCTTGGCGCTCAAGGTCCAGCCCATCGACCTGTCGCCGCTCGCTCCCTTCGTGCCCGCCACGGTCGGCTTCCTGGGCGGGCGCTTCCAGGCCGATCTCGAGGTGGCGCTCGGCGCCGCGGGAGGCGGCAGCGGTTCCACCGCGCTCAAGGGCACGCTGGCGGCTCGGGAGCTGCGCTTCCGCGGCCAGGAGGGGGGGCGGCCGCTCGACGTGACGCTCGAGGCGGACATGGAGGCGGACGCCGCTGCCGGCGACGTCCGCATCGGCAAGCTCGATCTGGCAGTCGGTCCGGCGGGCCTCGCCGGCCATGGGAAGGCGAGCGGACTCCTGGGCAAAGCGCCTCGCATCGACGGCCTGGAGGTCGTCTCGAGAGACCTCGACCTGGCGGCCCTGGCCGCCTACTACCCGCCGCTCCGCGAGCGGCTGGGCGGTCGCATCGCCGGACCCATCGTCCTGTCGCTCAAGGGATCGGGCGCAGCCGACAGCGCGGTGCTCGAGCTTCGGGTCGACCTCGGGCCGGCCCGGCTTTCCGTGCCACACCAGCTCGCCAAGGCGGCTGGTGCGCCGGCGGTGCTGACGGCGCGGATCGCGGGAGGAGGCGACGCCGCCCGCCTGGAGGCGTCCGCCGACCTGGCCGGCGTCGACCTGCGGCCGGGTGGATCGCTGGCCAAGGCGCCGGGTGAGCGGCTCGCTCTGTCGCTGGCCGGCCGGTACAAGGGCGGTGGCGCGGCGCGCAGGGTTGACATAGATCGCGCCGAGGTACTCCTGCCTGGCGACGCGCTCTCCGGGAAGGGCCACGCCGAGATCGGCGGCGCCGGCGGCCGGCGCACGGTCCGCTTCGACCTGTCGCTGGCCTCGGAGCGGCTCGACCTCGACCGGCTGCTCTTGCCAGCAGCACCCGGCGCACCCGGCGCACCCGGCGCACCCGGCGCACCCGGCGCACCCGCCGCCGCCAAGGAAGCGCCGCCCGATCCGGCCACCTTCGCCGGCCTCTCCGGTACCGTGGAGGCGAGGGTGAAGCAGGTGCGCGTGCGCAAGGTCGAGCTGCGGAACGCGGTGGTGCAGCTCAAGCTGGAGGACGACCGCCTCACCATCGAGCAGGCGCGGGTGGAGGGCTTCGGCGGCGAGGTCACGGCAGCCGGGACGCAGGTGCGGCTCGCCCATCCCGACCAGCCGCTCAAGGTCATGGCCCGCTTGAAGAACGTGGACGTGGGGCAAGTGCTGGCCCTCTACACCTCGCACAAGGTCCTCAGCGGGCGCGGTGACCTCGAGGTCGACGTGGCCGCCGTCGCGCGCGGCGACATCGCGAAGACCATGGCGGGCTCGATGAACGGGCGCCTCCTCGAGGGCACCTTCCAGGGCAAGGACCTGGTGGCCGGGGTGATGGCCCCGCTAGCCGGGGCGCTGCCAGCAGGGCTCGCCAAGAAGGTGACAGACGGCGGAGCGACTTCTCTGGGCAAGGAGCTGCCGTTCTCGGTCCAGGTGAAGGATGGCCTGGCCCGCCTCACCAAGCCACTGCGCGTGAGCACCTCCCGGGCCGACCTGAGCGTGGAGGGTGGTGGCATTCGCCTGGACGGCGGGCTCGACCTGCCCGTCCAGGTGGCGCTCTCGCCCGCGACCATCGCGGCGCTCACCGGTGGCAAGGTCCGGCCCACCTCGGCCATCCCCGTGACCCTGCGCCTGGTGGGGCCCGCCTGGAGCCCCACGCTGTCCGACCTCTCCCTGGGGCCAGCGGTGAAAGCCATCGTCCAGCAGGCCGGGGCTGCCGCGCTGGGCAAGGCGGTGGGCGGGAAGCTGGGCGAGGTGCTGGGGGGCGCGTCCGGAGCCAGCCCGGAGGCGGCTGGGCAGCAGAAGGCCGAGGCGGAGGCCAAGGCGCGCCAGGCCGCCGAGGAAGCCAAGGCCAAGGCCATTCAGGACGCGAAGAAGAAGATGGAAGGCCTCTTCCGGTGATGGGTAGTCCGAGCGGGTGCACCAAGCGGGACTAGCCCTGATCCATGTCAAGCAGTTGGTTGCAGGCGGCTGGCCGGGTGCGCAGGTCTGGTGTTCGTGCCAAACTGATGCTCGTGCCAACCCCGGTATTGTCCACGCTTGCGCGCCATGGAGACGTGATCGGGCGATTCGGCCGATGCGATGCGCATCCATCGTGTTCGAGTCTGCGCAAAGGAGATCTACGGTGAAGGTCCTCGTCCTCAACTGCGGCAGCTCTTCTGCGAAGTTCGCCGTCATCGACGCCGCCAGCGGCCGGGAGCTCATTTCCGGCATCGCGCAGCGCCTCGGATCGGAGGGCGCCACGCTCGACTGGAAGATGGATGGCACGAAGCGCACCCGCGACCTGCACCACGCCGAGCACGCGGTGGCGCTGCACGCCGTGGTCGACCTCCTCAGGGGCGTGGGGCTGGCGGACGATCTCGGCGGCATCGGTCACCGCGTGGTGCACGGGGGGGCCAAGTTCTCCGATTCCATGCCCATAACGGACGAGGTGGTGGCCAAGATCGAGGAATGCATCCCGCTCGGCCCCCTCCACAACCCGGCCAACCTGCTCGGCATCCGCATCGCGAAGGAGCTCTTCCCCAGCCTCCCGCAGGTGGCGGTGTTCGATACGGCTTTCCACCAGACCATGCCGCCCCAGACCTACCTCTACGCGGTGCCCTACGAATGGTTCGAGAAGTACGAGGTGCGGCGCTACGGCTTCCACGGTACGAGCCACCGCTACGTCTCGCAGCGGACAGTCTTCCTGCTCGGCCTCGATCCGGAGGATCACAACCTCGTCACGTGTCACCTCGGTAACGGCTGCTCCCTCGCCGCCGTGCGAAACGGCAAGAGCATGGACACGACGATGGGCCTCACACCGCTCGACGGCATCGTCATGGGGACCCGCAGCGGCTCCATCGACCCCTCCATCATCGTGCACATGAGGAACGTGCTTGGCTGCACCGCGCCAGAGGTACTGGACCAGCTCAACAAGAAGTCCGGGCTGCTCGGGATATCTGGCCTCTCGAACGACATGCGGACCTTGCACACCGCGGCCCAGATGGGCCACGAGCGAGCAGCGCTCGCCATCGACAAGTTCTGCCACTCCATCGCCAAGGCGGCGGCGGCCATGATGGTGTCGCTCGGGCGCCTCGACGCGCTCGTCTTCACGGGGGGCATCGGCGAGAACGCCGCGTTCGTCCGCGAGAAGGTCGTGGACCTGCTGGCCTTCGTTGGGCTCGTCCTCGACCCTGGCCTGAACGCCACCCACGGCAAGGCTACCGGCGGCCGGATCTCGCGATCGGTGCGGCCGCAGGCGCTCGTCATGCCCACCAACGAAGAGCTCATGATCGCGATGGACACCGCCGAGATCGTCCTCGGCAGCGCCAAGGCCAAGAGCGTCATGATCGCGACGGACACGGACGAGGTCGCCGTCGTCGGCGCCAAGGCTGAGAGCACAACCGCCTGAGCCAGGCAGGACCTCCTGCGATGCAGTCACTTGGACGGTGGAGATCGGCCGGAGAACGGATTGCCCCCTCGGTCAGAGGTCACGGTGCTCTGGCTAGAGGCCCGGCGGGGCGCAGTGCTAGAGCGCGACCCCACACACGGCCCTGCGGCATCGCATCGAGCGCCTCGCGACCCAGAGCGAGATGTGCGGACTCGATCGCGAGGGCCCGTCTGCGCAGAACCCTTCTGACTCCGCGATGAACACGAGAGCGATCGGTGCTGTTGCGGCCGCGCGTGCCTGGTACAGTGCGCGGCAAGGGGGTGGCGATGCCTGCGTGGGACTGGGAAGGGCGTGCGGCGGCCGTCCGCGAGGCGCAGGAGGCGGTGGACCGCCTCGAGGGTGGTACGGGCGCCGATTGGGCGGCAAGGCGCGACGAGGCGGTGGCGGCATTCCACGCCGCCGTGGACCGCGCATGGCCGTCCGGGTTCTTCGAGGCACGCGAGCGGTTGCACGAGGGCCGCGCGGCGCGCGAGGATCTCGACCTGCTGGTGGAGTTCCTGGTCGCAGACCCGGTGTTCTTCCGCAGCGGCTACATCCAGGAGTCCGTTCTGCGCTGGGTGAAGCGCGCGCCGCTCGAACCCGACCAGGCGCAACGCCTGCGTGCTGTCGTGCTCGATGCGATCGAGCGCCGCCATCGCCAGTACTTCAGGCGGTATTGCAGCCTCGCTCGCGCGCTCGACACACCTGACCTGCGAGACCAAGTCCGGCAGCGGCTCGCGTCGAGCGACCCGGCGGTCCAGCAGCACGCGGCCCTGGTGATGGAGGGTCTCGGGGGGCGGGGACGGTGAGGCGCGCGTCCATTGGCCTCGCGAGCCGCCCGTGCCCCGTAGTCATGCGGTGACGCTGTACATCGTGCAAAGATGGCGTGCCGCGACACAATTCTCGCCGCCACTCGAACCGGCCAGAAGAGGCCGCCAGGTCGCGGAGGACGCCAAGGCCAAGGCCATCCAGGACGCGAAGAAGAAGGTGGAATGCCCCTTCCGGCGAGCGGGCCATCAGACCCGCGCGCCGGACAGAGCCCCCCCCCGTTATCGTCGATCGCCGGCGACCCGTCACTTCACAAAGCGCGGGCTCTCGCGGTGTGACCGGACACGTTCCCTGGCGTGCTGCGGGCTCGCGTTCGACTCCTCGTGCCAATCGCCGGCCGCCTCCATCTCGAGATCGAGAGCGATCGTGAAGACGTCGGTCCTGTTATCGAGATCGCCGGAGTTGGCCTTCACGAAGAATGGCTCGAACGACCCTGCGCGCGCCACGAGCCCCTCGTAGTCGCCCACGAAGAACCCGCGCGCGTCGGGAGCGGTGCGCATGTCGAAGGACCGGGACACCGCTGTCTCGCGCCAGGTCTTGCCCCCGTCCCGCGAGGTCACCTCCCAGACGTTCGTGAGCAGCGTCGCCGGATCCGGGGTGTCCTTGCGGAAGTCATAGTAGGTCACGGCCACGGTGCCATCTGGCGACGCGGCCACCGATGCGGTGAAGGCCTGCACGCGGGGCGCCTGGTTCACCTGGATCGGCTTCGACCAGGTCAGGCCGCCGTCGGCGGACCTCGAGTACACGATGCCGTCCCGCACCCCGCCGCTGAACCGGGCGTCCTGCCACACCACCGACAGGACCCCGCTCTTCGGGTCGATCGCGATCATGGGGATGATGTCCCCGGTCCGGACCGGCTCGTCCGTCTCGACGTCGACCACGCCGATGCTCTCGAGCGTGTTCACGATGATGGGTTTCGACCAGGTCCTTCCCTTGTCCTGGGAACGGATGATGGCGACGAAGAGGCCCGGCGTGTCGGTGCTCTCGTCGGTGATGAGCGTGAACAGGTCCACGAGCGTGCCGTCCGGGAGCACGGCGATCTGGTTCGCGATCGTCTGGGCGTCGAAGCCTGGGTCGAAGATGATCCGAGCGGGCTCCCAGCTCCTGCCGCCGTTGGTCGTGCGGGAGAACCAGGTCGGCCCCTGGATGAGGGGTTGGGTGGCGTCAAGCCGGTCCCAGACCGCGTAGACGAAACGCGGGTGACCGGGATCGGCCGTGATGGACTCCTTGTCGTTGAGGATGTTGGGGTCTCCGGAGTCGATCTTGAGCGCGATCGGGTCGCTCCAGAAGAACCCACCGCTCGTCGAGCGGCTCACCAGGATGGCGCTGTCGATGAGCGAGTTCTTGAGCGAGAGGCCGATCTGGTGGGCGGTGCCGTCGGGCGAGAAGGTGACCCACGGATCGCTGGCGCGCTCGTAGTCCCCGCCGTTACGCGGGTTGCCGCCCGCGCAGCGGCTGAAGTGCGCGAAGGTCCTGAACCAGGTACGTCCTCCATCCCACGAGACGCCGGTCAACAGGCCATTCGCCCCACCGTCCGACCAGCGATCCTGCTGCCACACACCGATGAGGTGGTCGCCTTCCGTCGGATCGACGGCCAGGAACGGCTCGACCTCGGCGTTGGGATAGTTCGTGCCGCTCTGTGGTGCTCCGTTGCACCCCGGGGCGAACGGGGACGGGCCGGAGACGAGGACGGGCGCCGCGTGCGCCTGGATCGAGGCGCCCAGGAGGACCACGGACGCCACGACGAGGGCGAGGCGACGGCCGGACACGACCAGGAAGTGCGGTCTCTCGACGTGCATGGTGCGACCTCCGCGGAGCACGCGGCGGAGTCGCCGCCACACCTGGACGGTGGACTCCGGGCGAACGCTGCGCCTATGAGTGGAACAGGATCAGCGTACTGCGAGTGAGGTCGGAGGCGCCGGTGCCTCTTGGGGCGTGGGCGGTCGTGCGTTACTTTTGGTGCACTTCCTTGGAGTCACAACGCGACCGAGTGGCGCGCGCCGCAAGTCTCGAGCCGGTGGTCGCGGCGCGCGCCACGCGGGTGGGGGTTTCGGGGGACGGGGTACCCGTCGGCGCGCTCCGATCGGTCGCGCCGATGGGTCGACTCCGCCTCCCCCGGCAGGGCTCCGCGGG
>JBGQLS010000343.1:0-7183 GCA_041500205.1 Anaeromyxobacteraceae bacterium | reverse complement strand
CGCGGCACGGCACTCGCCACGGTGAGCGGACCGAGGACCAGCGCGCGGAGTCCCACCCTGGCGGCGGCGTGCCCACGGGAACGCCTGACCCGGAGAAGGGGAGCCGCTGCGGCCCTCAAGTTGATCGTCCGCCCGGTGCCGACGGGCGCAGGCCCAAGCTGAGGGATTTCCTCAACAGCTGATCGGGGTTACGCCGAGTCGCCAGCCGGTCCGCGGGCTTGCAGCGCGCAGACCTGCCGCAGATCGAGAGGTGCTGTGTTTGAGCCCGCTGGCCCATCGCCGCCGGTCGCGGGCACGCCAGCGCCGGGGTGGGCGAAGCGCGCCTCCGCAGCGCCGCGGAACCGTCCACGCCGTGGCGCCACCACGCCCGCAGCGCTCGGCCCATGTCCGAAGGCGCCGCTCCGCGAAGCGGAGGTGCGGCGCCAAGTTTAGGCCGAGCGCCTCGAAAACGCCCGCCTGCCGCGCCGCCGGCCCAGAGACGTTCGCCCGGCGCGAGGACTAGCGCGCGTAACCCACCCACGGCGCTGGCGTGTCCACGGGGACGGTCACGGACGATCGGGGTGTGGACCAGTAGGGCCGGCGTGCGGCTACCCCAGCGCGTTCCACTGGACGGTCTCGGCCGAGGTGGCGAGGCGGTCTCGCCGGCGGTGGACGATCGGAGGCCGGGCCGCGATCGGAGCGGGCTTGGGCGCGAGCCGTAGCGGGGTCTGCGGCCGCGTCAGACCGTCATCTTCTCTTCCTCGACATGGCGCGATCCATCTCCCGCTTTGTCTCCCGCTCCGCGATGGCGTCGCGCCTGTCCTCGTGCTTGCGTCCCTTGGCGAGGCCCAGTTCCACCTTGGCCCAGCCCTGCTTGAAGTAGATCGACAGCGGCACGAGCGTGTAGCCGCGCTGGTCCACCTTGCCGCGGATCTTGTCGATCTCCGCGCGCCGCATGAGGAGCCTCCGGTCGCGCAGGGGGGCATGACCGAAGTGCGCGGCGGGCCCGTACTCGCCGATGCGGCAGTTGACGAGGAAGAGCTCGCTGCCACGCGGCAGGGCGTAGGAATCCGAGAGCGACAGGTTCCCTGCGCGAAGCGATTTCACCTCGCTGCCGGTGAGCGCCAGCCCCGCCTCGTAGGTGTCCTCCACCTGGTAGTCGAAGCGGGCGCGCCGGTTCGTGGCGACGACCTTCACGCCGTCACCCTTCTCGCCAACCTTCTTCACGGCAGCGCCGCATTGTCGATGAGGCGTGTCGCGCCCACGAAGGCGGCGAGCAGCATCCGGATCCCCGTCTCGGCCCGCTCCACCCGCGCGAGCTTCGTGGGATGGACCACCTCCACGTAGTCCACGCGGGCGCCGGCCGCCACGAGTGCCCGGGTCGCGCCTGCCACGAGCGCAGCTGCATCCCGCTCGCCCGCTGCCGCGCGATCCTGCGCCTCGAAGAGCGCGCGGGAGAGCGCCAGCGCCCGGCGGCGCTCGTCGCCGGACAGGTACGCGTTGCGGGAGGAGCGGGCGAGCCCATCGTGCTCCCGGACGATGGGCATTCCGACCACGTCGATCCCGAAGTCGAGGTCGCGCACGAGGGCTCGGATCACCTGCAGCTGCTGCCAGTCCTTCTCGCCGAAGAGCGCCACGTGTGGAAGGGTCAGGTTGAACAGCTTCGTCACGACGGTGGCGACCCCCCGGAAATGGCCGGGGCGCTTCTCCCCGCACAGGCCCCGCGACACGCGCTCGACCTCGACCCAGGTCTCGTGACCGTCGCCGTAGACCTGGCCGGCGCGCTCGGGCGCGAGGACCCAGTCGATGCCGGCAGCGGAGCACTTGGCGAGGTCGCCCTCCAGGTCTCGCGGGTAGCGAGCCAAGTCCTCTGCCGGCCCGAACTGTGTCGGGTTCACGAAGATGGTGGCGAGAGCGAGGTGTTTCACCGGTCTTCGAGTCGGGGAGCCCCCCGCTCGCTCCGGTCCAGCCTCATCCGGCTGGCCCTGCGCCAGCACCGGCGCATCCGCGAGGCGGCGCGCCTCGCGCATGAGCGAGAGGTGTCCTTCGTGCAGGAACCCCATCGTCGGCACGAGCGCGAGGCGGCGGCCTTGAACGCGGGCCGACCAGCAGCGGCGCTGCCACTCCCGGGGATCACGGATGAGCTCGGCCGACATGGGATCTCGCGCGCCTGCTCCGCAGGCGGATCATGCTCCGCGGAGCGTCGCCGCCCTAGACCGGCGCGCCCACCACCTGGGCGTCGTCAGGCCTCTCTTCCTCCACCGCGTGCAGCAGGCGTAGCGTCGCGGAGTGGAAGCTGTGCTCTTCGGCCGGGAAAGCGCCCGCGCGCACGTCGTTCACGTACGCGCCCACCGCGCCCGCGATCGACCCACCGAGCTCAGCATATCGCTTCACGAACCTGGGCTTGAACGAATCGTCGACCCCCAGGAGATCGTTCACGACGAGCACCTGACCATCGCACTGCGGCCCGGCGCCGATGCCGATGGTGGGGATGCGGACTTGCGCGGTGATGAAGCGCGCCAGCTCGGCGGGAATGCACTCGAGCACCATCGCAAAGCAGCCGGCCTCCTCGAGCGCCTTCGCGTCCCGGAGCAGGCGGTGCGCCTTCTCGGTGTCCTTGCCCTGAACGACGTACCCGCCCATCGCGTGCACCGATTGCGGCGTGAGCCCGATGTGACCCATCACCGGCACACCCGCGCGCACGATGCGCCGCACCACCTCGGCGTACTCGCTGCCGCCTTCCAGCTTCACCGCCTCGGCGCCCGCTTCGGCCACCAGCCGTATCGCGCTCTTCACCGCCTCGTCGGCGCTCGCCTGGTAGCTTCCGAACGGCATGTCCGCGGTGACATGCGCGCGGCCGCGGGACCGCATGACCCCGCGGCGCACGGCGGACGTGTGATAGATCATGTGCTCGAGCGTGACGGGCAGGGTCGAGTCGTGACCCTGGAACACCATCCCCAGCGAATCACCGACCAGGATGGCGTCCGCGCCCGCGTCGTCCACGAGCCGCGCCATGGCCGCATCGTAGGCGGTGACCATGGCGATCCTCTCGCCGGCGCCCTTCATCCTGCGCAGGTCCGCGACAGTGAGGCGCTTGCGTACCCACGGCGGCTGGCTCGACATATTAACCTCCGGTGCAGGCCCGTGACTGGGTCCCGCCCACGAAGCAGATCTATCCCGTGGGGTGGCTCCTTGCCAAGCGGCGAATTGGCTCGGATCCTGGAGGCGAGGGCTCTCCGACGTACCTCGGTCTCCGCATGACTGGCGGGTCAACCGTTGCTGAAATGCCGGGGACCGGGCCAGGCGAACGAGGCGCGAATCCATGATGGCGAAGCCGGCGGGCCGCTCGCGCCAGCGAGAGAGCGCGCCGCGGGCGCGGCCGCCGGGACGGTGTACTGGGCAGTCCCCTCAGGGCCTGTGAGTTTATCCCCGGACCGAGCCAGACGGCCTAGCTGCAAGCCGCGCGAGGAGCAGGCCCGAAGGAGTAGCTCGTGCTACTTCGAGGGCCTGCGACGATGCCCGGCGCCGCAGATCGGCCGTCGCGGCGACGGGAGGGGATAGATTCACAGGCTCTCAGCGCGTCGGATTGTAGTGCTGCGTCCCCTTGCGATGTCGCCGGATGACCGAGACGAGCGCGTCGACGTCGGCAACCGAGCCGGCCAGGTCGACGTCACTCGTGTTCACGACCAGGAGCGGCGTCTCGTCGTAGTGGAAGAAGAAATCGTTGTACGCCCGCGAGAGCGTCTCGAGGTAGGCCGGCTCGAGGTGACGTTCGAAGTCGCGCGCGCGGCGGCGGATGCGCTGCAGGAGCACCTCGTGCCGTGCCTGCAGGTAGATGACGAGATCGGGTTTGACGGTCCGGCCGCCGAGGAGCGCGTAGACCTGCTCGTAGAGCGCGAGCTCGTTGGGATCGAGGTTCAACGCAGCGAAGATCCGGTCCTTCGCGAACAGGTAGTCCGCGATCGTCACCTGGCTGAAGAGATCCTGCTGGAACAGCCCCTGCTGTTGCTGAAATCGCGAGAGCAGGAAGAAGAGCTGCGTCTGGAAGGCATGCTTCCGGCGGTCCTCGTAGAAGCCGGCGAGGAAGGGGTTTTCCTCCACGGGCTCCGCCACGAGCCGTCCGCCGAAGCGCGACACGAGCAGGGAGGCAAGGGTCGTCTTGCCCGCCCCTATTGGTCCTTCTATCGCGATGTAGCGGGACCGTTCCATCCGCTGCGAGCTGGGGAGCTTGCCACGCGAAACCTGCTGCTGTCCACGTCCGTACTTTTCGGATATTGCGGCTTCTTCCCCGCGCTTTGAGGTCGGCTCGCCGGAGCCGCGAAGGTCGTTAGACCCATGACATGGCTTGACACTGCATGTGTCGTCATATATCGTCACGACTTCGGTGCACAGGTTCCCCTCTAGGACTTTCTCCGAAACAGGGAGGTGGGCCAGCGATGGGTGGAGCGCGGACAGTGACTGCGCGGCGGCGCAGGGTCGTGGCCACGGCGCCTGCGACGAAGGCGGACCCGGTGGATATCGACCCGGCCTTTCACCGCGCGATTCTGAAGATTGCGCTCGAGCTCAAGAAGCCGAGCGCAAAGGGATACGACGCGATCGTCGAGCAGGCGATCCAGAAGATGAGGCTCGACCCAGTGGCTTTTCGCCGGTACCTCGGCGAGAACGGCGCTCGCAACATGAGCCTACTGCTTGCGACCGCGCGAGGCTCGGGCCTCTGAAGCTTGGGGGGCCTGGGGATATGGGCGCCCGCTCGACTGTTGGGCGTGGGCGGGCGGAGATCGCGGGCGGGCGCTCATGCACCACGGATCGTGAGGACGCGCGGATGTGCGACGTGAGGGGCTGCTCGAGGCCCTGCTTCATCGCGGGTCTCTGTGGTTTTCACGCCCTGCGGGGCGAAGAACTGAAGCGCCCGCAACCTCCCGCCCCGCGCAAGGCCAGGCGCCCCACGTCCGGGCGCCCCGACGTGGGATCACCGCAGCAAAGCCGGTGAGTTTATCCCCGGACCGAGCCAGGCGGCCTAGCTGCAAGCCGCGCGAGGAGCAAGCCTGAAGCTGTAGTTCGTGCTACTGCGAGGGCTTGCGACGATGCCCGGCGCCGCAGATCGGCCGTCGCGGCGACGGGAGGGGATAGATTCACAGGCTCACAGGTCACGCGGTAGACCGAGCGCGCGATCGAGCGCCGCCCATTCCTCGATCGTGAGCGTCTCGCCGCGCCGGCGCGCGTCGATGCCCGCTATTCCCAGGGCATGAGCGAGCTCTTCACCGGGCGCGATACGGCCCGCCGCGAGGGCGTTGGCGAGCACCTTCCTGCGCTGCGCGAACCCCGCCTTGACGAGGCGCCGGAAGCGAGCCGCGTCAGCGACCGCGGCGCGCGCAGGGCCGAAGGCGAGGCGCAGGACGGCGCTCTCCACCTTCGGCGGGGGAAAGAACGCGCCCGCCGGGACGTGCCGCTCGATCGAGACCTGCGCACGGTGCTGTAGGAGGACGGAGAGCAGGCCCCATGCCTTCGTACCAGGCACGGCGGCGAGGCGCTCGGCGACCTCGCGCTGCACGAGGAGCACCGCGCGCGCCAGGAGGTCTGCCTGGTCGAGCAGCCCGAACAGGATGGGACTTGTCAGGTGGTAGGGAAGGTTCCCCACCACCGCCACCTTCCCGCCGCGCGCCAGCGGAAGGTAGTCGAGCCGCGCCGCGTCGGCCTCGACGAGCTGGATTCGCTCGCCGAGCTCGCCCCTCAGCACGGCAGCGAGGTCTCGATCGCGTTCCACCGCGATCACCTCGGCCCCGCGCGCGAGGAGCCTCACCGTGAGGTGGCCTAGCCCAGCTCCGAGTTCCACCACCCGCTCGCGGGCCGCGTCCACCGCCAGGCGCGCGATGTGGTCGAGGATCTCCTCGTCCCCGAGGAAGTTCTGGCCCCAGGTCTTCTTGGCGCGCAGCCCGTACTTGTCGAGGAGCGCGCGCGGCGACGGGTACCGGTCCATCATCACGATCACAGCCGCCACCCTGCGTCGGCGTTGAGCCCTGGGCCCTCGCGCTCGCCCCGCAGGAGCGCCTGCGTGCCGGCTGCCGCGATCATGGCGGCGTTGTCGGTACAGAGCCTCGGCGGTGGCAGAAAGACCTCGAGCCCTTCGTACTCGCTCGCTCGCTCCAGGACGGCTGCCCGTAGGCGGCTGTTGGCGGCGACGCCGCCTGAGAGCACGACGCGATCGAACGAGAGCTGGCGCGCGGCTCGGAAGAGCTTGTGGACGAGCGCGCCGACGATGGCTTCCTGGTAGCTCGCGCAGAGATCCGGGAGCCCTTCACTCTCGGGCAGGCCGTGCTTGCGGACGTGGTGAAGCAGCGCCGTCTTGAGTCCCGAGAAGCTGAAATCGAGCGGGCTCCCACGAACGATCGCTCTCGGGAACCGGACAGCGGCCGGGTTACCAGCCCTGGCAAGCTGGTCGATGGCCACGCCACCCGGATAGGGCAGGCCCAGGAGCTTGGCGCCCTTGTCGAACGCCTCGCCCGCCGCGTCGTCGCGCGTCGCGCCGAGGAGCCGATACCGTCCGAACCCCTGTGCGGCGTAGAGCGAGGTGTGGCCGCCAGAGACGACCAGGCCGAGGAACGGAAAGGCGGGCGCCGGCTCCCCAAGGAAACTCGCCAAGAGGTGACCCTCGAGGTGGTTCACCTTGGCGAGCGGCTTGTCCCACGCCAGCGCGAGCGCCTTGGCCACCTGTACGCCGACCAGGAGTGCTCCCACCAGCCCGGGCCCGCTCGTCACGGCGATGCCGTCCAGGGCAGCGGGCTCGACGTCCGCCCGAGAGAGAGCCTCGTCCACGACGGGCATCACCTGCATGACGTGGTTGCGGCTGGCGAGCTCGGGCACCACGCCACCCCAGCGCCGGTGCAGCTCGATCTGCGTCGCGATCACGTCTGACAGCGCACGCCGGCCGTCCTCCACCACCGCTGCGGCAGTCTCGTCGCAGCTCGTCTCGATCCCGAGGACTCTCAATTTGTGGACGCAGGGGCGCCTATCGACCCATCGAGGGGCGGGTATAGGCCGCGGCCCGCCCGCCGTCCACCTGGATCGAGTCGGCGCTCACTCGCTCTTTCCCGAGACGGACCCTTGGCCGCGCTCGCCGCGATGGACTCCTGGCCGCGTTTCGGCGCGGCTAGGAGCAGGGGCGCGAGGCTGCGACGGCTCCGCCGGCGCAGCCGAAGACCGGTCG
>JBGQLS010000342.1:0-7202 GCA_041500205.1 Anaeromyxobacteraceae bacterium | reverse complement strand
GAGCGCGGCGACCGCGGTGTCGTCCTTGTCGAGGCGGGCCTGCAGCGCGACGAACTGCGCCTGCATGCCTGCCACGTCGATGCAGAGTCCGGCGTCGAGTTCTTCCACGATGTGGGCCGGCGCGGGCTCGGGCGCGGGCGCCGGGTATGGAGCCTCGCCGCAGGCGGCGACCAAGAGGGCGGAGATGACGACGATTCTCGTCATCGCTCCCTCCGCTGGCGCGTTTCCGGCGCCGCCGGGGTCGGGCTTCTCGTTTCTTCTCGAGGCGCCTGCGGCACCTGCACGGTCGGAGGGGGACACGCGAGGGGACAGGGGCGTGCCGGCGCGCACGGGGGGCAATGCAGCTTCCCGGCCACCGTGCCCCGGATCCACTCCACCGTGTTCCTCATCTCGGCCAGTCGCTCATCGCGCTTGCTCTCGACGCTCTCGAGCACGCCGCGGATCGTGTTCATGCTGTCCGTGACCGCACCCAGCGCGTGTAGCATCGCCGTGTGTTGCTCGGCTCGCAGGAGCCGCTCTTCTGCTCGGTCAGCCTTCCAGCCGAACAGAAGGAGGAGCGCCAACACGGTCGGGGCGCCAGCGCTGCGGATGAACGCTGCCCAGGATCGGAGCCTGTCGTCGCCGCTCACGCTTGCTCCGGCGGGTCGCGCCCGTAAACGGGTGGTGCTGTCTCTGCGGACTCACGGACCCACTGGAGGATCGAATCCCGCTGACACGGCATGAGGCTGCCGAAGCGCTCCGCCTCCTCGAGCGCGGCCCAGGGTTCCCAGCCTTTGCGCATCAGGTACCTGGCCACCAGGTATCCGGTTCTGCCCTTGCCGGCCTCGCAGTGCATGAAGGTTCGCGGGTGCGCGTCGATGATCTCCATGACGCGCGCCACCTGCGCCTCGGTCGGCACGGTGTTGTCGGTGACCGGAACCTGCTCCGTGATCATCCCATTGGCGATCACGTCCTCGTCCTGCTCGCGTTCGGCGCAGAGGTTGAGGCAGCAATCGACGCCGCAGGCGCGGAGCGTCGCGAGGTGCCGAGGGTCAGGCCAGGCGCCGCGGATGAGCCGCTCGTCCACCGCAGCCGCGTAGAACGCGATCGGGTAGAGCGGGCCGCCGATGAAGGTCTCGACGGCGCCGACCATGGCGCCGAGCGCGTTCACCACGTCGTCCCAGGAGACGCCGGGGATCCGGTCGAGGAGATCCTGCCGCTCGATCGAGACGTCGCTCATGGAGAAATCGCCCTCACGGTCCAGTAGTCGTCCGCGTTCGCTTCGATGTACGCGAAGCTCAACCAGATGTTGCCGTGGTCACCGAAACTCGGGCCCCAACTGTTCCTGACGTACACGCCGCCGCGCTGGCCGCAGACGTTGATCCGAGTGGAGTACCCACACATCAGCATGCAGTGCCCACCGAGCGGCGCCTCATCGTGCGCCGGCATCGGCACCATGCCGTCCGCGCCGACGCGCTCGAACGCTTCGTAGAGCATCGTCCCAAACACGACAGGGAAGCCGGAAGCGAGGCAGTCGAGGATCTCGGAGATGGACTCGAGCCGGAGGTACTCGATCCCCTGCGCGCGGTGCGCGCCCTCGGCGACGGCTTCGGGGCTCGGCGCGTCCTTCCAGCGCGAGAGGTCGTAGGGCCAGAGGCGCTCGAGCGGGATGCCGTTCCTGACGACGCCCTTGATGCCGTCGCGGATGTACGCCCCGGTGTCCTCGGGCACCCCGCCGCGCGCCCAGTAGTAGGCCGCGAGACGGGAGAGGATCTCCGGGTGGCCCTCGCGCGCCTCGACGAAGTCGCAGAGCTCGGCGACGCCATGGCCAACACATGCGCCCAGTGCACCCTGATCCTGCACCGGCGGCAGCTGGTCTGCCCGCAGGTAGCAGCGCGAGGGACGCACCGGCCAGCGGGCCATGCGCGCCAAGAGCGGGCGGCGCTGCCGGTAGAGCAGGTCGCGGTGGTCAGGCGGATCGGGCCGCCATCCGGCGAGGCGGGCCCTCATGGCATCGGATTGGTGCGAGGGTCCCAGCGGTCGTCAGCGACCGGCTGGCGCTTCAGCCACGCGTCGATCTCGTGGATCGTCGAGAGCGCGCCCTTCTCGATCTCCCGCTCGAGCTCGCGCACCTTGTCAGCCCCGTAGGCCGCCAGCATGAGGGCCCAGAGACCTGGGCCGATGTCACCGAACCCGACGCCCATGGCGGCCCCCTACAGCGACGCAGGCAGTCCGGCTGCGAGCACGACCGTCACGGCCTCGCCGGGCAGGATCGTCACGTCGAGCGTTCCCGCGAGCGCCTTCACTCCCTCGCCGAGGTCGGAGTCGCACGTGAACGTCACGCGGGCGTCGCCCGGGTCTCCCGCCACCGCTGCGCACGACATGCCGTCCGCGGAGGGCGTCAGGGCGAGCACCACGGGGTTCGAACTCTCCCAGGTCGGGGACTGCACCGGCGCTGGCTTGCCCTTCGCGTCCAGCGTCGTCACGGAGATCACTACCTGCTCGGTGTCCTTCATTGTCAGCGCCATAAGCTTTTCCTTCCACCTTCCGTTGAGGTACGCCGCGAACCGAATGCTCACGGCGTGAGACGTGCGTTGCTCGACCAGCTCGATGAGGGCCTGGAGGAGGCGATCGATGCGCCCGAGGGTGACCTCGAAGTGACTCACGGGCCGCCGAACGAGGTCGTGAAGCCGAGCGCGAACAGCGGGCTGATGCCGCCCTTCTGGCTGCCGGTCGCGAACCGCGCCCTGATGCCCCCGCCGATCGTGATGTAGTCGAGCAGCACCGCCGTCAGGATCGGGTCGACGTGGGAGAGGTTGGAGAAGTCCGCCGTGAGCGAGAGGTTGACGCCGAGGAGCGACTTCGTCGCGGTCCAGCCCATCGGTCGGAACCAGAACCCATAGCTGAACGCTGGGGCCGCCACCTGCGACCACGCCTTGTCCTCGCCGCTGTAGACGAAGGGCAGAATGCCGATGCCGGGGCCGACCCAGACCGTGGAAGAAACCTGGATCTCGTCGGAGACGGCTCCGAGGCGCGCAGGGAGTCGATGTGGCTGATCGCAGCCTGAGATGCAGTAGACGCCGGGCCCGGTGGCGCGCGCCGGCGCGGCGATGAGGAGGGCGCCGAGCGCGAGCGCCAGCCCGACCGTGAGCCGCAGGTCGATGAAGCCGCCGGCCGCCTTCAGGGCCTTCTTCTCCGCGATCTGGGCCTTCACCATGGAGGAGACCTCGTCAGGATGCTTCCAGCCGGAGCAGAAGGCGGCGATGAACTGGCCGAGCGCGCTCGCGGGGGCGATGAAGTGGCGCGCGATCCCGAGAGCGGCGTAGAGGAGGGGCAGGCACAGGATGAGGAGCGCCTTCGTCTGCAGCGAGAAGGGCAGCGCGTTGATGAGCGGCATCGGGTCGAACTCCACCGCGCCCAGCGCCTGGGCCAGAACCAGCGCCGGCACGGCGAGACACGTTACCAGCGCGACCACTCCGAACACCTTGGTCCACTGCTTCATGTCGCTTCCTCCCTCTGTGAAGACGGACTCCGCCCCGCAGCGCAGGGAGGGGGCGCTGGGGGCGAGAGCCCGAGTGAGCCGCTCGCGAGAGCGGCGTAGTGGCAGCCGGCGCAGACGTGCGGGGCGATCCCTCTCAGCGTGGCACAGCGCGGGCAGCGCCCGACCTCGAAGACCCTGACCTCCTCCTCGCTATCGTCCCAGCGGGAGACGCACTCGAGCGCGCCGTGGCGCACGGTGCGACCCGGGGCCGAGGTGAGCGAGTTGAGGCAGGCGCAGGTCACGTGGCCCCCGCTACCACCATCTTGGCGAGACGCTGAGCGCGAACCCCCACCTGGCGACTCCACGCTGACTCCAGCATGCCGTTGGCCGCACCAACGAAGTTGCCGGCACGCAGATCGGCCAGCGTTCGCTCGAACTTGAGCAGGCCACCGATCCCCAGGTTGAAGGCCATGTTGATGATGGCCCGCTGCCTCACGGCGTCGAGATCGCGCCACCACGCCAGATGAGCGTCGAGGTCAGCCACCGTGCGCGTCACGTCGTTGCTGAGCAGGTAGCGCGCTTCGGCCTCGGAGATCCCCGTGGTGTCGAGGCACCGGCCGATGCCGATCGTGAACAGGCCTTTGCTGTCCCGGTACGGCTTGAGTCTGAGCGCCTCGTCCCGCTCGAGTTCGGAGAGGAGCACCTCCTTGTCAAAGGAGGGCGGTACCACACGGTCCGCTGACAGGGCATCGGGCGACACAGCCCACGTTGGCGCCCCTTGCAGAGTATTGGAAGCGCACAGCGTGCCGGCGAAACCACACGGCGCCGTCGAAACCTCCAGTGAATCTACCTGGCACAGTTCATGGAGAAATCAGGGGCGGGAGGGGATATGCGAGTCGCCTTGATTTGCGTCATGTTGCTGGCCGCAGGCCCGGTGAAGGGTTCCGAACCGTGGTGCAGTTCCGCGTGTTGGTCGTGGTCCGCTGCAAACGTTGCGCTCGAGGCCAGTTACGCTGCCGCTGTCGTTCTCGACTGGCGGCAGACGAGTGAGCCGGGGTTCAAGGAGGCGGGCGTCTTCCGGCCGCTGTTCGCGGACGGGCAGGGCCGCGTAGACCAAACCCGCATGACCGCGTTCATGTTTGGCGGGGCGGCGATCCATGCCGTGATCTCGGCGATCCTGCCGCGCCCGTACCGCGAGGTGTGGCAAGGGGTGTCCCTGGCCGTCGAGGCCGGGAACGTCGCAAGGAACTTCCAGGTCGGAGCGCGCCTGGTGTTTTAGAGATTCAGGGTGTCGAACCTGCAGTCCGCGAGGAGGCGATCCCCGGCAGAGATGAGGCCGCTGCCTCCACGCCCCCGGGTGTAGCCGCTCACTGACACCGATCCGTCCGCGCCGACTATGACTGCCCCAAGCCCAAGGAAAGTGGCCAGGCTGCTATTGTAGACCGGACAGTCAAACTCCATTTGTGTTAGCGGACGGTAGCCGGCCGGGAGTGTGCCAACTATCGTGGCACTTGTACCGCCTGCCAGGTCGCCCCAGACGCGCACGGTCCCGGCGCTGTTGCGTGTGTAAGAAATGCTCCCGGCAACGGAGCCGGTATTCACGGCCACCACCCTGGCGCGTAACCACTGGATCCAGTTGAGGATGAGCTGAAACGCCCCGTCCACCGAGGCGGCATTGGCGTCTTCCGTGTCCGCTGGTGTCGAGAGCGTGTGCCCGCTCGGATCGGCAGGGGTCGGCGAAAGAGTTGTCGGCATCGTTTTGTCCTCAACCTACGGGCGGGGTCCAATTCGTAACCGTGCCTGCGCCCCAAGTGAAACTGCCCCAGGTCAACCCACCAACCCCCCACGCCACGCCGTCAATTACCTTCAACTGCACGCAGCGTGTGTGGCCTGGCTTCCACTTCTTCACGAGGGCAGCAAACGCCTTCTGATCCGGGGAGCCATCAGAGGCGGCGACCCCTCCCCACCAAGAAGGAAACGGGGTCATGACCAGCGCGGCAAAGTCGTTCCAGAACTCGGAGGGTGTACCGCCGAGGTGAACCGTTCCCGGGGTGGTGGCGATAATGAGGTCGCTGCCCGGCACGCCCGCCAGCGTCGTCTGCAGTTGGTACTGCATGCCACCCTGAGTCTTGAGGATGACGTTCGGGTAGCCCGCCGCGCGAGCGGCCAGGAGCATGCCGTAAGGGGTCCCTGCCCAGGTCCAGATATTCCACGCCTGCAGCAGGCGCGCGCGGAAGACGTCGCTGCTCTCCCCGGGGCCCCGGTCGATGCCACGCTCGCGGCTCAGCGCGGGCAGCGCATCGTCTGGGCAAAGCGTGGGGAAACGACACTTCACGGCATCCTTGCACTCTTGGATGAGGGCGTCCTTGGCCGCACCCCGGTTCGCCAGGTAGGACTTCGCATCCGGAGTCTGCAGCCACCCGGGAGCGAGAGTCAGGCTCTCGTAGTCGGCGAAGGTGCTCATGTATTCGACCAGTTCACGTTGATGGTCCCGGCCGTTACAACCTGTGTCGCCGAAAGAGCAGTGTCTCCGGAGCCGGTGGAGATGATGGCGTTCTCGACCCCGAGTTGGGCCATGAGTGCCTCGATCTTGGCGGCACCGTAAAGCGTGCTGCCGATCGGACAGTTCGCGATGAGCGCCTGCAGCGCTGCGGTAGCGCCCGCCACCGCAGCGGTCTGATACTGGGCTTTGCCGTAGAGCGTGGCGGTGATGGCAAGGACGGAGTTCGTCGCGCTCGCGACCACGGGGATGCTGCACAGCGGCGCTCGCACGTCGATGTACGCCTGCACGGCCGCGACGACGTCCGAAGCAACCCCGCCTGCGGGGCCGGCGATGAGGATGTCCGCTTGCCCAGCCACCGAACTGGACGCAGATACCCTCGTCCGAGTCACGCTAGCGCTCGCCGTCCGAGCCCACGTGTCATAGGCGGCAGCCGGCGATCCGGTCCCCAGCGCGGACCAGCGGCCTTCGCACCGCGTCACAAGCGCGACGTCGGTTTCCTCATCCACTCCAGGCGTCGCGAGTGCGGTGTCGGAAACCGTTACGCCGGCGAGCGGAGTCACCATCGAGGTGACTGGCGCGGAGTTGTAGGCGGCCCCCGCCGTCTCGGCGAGGACGGGTAGCGACAGGGTGCCGGCCAGGCCGAGGGTTACGGTCGTCGGGTTGCTGGCGTTGTATCGCAGGCCGTTCGTGGCCGCGAACCACAGCTGCCCAGGCGTGATCGTGTAGGGCCCAGCCCCGGCGGAAGCGGTGAGCAGGACGGTCCGCACGGCGTAGCTGGCCGGGTTGCGGTCGAGACCATAGAGTTGCTTCGCGACGAGCGTGATCCAGTCGGAGAGTCCAGCCTCGAGCGCGGAGTCAAGCAGCCCGCCCGCCGCGATCTGGCTCCGGACAAGTGCCTCCTCGGAGAGGGCCTGCGCGTCGATCTCAAGCAGAGTGCGCGCCACGTCGCCGTCACGCCACGAGGTAACTTGGAGGCTGGCGGGCAGGCCCGCGACGAGCTCGTCGTACCACTGCTCCTTGGTCTTGGTCGCGAGCAGCTCGGCGAAGGTTGCCACGGTGTCGCTCCTCTCAGAGGCCCACGGCGAGATCGGCCGCGAGGTAGGGTGCGGTCCCGCTCTCGGACCCCGACGAACCGTTGAGCGTCAGGGTGAAAACGTCGCCCTCGGGCGTGGTCACCTCGATCTCGATGAGCAGGACTCCGCGCGCTGCGTAGAAGGTCAGGTCGGCCTGCACGGAGTC
>JBGQLS010000341.1:0-7206 GCA_041500205.1 Anaeromyxobacteraceae bacterium | reverse complement strand
TTCTACTGCCCGTGGTTGAGGGTCGCGATCGAAGCCGATGGCGGCCAGCACTTCACGGACGAAGGCCGAGCACGCAATCTCGCACGCGAGGCGTATCTGCGTATTCGCGGGGTTCGGATCCTAAGGTTCTGGGCGGTCATCAGCCGTGAGCGTGCGGCCCCCTCACCCCGGCCCTCTCCCCCGCTGGGGGAGAGGGGGAAATACAGCCAGGGCCACAATCACGCTGTGTGACCTTGAGCCGAACCCTTGTGCCTGCAAGCTCACGGAATCAGATCGCGTTCAAACCGATCGGTGCGCGAAGCGTCTAGTTCCGCCTACTTCCGCCCCGCCTTGGCCTCGGGCTTGACCTCGGCCTTCTCCTCCAGGTCCTGCGCCGATTTCGGGAGGCTCGCCAGGGCCGCACCGTCGATCTCCACGATGCGAGGAGAGGAGGCGCTGCGGGCGAACGTCTTTCCAGCACGCTCGCCCGAGACGTAGAGGTGATCGAGCTCCTTCCCGTCCGCGGCGAGGAGCGCCACCTCGCGAGCGGGGCGATCGAGGCCGTGCTCGGCCAGGGTCCGGCCGGTCTCGTCGGCGAAGGCCTTGGCCTTGAGCGAGGAGAGCGACCAGAGCACACTCGCCATGCGCCCGGCGGCGGAGCCCTTCTTCGACTGGAAGGAGGAATCGCCCGCCGTGAACTTCGCTGCCGCCACCTTGTCCTGATCGAAGCGCAAGACCGACTTGTCTCGAAGCGCGAAGAGATCCTGCTCGAGGTCCTTGGCCGCGCCCTCGGGGAGGACCGCCACCTCCGCGGTGCCCTCGAGCTTCGCGTACAGCGGGCGTGGCCCGGCCTCTCCCTCGCGCGCCCCCGGCTCGCCGATGAGCAGGGTCCTCGTGCCGCCCGTCGACACGAGCTTCACCCTCCAGCGCGGCCTGTCGAGGCCGTGGGTCCGGGCATCCTGCAGCGGGCGCAGGAAGGCGGTCGCGCGCAGGCCGCGGACGGCGCCCAGCACGCGCGAGGCGGTCGCGTCGTCCGCTCGCTCCTTCGACGGGGCGTCGAGCCGCCAGCCCTCGCCCTCGCGGACGAGCTCGTAGGAGAGCTTGGGCGCCACCACCGACACCCGCTGGAGCTCCTTGTCGTCGAAGGTCAGGAGCCGCTTCTCGCGCAGGTCGAAGGTGCTGCGCTCGAGGGACCACTTCACGTCGCCGGGCACCAGCTCCACCGAGCCGCCCGTCGTCCTCACGAAGGCAGTGCCGTCGAAGGCGTTCTCGTCCCCCAGGGAGAGCGTCTCCACCTTTCCGCCCTCGATGGTGAGGGTCACCTTCGCCCGCGGCGGCGAGAACCCGTACCGCGCGAGCGAGGCGGGGTCGGGTGCAGGCGCGATGCTCGACTTGCGGCGCAGCAGGGCGACCTTGTCCACGAGCGCGTCGACCGTGGCGCGCTCGGCGTCGCCCTGCACGGGCGACTCGACGCGCCAGCCATCGCCGGCGCGGACGAGCGCCGTCGTCTCGCCCTTCGCCTCCACCGTGATCGCCTTCACCTTGGCGGGCGCGAAGTCGTACAGCTTCTCTTCAGCCGCCTTCTTCGCCTGCGCCACCTCGTCCTTCTTCGCGATCCCGAACCAGGCGGCGGCGAGCGCGCCTCCCGCGAGCGCGAGGAGGGCGATGGTCGAAACCAGCGGGCTGCTGCGGGCCTTCATCTGATTCACCTCTCATGGCGCGGCCCGGTTGAGATGATCCCGTGGTCGCGCATTCTGTAGCGCGGGGCCTTGTGCCCCGCCTCGACATGCCAAGCGGGGGACAAGCCCCCGCGCTACAGGAACGGGCTCAACGCAAGCGAGCACCGCTGTCACTCCAGGGCTCCGGGCTTCAGCTTGACCGTAGCCTGTAGCTAGCGTGAACGTCGTACCATCCACACCGCGAGCCCGAGCCCGAGCAGGCTCACCGGCAGGACGTCCACCGAGAGGAACTTGAGCGCGGTCGCCTGAGCCTCGGTGAGCATGACGAGCGACGCCTCGCGGTTCTTGGGCCGGATGGTGATGCGGTCCTCCTGCTCGGCCAGCCACCCCACCGCGTTCATGGCGAAGTCCCGGTTACCACCGAGCTGGAGGTACTTGTTCGTGAAGAAGTCCCCGTCGCCGGCCGCCACGAGCCGCACGTGGTCGGAGCGCTTCCCCTCGCCCTTGACCTCCTTCTCGACCGCCATGGCGAGCGGGAGCGGCCCGACCTTCTCGCCCTGGTCGCGCCGCGCCACCCCGCGCTCGAAGACCCCCTTCACGTCGGTCTCGCCCCACGCCTCCGGGCTCGTCAGGGCGAGCGGGGTCGGCGTCACCGCCGCGCCGGTGAGGGCCACCAGCGAGCGGGCGGTGGGGAAGACGAGCGCGGTGTCGGCGAGCTCGCGCGAGATGGGGTGCGAAGCGGATGGCATCACGATGGGGGAAACCGGCGAGCCGAGGATCTGCGCCGCGGGCGAGGGATCGACCACGATGTCGTCGTCGTCCTGGATCCCGTACTCCTTGAGGAAGCCGTCCAGCCCCGCCTCGGCCTCGGGCTCGAGGAAGACGCCCAGGTGCCCGCCCTTGGCGGCATACCGCTGGAGGGCCTCCACCTCGGCCTTGAGGAAGCCGGTGCGCGCGCCGGCGACGATCACCACCGAGGCGTCGTCCGGGACGTCCTTCTTCTCGAGCAGCGAGATCGTGCCGACCTCGTACCCCTCGCTGGAGAGCGACTTGGCGAAGTGGCCGTAGCCGCGAGGGTCCTCGCTGGCCGGCTCCGGTTCGCCATGACCCAGGGTGAAATACACCTTGCGCGACCCGGAGCGGGAAACCTTCACGAGCGCGTTCGTGATCCCCTGCTCGTCCGGCGCCGAGGCGGGCGCCTTCTGCGGCCCCGCGACGAGGAGGATGCGCGGACCACCCGCGACGATGCCGTAAGTGCGCGCCTTCTCCGGGCTCTTGTAGGGGTCCACCATCTCGTAGGTGAAGCGGGGCGACAGCGCGGCGTAACGCTTGAGCAGCCCCTCGGCCTGGCCGTACCCCTCCTCGTCGAGCCGGTAGACGGCGATCGCCTTCACGTCACCCTTGAGATTCTTGAGCGTGCGGACCGTGTCGTCCTGGAGGGTGAAGATGCGGTCCCTGGTGAGGTCCCAGCTCTTCGGGCGCTTGTGCGCGGCCCAGTTGGCGACGCCGAGCGCGGTCAAGAGCGCCAGCACCGAGAGCGCGGTGAGGGACCCGAACTGGAGCGCGCGGCCGGTGAAGAAGCGCTTCAGTCCGCCCGATTCTCCGAGCACGAACCCGGCGACCACGCCGGCGAGCCCGAGCGCCAGCTTCCCGAGCACGAACTGGGCGTTCCCGAAGAAGAGCGTCACCACGGTCGAGAGCAACAGGACCGAGCCGAGCGCGCCGACGACGCGGGCCACGATGTTCGTGGGCATGGGAGTCGCTCCTGGTCTCATTTCACCCTCAGGCCCACCGGTGCCCCTCGATGGCGCGGTCGGTGAGCCACAGCCCGAGCACCACGAAGGAGAGGTAGTAGACGACGTCCTTGAGCTCGATCCGCCCCTGCAGGAAGGGCATGAGGTGCTCCGACGCGCTCATCCCGCTGGCGAGGTCCTTCATCGGCCCCTCGGCGCCCAGCGTGAAGATGGTCACCACCCAGAGAGCCAGGAGCACGATGAGCGACACGAGCGCGGCGACGATGACGGACTCGGTGAGCGACGAGACGAAGAGCCCGACCGCCATGCACATGGCGCCGAGGAGGAAGAGGCCGAGGAGCCCTGTGCCCACCGTCTGCCAGTCGATCGCCGAGCCCCCCTTCATCCCCTTGGCGAAGAAGGAGAGGATCACCGGGAAGACGGCCACGATGCCGATCGAGACCGCCATCACGACCAGCGCCGCCAGGTACTTGCCCGCCACGATCTCGACCGGCCGCACGGGCGAGGTCATGAGGAGCTCGAACGTGCGCGCGCGCTTCTCCTCCGCCAGGAGCCGCATGGAGAGGAACGGCGCGGAGATGACGATGAAGACGCCCACCGAGGCGAAGAGGCGCGTCACCACCACGTCGGTGAGGTTCAGGCGCTCCAGCATCTGCTGCCCCTCGTAGGGGGAGATGCGCGTGACGAAATTGCGATAGGCCTCCACGGACCCGATGAAGAACTGGGCGGCGAAGAACGCCATCACCATGAACGCCACGTAGGCGATGGGCGTCGTGAAGTAGACGTTCAGCTCCTTCTTCGCGATGGCGAGCACGCTGCGCATGATTTCCTCTAGGAGGCCGCGGCGGCCGGGGGCTCCGCAGGGAGGGCCGCCGGGGGCGGGGAGACGAGCTTCGAGTAGATCTCCTCGAGGAACGCGATGTCGTCGAGGGTGACCCGGCGGCCGGGCAGGTGCTTCGCGATGAGGCCGTCGAGGGTGTCGAAGTCGACGAGCTTCCCTTCGTTGATGACGAGCACCTTCTGGCACGTCATCGCGACCTCCGGGAGGATGTGCGTCGAGAGGATGATCGTGTGTTTCCCGGCGAGCCCCTTCACGAGGTCCCGCACCTCGCGGATCTGGAGGGGATCGAGTCCCACCGTCGGCTCGTCGAGGATGAGCACCTCGGGGTCCCCGAGCAGCGCCTGCGCGAGCCCGACGCGCTGCCGGTATCCCTTGGAGAGGTTTCCGGTGACGCGGTCGAGGACGTCCTCGATGCGGGCGAGGTGAGCCACGCGCTCGATCTCTCCCCTGACCCGGCCTCGTGGCAGCTTCTTCAGGCCCGCGCAGAAGGCGAGGTAGGCCCGCGGGGTCATGTCGGCGTAGACGGGCGGGTACTCCGGGAGGTAGCCGATCCGGCGCTTCACCTCGCGCGGATCTTCGAAGACGTCGAAGCCCGCCACCTTGGCGGTGCCGCTCGTCGCGGGGATGAACCCGGCCAGGACGCGCATGGTCGTCGTCTTGCCGGCGCCGTTCGGGCCGAGAAAGCCGATGACCTCGCCCTTTTGCACCGTGAACGACAGGTCTTGCACCGCGACGCGGTCTCGGAAGCGTTTCGTTAGATGCGAGACCTCGATCATGAAGGGCCCTCCGTTCGACGGCCGAAAACATGCCGGGGCAGTCACGCATTCCCGAGCTCCCGCCCGAGCTGGGCGCCGCTTCGGGTCACCGTCGGTGCGCGAAGATAGCTGGCGATCGCACGGAGTCAAGAGATCGGCATCGTCACGGGGCGTGCGCTTGCTCCAGGGGTCGGTCAGCCACCGGGGCGAGGTAGTCCTCCCTCCGCCCTGGAGCAGGCCGTCCCGGCGAAAGCAGCTGTAGGAGATCGCGACCAGTAAGAAATGCCTTTGATTCCATAGCTATCCGCTCTCCCCCACCGGGGGAGAGGGTTAGGGTGAGGGGGCCGATCCTTGGGCGCCAGCCCCTCACCCCGGGAGACCGTGAACTCCGGGCGGCTGTTCGCTGCTCTGGAGCTACCCCTTCCAGAACCCGCCGCTTCCGGCTCGATCCTTGCGGAGGTCGTGGCCGGGGTCGAGCTTCACGAAGACGCACATCTCGTTCAGCCGTGAGTAGACGCGGTCGCCCACGCGCTGCGCCAGGGTCATGCTCTCGGCCTCGCGCTGGAACTCCGGCGAGCGCGTGCGCACGACGCGCCCGGGCGCTTCCGGGACCGTCCGCTCCTCGACGAAGTAATTCGTCGCGAAGAGCGTGGTGAGACCGGAGTTGAAGCGCCGGCTGATGAGCTCGTCCAGCATCGACCGTTCCCAGTCGGTGCCGCGCTCCTTCCCCAGCTCGTCTATGGCGAGCACCGGAACCTGGATGAGCGGGCGGAGCACCTCCATGTGCCCGCGGTTGGAGTCGAAGCCAGCCCGGATGTCCGAGAGCAACAGCATGAACTCGACGTACCGGGAGCCCACGCGCTTCTCGAGCGTGAGGTAGCGAAGGGCCGCGCACAGCAGGTGCGTCTTCCCCGCCCCGGGTCGCCCGTAGAGGAGGAAGCCCTTCATGGGTTGATCGAGGCGGAACTTGCGCGCGAAGTCTTCCGCCACGGCCTTGGAGCTGGCGTGGTCGGGTGACCAGGACCGGAACGTCTCGAACGAGGCGAGCGCGACCGCGGCCGGGATCCCGACCACATTGAACAGCGCGATGCGATCGTCGAGGTGGCGGCAGGGGCACAGCTGGGCCACCGGGCTCGCGCCGCTCGAGACGAGCACGTAGCCGCTCCCGCCGCATCGAGGGCACGAGGCCTGGCAGACGCAACGCCGAGCCCGGGCGGTGCGCCCGAGGACTTGCTCGACCACGTAACCCGCGCCGCCGCATTCGCGGCAGCCTGCAATGTCGCTCATGGGGGGCGGAAGTCTACACCGATCCGCGCAGGCACAGGAGGCCTGCCTCACGGGCGGCGTCGAGGAGATGGGCGCGCAACGCGGCTCGGTAGGCGCCGCGGCGCGTCCAGGGTGGGCGCGCGCCAGCGCGGATGCGGCACCATGGGCCGAGCGAGGCTCGTTCGGGTCGGGGGAGGGCCGACAGCCATCCCCGCACCAGGGCAGCGTCGGCCGCGAGCAGCGCCGCATCGACGTCCACGAGTGTCGGGGCATGCCCCACCTTCGCGAGCGCGAGCCAGGCGGTCCGGTACGCTTCGCGACGGGCGCCCTGCGCCGCAGCGACCGAGCTCTCGAGGAGCGACCTGGCGGCGAGGAGCCGAGCCAAGGCAGCGCTTTCCTCGGTTGGGGGCGCCGGGGCGTCACCCACCCGCCCGCTCCGGTATGCGCGCCACTCGTCCTCGACCGCGAGCCTGTAAGCGCGGAGCGCGCGCGGCGCAGGTGACGTGGGAGGCCTGTCGCGCAGCGCATCGTCGAGTCCCCTGTGCAGGCCGCGACAGACCACGGCCACGGGGATGCCACGGCGCTCCCACCTTCGCACCTGTTCCAGATCCAGGGGGGAGAGCATCAGGCCCGCGCCGCGCAGGCCGAGGAAGTACTCGGAGACCACCGTCTCGTAGCTCAGCGCCTCGCTCGGCAGGTGGGACACGGGGACCTCCGGGAGCACCGATGAGTGGGGAATGCCTTCTGAGTAGCCGGGGCTCGCGCCGCCCCGCCCCGCCGGCAGAGCCCTGGGCATTAGTCACAGCGCTGTCCAAGAACTTGGCACTGCTGGGGAATCATGGGACGTCGGGTAAGTGAGAAACGTGAGGGCGGCGGTCTGGCCCAGGATGAGTTCGGTGGGGTGGAGCTGCAGGTGTGGTGAGGGGCCAGAG
>JBGQLS010000340.1:0-7211 GCA_041500205.1 Anaeromyxobacteraceae bacterium | reverse complement strand
TGCGGGGGGCGGCGTGGACCTCTCCTCCATCCCGAGCGCGTGGATCGATCACATCGAGGTCGTGCGCGGCGCGGAGGGAGCGCACGCAGGGACGGGCGCGCTCGGTGGCGTGGTGAACGTGGTGACGAAGCCAGCCGCCGCGGGCGCCTGGTCTGCTCAGGCCAGCGGCGGCTCGTTCACCACTCTTTCGGCGAGCGCCGACGCCGCCGTGGGCGGAGATCGGTGGGCGGTGCTGGGCGCGGCGACCGCCGAGGGCACGGATGGTCGTTTCCCCTACCTCTACGATCCGACGGGGACGGGGTCGGGCGGCCTTGTCGGGGCGGTGCGCGACAACGACGCGGTCCGAACCGGCGGCGCGCTCTTCAAGGCCTGGAGCGCGGTCGGCGGCGGGAGGGTCGACGCCCTCGCGCAAGTCTCGGGTGGCCGCCGCGGGCTGCCGGGATGGCCGACGCTCACGCCCAACGACTGGCAGGAGGACTTGCGCGCCGTGGGCACCGCGCGCCTCGGGCAACCTCTCGGGCCGAGCCTCTTCGGATCGGCTCAGCTCACGGGTCGCTACGACCGGCTCGACGTGGACATCCAGCAGCTCGGGCCTCATGTCTTCCATCAGCGGGGCCTCGCCGGCTCCGCCCGCGGCGAGGTCCAGTGGCTGCATCGCGCCGGCACGTTGACCGTCGCCGGTTCCGCTGGGCTGGAGCGGCTCACCGCGGACGGAGCCGGGGCGCGTCAGCGCCCGGAGTGGGCCATCGGGGTCTCCGAGGATGCCGCTTTGCTGGCGGGACGGCTTCGGCTCGCGCCAGCCCTGCGCTTCGACCGGGTCGGCAGCTACTCCGGCTTTTCGGGAAAGCTCGGGGCCATGTTGCGCCTCTTCGGCCCGGTCTCGCTCCGAGCAAGCGCGGGCCGGACCTTCCGTCCGCCCAGCTTCGCCGAGCTCTTCCTGCAGCAGGGGATCCTCGAGCCGAACCCGGACCTCGTATCTGAGCAGGCGTGGACAGGGGACGCTGGACTCGTGGCCGAGGGCGCCCTCGGGCTCGTGAGCGCGGGCGCGTTCGCGAGCCTCTACCGCGACCTCATCGTGTACGAGCGCGGCTCGTTCGGGCTGAAGCCCTTCAACGACGGCAAGGCCAGCGTGCGCGGCCTGGAGATCGAGGCGGCGAGCGCTCCCGTGCGGCGCCTCCTCGGCCTCTCCGGCGCGGTCGCCTACACGCTCCTCCTGAGCGAGAACTTGCGCGGCGCGCCGGAGGTGGTTGGCAGGGACCTGCCCTACCGTCCTCGCCACCGCCTTTACGCGCGCGTCGCGCTCGAGGAGTCCGCGTGGGGCGCGCACGTCGAGGCGCACTGGGTGGGCTCGGCGTTCTTCGACCCGCAAAACATCCGGCCGTATTCCGCCACCACCACCTTCCACGCAGGCGGCAACGTCCGGCTCCTCGCCAGGCCGGACCTCCGCCTCGCGCTCGAGGTGAAGAACTTTCTTGACGACCGGACCGTGGTCGACGCCTTCGGCAACCCCCTCCCGGCCCGCACGATTCTGTTCACCGTACGCGTCGGCAACCCCGACCGAGGATGAGACTATGAAGACCTGGACGCTTTCCGCTGCCCTGGTGGCGCTCGCCGCCTGCAGCAGCCAGAAGGTCTGCCCCCGGGGGCAGGCAGCCTGTGGAAACACCTGCACTGCGATAGCTACGGACGTGAACAACTGCGGCGCCTGCGGCGTGTCGTGTGGCTTCGGAGGAACATGCAGCGCAGGCCAGTGCATCTGCGCCGTGGGGCTCGCCACCTGCACGGGCATCTGCGTCGATCCGGCGAGCGATCCCGCGCACTGTGGCTCCTGCGGCCAGGCTTGCACGAGCACCAGCCCATTCTGCTCCACGACCGCTGGCGGTACTGCTTGTGCGACGTCCTGCGCCGCGGGCCAGACGGCCTGCGGGAATGCCTGCGTGGATCTAGCCTCGGACCCGTTCCACTGCGGGGCGTGCGGGCGCTTCTGCGGATCGAGCGAGAAATGCATCGACCAGCAGTGCATGGCGGACCTCTACTTGGCCTGCGGCGACACGAACCAGCTCGCGGAAGCGAGCGCCGACCTGACCCCCGCGGGGACGACGTACACGGTCGGCACGCGCCCAGTGTCGCTCGACTGGCTCGGCGGCCGGCTCTATTCCGCCGATTCCATCGGCGGGAGTCTGTCCGAGCTTCGCTTCGACCTGCCTGCGCCGAATCCCGTGAGCATCTCCCGGACCTTCAGCATCGACAAGACAACCGCCTTCCCTGATCTCGAGTTCGTCGCGGCCGGCGGCGGGCTTCTCTACGTCTCGAACTCGGCGCTCGCAAACCTCGATGTCGTCGATCCCTTCTCGGGCGCGGTGATGGCGGCCGTGCACCTCGATCCGAATGGAACGGACCTCTTCACCGGCCCCGCCGGGATCGCCCTCGCGAACGGCAAGGCTTACGTCGCGCTCAACGGCGCCGACGCGATCGCCGTCATCGACGTCTCGCAGTGCCAGCCGGTGCCTCCTGCCTGCGGAGCCGGCGGAGACTGCAGCGCCCACGCTGGCACCGCTTGCGTGAACGGCCTCTGCGTTCCAACCGGGTGCGGGCAGTTCCTCCAGAGGATCGCGCTGCCGCCCTCGCTCGCATCCACGCCGAACGGTCCGACGCCGTATAGGCTCCTTCAGGTGGGCTCCCGTCTGTACGTCACGCTCCAGAACCTCGACAGGACGACCCCCAACTTCGCGCCTGGGGGGGAAGGCCGTCTCGCCGCCGTGGACCTCCTGACCAATGCGCTCGTACCGGGCATTTCGGGCCCGCTATTCGTCTCGTTGCCTGCCCCGTGCCAGAACCCGGGTGAGCTCGTGGCCCTCGGGGACACGCTCTACGTCGCTTGCGGCTTCTTCGACTTCTTCGGGACGAAGGCCACCCAGGGGAACGCCATCGTCACGGTGTCCCTCGCGACGGATCCTCCAACGCCCCAGGCTGCGATAGCCACCCAGGACGTGCTCTCGCCCATCGCCAGTTGCGGCGGAGCCGTCTATGCCGGAGCGACCGACACCGGGACAGTGGTCCGCTATGATCCGGTGACCGGCCAGCTCACCCGCGCACCCTTGTGCCCACCCGATTCGAACGGCAACGCCTTCGTCGCCGACCTGACATGCCGACCGGGACTGTGATGCGCGCCGCCGCTGCGCTCGCCTGCGCTGCCCTGCTCTGCCCGGCGGCGCGCGCGCAGGACGCCGGCTGGCCCGACAGCGGGCCGGGCGTCGCCGGCGGCGGTATGGCCTGGCTCGGCCCCAAGGCACCGGCCTCGCCGCAGCGGATCGTCTCGCTCGCTCCGAGCGCCACCGACATCGTGGTGGCGCTGGGCGCTGCCAAGCGGATCGTGGGCGTGACGCGCTACGAGAGTTCGCCTGAAGTGAAGGGACTGCCCAGCGTGGGCGGCTTCCTCGACCCGAGCCCGGAGGCGGTCGTGGCGCTCCGGCCCGACCTCGCGCTGTGGGTGACCGACGGCGGCGCGCTGGCGACCGTGCGCAAGATCGCGGAGCTGGGCGTGCCCGTGCTCGCGCTCCCCGTGATCGGCGTCGAGGACGTCGTCTCGACGGCGCGCGCGATCGGCCAGGCGCTCGGCGAAGCGGCCGCGGGCGACCGGCTCGCCCGGACCCTGGAAGACGGCATCGCGCGCACGCGGGCGCGCGCGGCCGGACTCCCCAGGCGGCGCGTCCTCTTCGTGGTGGGCCGTGAGCCGCTCGTGGTGGCGGGGCCGGGGAGCTATCCCGATGAGCTCCTGTCCATCGCGGGCGCGGAGAACGTGGTGAAGGGGACGCGCCCGTGGCCGGTCTACCCGCTCGAGAAGGCGATCGCGGACGACCCCGAGTTCGTCATCGACGCCGCCTTCCTCGAACACGGGGGCGGGGAAGGACACCTCTCCACCATCCCGGCCGCGCGGCGCGGCCGGCTCGTCAAGCTCAATGACGACGACGCGCTTCGGCCGGGGCCGCGCATGGTGGGCGCACTCGAGAAGCTGTTCGCGGTGGTTCACCCCGAGGCCAAGGGCCGGTGAAGCCCACCCGGATCGCGGCTGTCATCCTCCTCGGCCTCGCTGCGGTCGTGGCCGCCCTCGCCATCTCGTGCCTGTCCGGAGCGCAATCGATCTCGCTCGCCCGCGCCCTGGCGGGCGCCGAGCCGGACCGCGCCATCCTGTACGAGCTCCGGCTCCCGCGCGCGCTCCTGGGCATGGTGGTGGGCTGCGCGCTCGCCTCGGCCGGCACGGCGCTGCAGGCGCTCCTCCGGAACCCCCTCGCCGAGCCCTTCGTCCTCGGCGTATCGGGTGGGGCTGCGCTGGGCGGAAGCCTCGTCCTGGTGGCCGCGAACGCCGCGACGCGGCTCCTCGGACCCGCCGCCGCGGTGCTCGCCTCCGCCTCGCCGGTTGCCGTCGGCGCCGTCGCGGGCGCGGCGGGCGCGACGCTCCTCGTCTTCGCGCTGGGCCGGATCCAGGGCCGCCTGGTCCCGGAAGCCGCGCTGCTCGTGGGCGTGGTGTTCAACGCCTTCACGGCGGCGATGATCACGCTGCTCCAGTTCCTGGTCACGCCCCAGCAGGCGGTCCAGCTCCTGCGCTGGCTCATCGGCGCCGTCCGGTACGAGCGGAGCGGAACGCTCGTCGTGGGGTCGGCCTGCATGCTGGGCGCGGTGGGAGCGCTCGCCCTCCTCTCCGCCCGCTTGAACCTCCTCGCGCTGGGCGAGGACGAGGCGGCGAGCCTGGGGGTCCACGTCGGCAGGACGCGGGCGGCGGTGCTCCTGGCCGCCAGCGCCGCCACCGGAGCCGCGGTCGCGCTCTCCGGCATGATCGGCTTCGTGGGGCTCATCGTCCCGCACGCCGCGCGCCGGGTGCTCGGCCCCGACCATCGCCTCCTCCTCCCCGCCTCGGCGCTCTTCGGCGCCGCCTTCCTCGTGCTCGCCGACGCGCTGGCGCGCATCGCTTTCCTGCCACTCGGGACGGAGCCGCCGGTCGGGGCAATCACCGCCTTCCTGGGCGGTCCGCTCTTTCTCTGGCTGCTCCGCCGCGCCGAACGCCCGGGACAGGGTTAGACTCCGGCACGTGCACAGGGCCGGCTCGCGAGGAGGTTTCACGGTGCGTCGCGCGAGCGCGGTCGTCGTCGCGCTCTGCCTCGGCGCCATCGTCCTCGCGCTCGGGGCGACGCGGGCCGTGGAGCGCGCGCACCCGGGGATCACCCGGCCGGAGCAGGACGCGTTCACGCCGCTCCGCATCCCCAAGCTCGACGTCCACCAGCGCGTGACGCCCGCGACGCTGGAGATGGCGCTGCGGGTCGGCGAGGTGAGCGGCATCGGGGCGCTCGTGAACCTCTCGGGCGGCTCGGAGGGCGGCGAGCTGGAGGCGCAGCTCGCCGCGGCGAGGCCGTACGGCGAGCGCGTGACCGTCTTCATGAACCTCGACCGGGAAGGGTGTTGCGGCGAGGCGTGGATGCTGCGCGAGGCGTCGCGGCTCGCGCGCGGCAAGGCGCTCGGCGCGCGCGGCCTCGCCATCCCCTCGGCGCCCGCCGTCGCCGATCTCACGTCGGACCGCGCGGAGCCGCTCTGGAGTGCCTGCGCGGAACTGGGCCTGCCGGTCGCGCTGGGCGAGGTGGGCGGACTCGCGGACCGCATCCGGCTGCTCGAGCGCCACCCCCGGATCGACTTCATCGGCACTCACTTCTGGGATGGCGAGCAGGACCCCGCCCAGCTTGCGCGCCTCATGGACCGCTTGCCGAACCTCTGGGTGGACACCGCCGGCCGCGTCCCGGACCTGGGCCTACGGCCCGCCGCCGCCCGCCAGGCCATCCTCGCCCACCCCGACCGCGTGCTCTTCGGCAGCGGCCTCCGCTACGTCGAGTCCTCGGCATCGCAGGCCATCATCCTCGGGACGGGCCAGCCGATCCTGCTCGACTCGAAGCTCCTTGGCGGGGAGGAGCGGCGCGTCTTCTTCGCGAGCACATTCCGCTTCTTCGAGACCCGCGACCCGGGGATCCCGAGCCCGGCGGCGAGCGAGGGCGTGGGGAACCTCACGGGCATCGGCCTTTCGCGCGACGTGCTCCACAGGATCTACCACCGGAACGCCGAGCGCCTCCTGCGCGTGCACCCCCACGAGGCGGCGGAATGACCGCCCCACCCGTGTTCCCGCCGAATCTCGAGGCCTTGCCCCTCGTCGACGTGCGGGAGGCGTCCTTCGCCTACGGCGCCTACCTCGCCGTCGACCACGTGTCGTTCACCGCCCGCGCCGGCGAGCTGGTCGGCCTGGTCGGACCGAACGGGGCCGGCAAGAGCACGCTCGTCCGGATGGTGGCCGGGCTCGCCACCCCCAGCTCGGGCACGGTGCGCCTGGCCGGGCTCGATCCGGCGGCCGCGCCGCGCCGGGCCGTGGCGCGGGTCGCCGCGCTCGTGCCCCAGGAACCGCGCATCGCGTGGCCATTCACGGTCCGGCAAGCGGTCATGATGGGCCGGGCGCCGCGCCAGGGGCTGCTCGCCCTGCCCTCGCGGTTCGACAGGGGCGCGGTGGAGGGGGCGCTGGAGGCTTGCGACCTCCTGCACCTCGCCGAGCGCCACCTCGACGAGCTCTCCGGCGGGGAGCGCAGGCGCGTCTTCTTCGCGCGCGCGCTGGCGCAAGAGCCGCGCGTCATGCTGCTCGACGAGCCGACGGCTTTTCTCGACCTCGCCCACCAGATGGCGGCGATGCGGATGGCGGAGGTGGCGGCGCAGGGCGTCCTGTGCGTGGTCGCCGTGCTCCACGACCTGAACCTGGCGGCGGCATCGTGCGGGCGGCTGGTGGTGCTGTCGCGCGGGCGGGTGGTCGCCGAGGGCGCTCCCGACGACGTGCTCACGGCGGAGCGTGTGCACGAGGTGTGGGGCGTGAGGGTCTGGCGCGGCCGGAACGGCGAGACGGGCGCGCCGGTGGTCTTGCCGATACGCTCGCCATAGGACGTCCGCGGACGCCTGAAGGCAGCTACTGCGAGAGGATGTACACCTTCACCGCCACCGCCATTGTCCACTCCCGCGGATCCTCGAAGCGCTGCCTATAGCCGAGGTCGACGCCGAAGCCGCCGGTGGTGACGAGCCCGAGCCCAGCGGACCAGAAGCTCGCGTTCCTCGTCTCGTCCTTCATGAGGCCGGCGCGCACCGGCACCATGTCGCCCAGGAGCAGCTCGCCGCCCACCGCGTAGAGGCTGGTC
>JBGQLS010000339.1:0-7213 GCA_041500205.1 Anaeromyxobacteraceae bacterium | reverse complement strand
TCGAGCGCCTGGTAGGCGCCCAGCAGGAGCTGCTGGCCGGTCTGGCCGCGCGCGTAGAAGGTGCGGGACACCTGGGCGCCGCCGAAGGAACGGTTCGCCAGCGTGCCACCGTACTCACGGCCGAAGGGCACGCCCTGGGCGGCGCACTGGTCGATGATGTTCGCGGACACCTCGGCGAGGCGATAGACGTTCGCCTCCCGTGCCCGGAAGTCGCCGCCCTTGATGGTGTCGTAGAAGAGGCGATAGACCGAGTCGCCGTCGTTCTGGTAGTTCTTCGCCCCGTTGATACCGCCCTGCGCCGCGATGGAGTGGGCGCGGCGCGGAGAATCCTGATAGCAGAAGTTGAGGACGTTGTAGCCGAGCTCGCCGAGGCTGGCCGCGGCGGCGCCGCCGGCGAGGCCTGTCCCCACCACGATGACGGTGTACTTCCTCTTGTTGGAGGGGTTCACCATCTTCATGTGGTCCTTGCGTTCGGACCACTTGTTCTCGAGCGGACCGCCGGGAATTCTGGAGTCGAGGGCCATGTGGCGCTCCTATCCGTGGACGAGGCCCGTGAGGATAGCCACGGGGAAGGAGATGTTGCCGAGCGCGATGAGCGTCGCGACCAGCGCGGCGAGCCGCTTCACCCCCGCCGTGTAGCGCGGGTGCGAGAGGCCGAGCGAACCGAACATCGAGTACACGCCGTGCCAGAGGTGGAACCCGAGCGCGATCATCGCGATGACGTACAGGACCACAGGTCCCGCCTGCGAGAAGCCGGAGATGAGGTTGCCGGCCGCGTCGAGCTCGACGTAGCGCCCCGCGTGAGCCGTGCCGACGGTGAGATCGAGCACGTGGTACACGATGAAGGCCGCAATGATGGCTCCGGTCCAGATCATCGTCCGGGAGGCGGCCGTCGCCTGGATGTTCTCCTTCGAGCGATACGGGATGGGGCGTGCATCGCGCTTCCCGACCCAAAGCTGGATGGCCGCTATGGCGTGCACCAGGACCGCTGCCAGCAGGACGATGCGTGCGGTCCAGAGGAAGCCTTGATTGAGGTGGAGCAGGTGGGCGTATCCGTTGATCAGATCGGTGCCCAGGTAGAGCTGCATGTTGCCAAGCATGTGGGCGACGACGTAACCGAAGAGGATGATCCCGGAGAGGGCCATCAGCACCTTCTTGCCGACGGTGCTCATCCAGAAGAGAGACAAACGGGACGGGCCTTGTGCGATGACCGCGTCCTTCGTGGTGACGCTCATGCGCGGGGCTCCTGCCTGCGACGGGTTTGACGCTTCGTGTCGCGAAATTACCGCCACGGGGGTCACAAAAGAAGCACAAACTCCCAGCTCCCGAAATGATCTGGAGTATCCCCGTATGGGTCTATTCACTGACGGGACGACACGGCGCGGCGCGTCAACAGGGCCGAACGCCAGGTCGCTCCACTTTGCCGTGAGGTGCGAATTCCAATGATGCAGCGCGTCTGCGTGTTCTGCGGTTCCTCTCCTGGTCGGCAAGCGAGCTACCTCGCGGCGGCGCGTGCTCTCGGCGCGCTCCTGGCCCGGCGCGGCCTCGGCCTCGTGTACGGCGGTGCGAGCATAGGCCTTATGGGTGCGGTGGCCGACGCAGCGCTCACTGCCGGCGGCGAGGTCATCGGGGTGATCCCCGCCGCGCTCGAGGCGAAGGAGATCGCCCACGAGAACCTGACGCGCCTCGAGGTGGTGGGCTCGATGCACGAGCGCAAGGCGCGCATGTCGGAGCTCGCGGACGCCTTCGTCGCGCTGCCGGGCGGAATAGGCACCTTGGAGGAGCTTTCGGAGATCCTGACCTGGGCTCAGCTCGGCCTGCACCAGAAGCCCTGCGGGCTCCTCGATGTCAGCGCCTACTGGCGGCCGCTGGTGGCGTTCTTCGATCACGCGGTGCAGGAGGGCTTTCTCCGCCCCCAGCACCGCGCCCTCCTCATCGTGGAAGACGAGCCAGTCGCGCTCCTCGATGCACTGGCGGCGTACGTTCCGGCTGCAGGCGAGAAGTGGATCGACCGCGGGCAAAGCTGACGACTGGCCACCTTCCTCCTTCCTCGGTTGGCGGCATGAGACCCTCCGGGGCCGACCCGTTGGAGCAGACGGGTAGGACGGAGTAGACGGGCCGACTGGTTTCGCCGGAGACCGGGTCCCCTTCCGGTAAGTGCAGCCAGTGTTGCACCGCGCCAAGGAGACCCGCGGGGGCCATCCAATGGGCATCAACCTCATCCAGGGCGCCAAGGTGACCGTCATGGTCGCCAGCGTCGAACGCGCGCTGCGCTTCTACACGCTCGCTCTTGGTCTCAAGCTACGGTACCAGCGCGACCATGAGTACGCAGAGGTGGAGGCGCCGGGCCTGACGCTCGGGCTCCTCGCCAGCGAGCGGCCTTTCTTGCATCACGTCCAGGCCCCGGTGCCCGTGCACTGCTCCATCGGCTTCGACGTGGAGCGGCTCGAAGGGGCCATGCTGGTGCTGCGAGAGCGTGGCGTCCAGTTCGCGCCGGAGATCGCTGACGGGGAAAAGGAGCGGATCGCGTACTTCTCGGACGAGGACGGGACGCCGCTGTTCCTGCGGGAGGAGAAGGGGTAACGGATCGCGCGGCGGGGTTCGTCACCTCCGCCGAGAATCGGGCTCGCTCAAGACCTGTCGAAGAATGTGACCGCTCTGCGGCGTGGCTGGGGTGGGGCCCCGATGGGCTTTGCCCGGCGGGGCGGGGGCGGCCTGCGCCCCCGGCGACTCAGCCGAGTCTGATCTTCCTCAACCTCAGCGCGTTCGTGATCACGGTGACGCTCGAGAAGCTCATCGCCGCGCTCGCGATCATCGGCGACAGGAGCAACCCGAAGAAGGGGTAGAGCACTCCCGCCGCGACGGGGACACCGAGGGCGTTGTAGGCGAAGGCCCAGAACAGGTTCTGCCGGATGTTGCGCATCACGGCCCGGGAGAGCCGCCGCGCGCGCACGATGCCGTGGAGGTCTCCCTTCACGAGCGTCAGCCCGGCGCTCTCGATCGCGATGTCCGTTCCGCTGCCCATCGCGATGCCGACGTCGGCGGCGGCGAGCGCGGGCGCGTCGTTGATGCCATCGCCCGCCATGGCCACCGTGCGGCCGCGCCCCTTGTAGCGCGCCACCACCTCCGCCTTCTGCGAGGGCAGGACCTCGGATTCGACCTCCTCGATCCCGAGCTGGCGCGCCACGGCCAGCGCCGTCGCGCGCGCATCACCCGTGACCATGACGACGTGCACGCCCTCGGCCTGCAGCACCCGCACCGCCTCGGCAGCGGCCGGCTTCAGGGGATCGACGACCTGGAGCAGGCCCGCCGGCACGCCGTCGACGGCGACCAGGACGACCGTCCCGCCCTCGCCCCGCATCGCGTCAGCGCGCTCCACCACCCCGGCGGCGTCCATCCCGAGGTCGGCGAGGTGCGCTGGGGTGCCGAGAGCGACCGATCGCCCTTCGACAAGGCCTGCGATCCCCTTGCCCGGCACCGCCCGGAAATCCCGCGCCTCGGAGAGCGCGAGACCGCGCTCGCGGGCGCCGCCGACGACAGCGGCCGCGAGCGGATGCTCGCTCGCGCGCTCGAGGCTCGCCGCGAGCCGGAGCACCTCGTCCTCGGTGTTCCCGGCGAGCGCCACGACGCGGGAGAGCCTCGGCTTCCCCTCGGTCAGCGTGCCGGTCTTGTCCACCAGGAGCGTGTCCACCTTCTCCATGACCTCGAGCGCCTCGGCGCTCTTCACCAGCACGCCCGCCGTGGCGCCACGGCCCGTCCCCACCATGATCGCCATCGGCGTCGCGAGTCCGAGCGCGCAGGGGCACGCGATGATGAGCACCGCCACCGCATTCACGAGGGCGTGCGCGAGGCGCGGTTCGGGGCCGAGGGTGGCCCAGGCCACGAAGGTGACGGCGGCGGCGGCCACGACTGCCGGGACGAACCACCCGGAGACCACGTCGGCCAGGCGCTGTATGGGGGCGCGGCTCCGCTGCGCCTCGCTCACCATGCGGACGATCTGCGCGAGGAGCATGTCCTTTCCCACGCGCTCGGCGCGCATGACGAAGCTGCCGTTGCCGTTCACGGTCGCGCCGGTGACGCGGTCGCCATCGCGCTTCTCCACCGGCACGGGCTCTCCGGTCACCATCGACTCGTCCACCGAGGAAGCGCCGGAGAGCACGGTCCCGTCCACGGACACCTTCTCGCCGGGCCGCACGCGCAGGAGGTCGCCAGGCCGCACCTCCTCGAGGGCGACGTCGGACTCTCCGCCGTCCGCCTCGATGCGCCGGGCGGTCTTGGGGGCGAGGCCGAGCAGCGCCTTGATGGCTCCGGAGACGCGACCGCGGGCGCGCAGCTCCAGGACCTGACCGAGCAGCACCAGTTCGACGATCACCGCTGCCGACTCGAAGTAGATGGGGACGGCGCCGTGGGGGCCGCGGAAGGCGGCCGGAAACACGCCCGCCGGCAGGAGCGTCGCGAGCGCGCTGAAACCGAAGGCCGCGCCAGTCCCGAGCCCGACGAGCGTGAACATGTTGAAGCGGCGCGTCTTCAGGGAGAGCCAGGCGCGCTCGAAGAAAGGCCAGCCGCCCCACAGCACCACCGGCGTGGAGAGGACGAGCTGCAGCCAGGCATTGACGCGTGGTCCGAGCAGGTGGTCGGCCGACCACGCCATGGGGAGCGCGTGGCTCATCGCAAGCACGAGGACTGCCAGCGCCGGGACGAGCCCGATCCACAGCCGCCGGCTCATGTTCTCGAGCTCGGGGTTGCGCTCGTCCGCGGAGGGCATCCCTCCCACCACCAGCGGCTCCAGCGCCATGCCGCAGATCGGGCAGGGCACGGGCTCCTTCTCGCGCACCTCCGGATCCATCGGGCAGACCCAGACAACCTCGCCGGTGGGTGGCGGGGCGGGGGCCTGTACCGCACCGGGCGTGGGCTCGAGGAAGCGCCGCGGGTCGGCCTGGAACTTGGCGAGGCACTTCGGGTTGCAGAAGTGGAAGGACCGCCCCTCGTGCTCCCAGGAGCCCCCCTTGGGCGACTTCGGGTTCACCTCCATCCCGCAAACAGGGTCGATGGCGAAGTAGTGGTCCGGTTCCTTCGCGAATGCGCTCCGGCAGCGCTCACTGCAGAAATGGTAGCGGTAGCGGCCCCGCTCGACGGTGCCGCCCGCCGGGTGCTCGGGATCGACGAGCATCCCGCAGACAGGGTCGCGCGGAGGTGGTGGCGGCGCCGGCGACTGGGCCGCGGGCTGGGTGAGCGTGTCTTTCATGGAATGCTCGAGATCTAGCGCGGTGGCGTCGGGCCGCGCTACCCTGAGAGCCCCCGCGGGGGCGGTAGGTTCGCGGGTGGCGTTCTACGGTACCGTCGCGTCCCCTTCGGAAGGCCCGAGGAAGCGCGAGACCATCCGCACCACCTCATCGAGCTCGAACGGCTTCTCGAGCCATCCGTCCGCGCCGATCTCCTCGGCGCGCGCGCGCGCGTTCTCCGCCGCGGTGATGACGACGATGGGAGCAGCCCGCCCGAAGCGCGCTCCGAACTCGCGCGCGAACTCCCACCCGTCCATGACCGGCATGCGCATGTCGAGCAGGATCACCCCGGGCATGCGCTCCGCGATGCGCTCCAGCGCCTCGGCGCCGTCGCAGGCGGTGCGGACCTCGTAGCCCGCCTCGGCGACGATCATCTGGACGACCGCCGCCATGTCCGGGTCGTCCTCCACCACCAGCACCTCACGCCCCGCGCTCACGGTCCAGCCCTCCGGGACGCGCTGCCGTCGAGGGCGGTCCAGCCCGCGAGGCGCGCCGCGTTGCCAGAGCTCAAGCGCGCTCCTGCTGTGCGAGCGGCAGGCTGAAGGAGAAGGTCGATCCTTGCCCGGGGTCGCTCTCGAACCAGATGCGACCGCCATGCCGGGAGACGATCTGGCGGCTCACGTCGAGGCCCAGTCCCAGGCCGCCGTAGTCCTGAGCCGTCCCTGCGTGCGCGCGGTAGTAGCGCTCGAAGACGCGCGCCTGGCGCTCGTGCGGGATGCCGAGGCCGTGGTCCCGCACCGACACGACGGCGTCCGCCCCCTGGAGGCTGAGCGTCGCCTCCACATCGCCGCCCTGCGGGGAGAAGCGCATGGCGTTCTCGAGGAGGTTCGAGATGACCTGCCCGATCCGCTCGCGGTCGCCCAGCACCGCGGCTGCTGCCGGCTCGACGAGGACGCGCCGGCCTTGCGCGTGCGTCCGAAGGTCGTCCGCCACCTCGGCGAGGAGCGATCCGAGATCGAAGCGCTCGTGCCGCAGTTCTGCACCGCCCAACCGGAAGCGGGAGACCTCGAGGAGCTGTTGCACCATGCGCGTCATGCGATCGATCTGGCGGCCGACGACCTCGAGCACGACGGGATCGCCCTGGCCGCGCTTGAGCATGAGCTGAGCGCACGCCTTGACCACGGCGAGGGGCGTCTTGAACTCGTGGGCGGCGGTGGAGATGAACTCGTCGCGCGCCTCCTCGAACTGCCTCAGGTCGGTGATGTCGCGCACCACCTCCACCACCAGCCGCGGATGGTGCCTGTCGCGCGCGCGCACGGGGGCCGAGCTCACGCTCACGAAGACTTCGCGCCCGTCGAACGCCTTGATGCGGGCCTCGTAGGTTGACGTCTGGCCGGCGAGGGCGCGCATCACGGCCGTGTCCGCGAACGGGACAGGGCGGCCGTCCACGTAGTTCAGTCGCAGCCGCGACAGGAGTTCCTCGACCCCGACGAGCAGCTCGCGGCGGTGGGAGGCAGCGAACAGCTCCTTGGCGGCCTCGTTCACGTCGACGACCTGCCGCTCGTGGCTCACCACCAGCACGGCGTCTGCCATGCCGTCGAGGATGGCTCGCACCTCCTCGTCGAGGACCTGTCGCTCGGCGAGCTGTCGCCTCATGAGGAGGAAGAGGAGTGCGGCCGTGACGATAACGAACAGAGCGCCCTTCACGGACTGGGCCTGGTCGCGCCGGACCGGGTCCCTCACCAGCAGGGAGAGCGTGCTGTCGGAGAAGAGGATCCAGGCGGCGGCGAAGCTCGCGTACACGAGGACGATGCGGAGGGGCGTCACCGCGCCCTTCAGGCTGCTCACCCCACCTGTGTACGATGCCGGCGGACCCCTCGTCAGGCCCCCCGCCCGGGGCGCATCATTCCGAGCCCGAGCCCGAGCTCTTCGACCGCGCCGGCAGAGCCGTCGCGGTCTCGCGACCGCTCCCATGACCGCGACGAGCGCGG
>JBGQLS010000338.1:0-7224 GCA_041500205.1 Anaeromyxobacteraceae bacterium | reverse complement strand
GGCATGGGCTCTGGGCACGTCGAGGCAGCTGCGGGACGGCTGAGTTGCCGGGGCGCAGGCCGCCCCCGCCCCGCTGGGCAAAGCCCATCGGGGCCCCACCCCGGCCACGCTGCAGAGTCGCCGGGGGCGCAGGCCGCCCCCTCCCCGCTGGGCAAGCCAGGGCAAGCCGTCGGGGCCCCACCCTCGCCCAGCAGCCGCGCGATCCATTTTTCGACAGGTCTTGATTCGCGGCACGTCTAGCGTGAGGCCGGGGACGTCCTATTCCAGGCCACGCGCGCGGAGCTCGTCCTCCGACTCGCCGTGCAGATGTCCGAGTTCGTGGAGGAGCGTCACCCGAACCTGCTCCCGCAGCTCGCGACGGTCTTGCGCGAAGCGGGCCAGGTTCCGGCGGTAGAACACGATGCTGCGGCAGGAGGGACCGTCCTCGGGCAGGCAGCGCTCGCCCTCGGAAGGGCCGCGGAAGAGCCCCAGGATGGACGGTGAGAGCGGCGGTTCGACCGCGGTGAGGTCGTCGAGCGCCGGGACCTCGGCTACCTCCACCGGGACCGCCTCGAGCGCGCGCCTCTCGTGCTCCGGAAGCGACTTCACCGCCTGGCGGACTTCCTTCTCGAAGGCGTCGCGATCCAGTTCCACCGGTACCGGGAAGTCGCTGGGCGCGAGCTGGCGCGCGCGGCGATCGAGGTCGTCGGCGAGCGCCGGGTCGCCCCGCGCCTCCGCCACCAGCGCCAGGTGGTGGAGGGCAAACGCGTCCTCAGGCTCGATGGCGAGCACCCGCTCCAGGCAGGCGCGCGCCTCCGCGAAGCGGCATAGCTCGTACAACGCCACCCCGCGCTCGTACTCGCCGTCCGCCGTGTCCGCCCCGAGCTCGAGCGCGTGCTTCGCGTGCGCCAGCGCCTGCCGGCTCTCTCCGAGATCGTTCTCGGACATCGCCGCGGCGAGGAAGAGCCGGCCTGCGAGCTCCCGGTTTGGCCGGCCACGCTGCAACGCCACGCGCGCGCCGCGCAAGGCGTAGTCGCGGCCGAGCGTGAGGGCGGGCCGTCCTCCTGCCAGCCGGGACACATACAGCTCGGCCGCGCCGAGGAGCGTCTCGGGGTCGTCGGGATCGACGGCCAGCGCCTGCGCGTAGGCGAGGCGCGCGTCGTCGAGCCGCCCGAGTTCGGCGAGCGCCGCGGCGCGGAGGTGCAGCGCCGGTACCAGACGGGGCGAGGCGCGCAGGGCCTCGTCCGCGCAGGAGAGAGCGCGGCCGTGCACACCGTGCTCGAGCTCGACGGCCGCTCGCGATACCAGCAGCTTCGGCGTTGCCCCGCCCCGGCCGAGGCAGGAGGGAGAGGGTGGACGCACGAGCGCCAGCTGCGTCCCCCGCCCGGTGCCGGGCGTCGCGCCCGGATCGTCCGCTCTGTTCTCGGAGGGGCCGGAGCAGGCGGGTGGCGCGGGAACGGGCGCGCGGCCGCAGGCCGCGAGGGCCAGGAGAAGCGTGCTGAGGACAAGGTGGGACGGCCGGCAGGTCACCACACGGCAGTCTGCCACAACCCGACCGAGCAGCCCAACGGGCGGGCAGGCACGGCAGTGAGCGGCCGGCTTCGGGGCGGGCTTCGGGAACACACAGTCGCCGAGGTCCGAGTACCCGGGGCTCGCGCCGCCCCGCCCCATCGGCAGAGCCGTCGGGGCCCCACACCGGCCAAGAAGCCAAAGGGCTTTTTCGACCGGTGTGTGTCGCCCGGGGCGCGCGCGGCCCCCGGCCCGCCGGGCCCAGCCCGGCGGGGCCCCACCCCGGCCACGCCGCAGAGCGATCACGTTTTTCGACAGGCCTTGAATCCCTGAAGCCGAAATCGATCCAGCGTGATCGTTCAGAAGGTCGCGATACGGACTGTCACGTACACGCGCCTGGGCGAGACGTCGACGCGCACCGGCATCGTGAGCACCCAGGCCGTCGCTTGCATGGCGGCCCGTGTGAGGCTCTTGTCGCGAATGTTGAGCTGGCTGGCGACGATCGAGACCCATTCCTCTGGCCGGTGGGCGCGAAAGATGGGAGCTACGCCGGGGGTCGAGGGCAGGACGGGCCACTCCGGTGATTGGGGGGCCGCGGCCCAGTTGCGCCCGGCTTCGAGCAGGGCCGCTGGGCTGAGCTCGCTCTGGGTGGCGGCGGCGTGCGACTCCGCTCGGACCGAGATGGTCGAAGGCTCCGGCCCAGCCGGGTATGGACCGGGGCCCAGACGGAGCGCGAAGAGGAGACCGAAGAGCGAGATCATGCCTTCCTCTGAGTAAACGCTACCGCCGGCTCCGCCGGGAAGCAAGAATGGCAGGCCCTCGGTGTCCGGCCGCGGCGGCTGGGGGTCGCCCCTTGAGAGGGTTGTCCAAAACACCGGTGAGCAACCCTGTGAGAGAGCGCGCCGTGAGTCCCGGCTGGGGGGGGCCTGACCAGCCGAACCAGGGCGGCGACTATCGTGACGACCATGCGCCCTGCCCTTTCCCTGACGGCGTTCGCCACTCTCGCGATCGCCTGCACGCACGCTCCGGCTGCAACGACCCTCCAACCCGGGTCTGCGGCCACACCAGCCCTGGCGCTGCCCGGAGAGCGCCACCTCCGCAACCTCCGCCAGCTCACCTTCGGCGGAGAGAACGCCGAGGCCTACTTCAGCTTCGACGGAAGGGAGCTCGTCTTCCAGTCCACGCGCGACGGCCGGCGCTGCGACCAGGAATACGTGATGGGCGCGGACGGCGCGGGGCTGCACATGGTCTCGACGGGCCAGGGCCGGGTCACCTGCGGCTACTTCTTCCCGGCCGGCGACCGCATCCTGTACAGCTCGACGCACGCCGCCAGCCCGGGCTGCCCCACACCGCCCGACATGTCGAAGGGCTACGTGTGGGCGCTCTACGACTATCAGCTCTACACGGCCCGGCCGGACGGCTCGGACGTGAAGCCGCTCGCTCCCGCGCCCGGGTACAACGCCGAGGCCACCATCTCCCGGGACGGATGGATCGTCTTCACCTCCACGCGCGACGGCGACCTCGACCTCTACAAGATGCGCCTCGACGGCTCCGCGCTGACGCGGCTCACCAGGACCCCCGGGTACGACGGAGGGGCGTTCTTCTCGGCTGACGGGAAGCGTATCGTGTACCGCGCCAGCCGACCGCGAGGCGAGCGCGAGCTCTCGGAGTACGAGACTCTCTTGCGGCAGGGCATCGTGCGGCCGACGCAGCTCGAGATCTGGGTGATGAACGTGGACGGGTCAGGGCAGCGGCAGGTGATGAACCTCGGAGCAGCCAGCTTCGCGCCCTTCTTCCATCCCGACGGCAAGCGCATCGCCTTCGCCTCGAACGTGTCGGATCCGCGAGGCCGCGACTTCGACATCTACCTCGTGAACGAGGACGGTAGCGGCCTCGAGCGGATCACCTACAACGACACCTTCGACGGATTCCCGATGTTCTCGCCGGACGGCAAGAAGCTCGTCTTCGCGTCAAACCGGAACGGATCGAGGCCGGGGGAGACGAACGTCTTCATCGCGGACTGGGTGGAGTAGCAAGCCGCTCCACCGAGAACGGCCCGAGATCCACCGGCGGCTGCCTCCCCAGGATCGCCGCCGAGACCGCGTCCGCGGTGATGGGAGTGAGCATGATCCCGTTCCGCGTGTGCCCTGTCGCATAGTAGAGGCCCGGAATCGCCGACGGTCCCAGCACGGGCCAGCCGTCCGGCGAGGCGGGGCGGAAGTTCGACCACGTGTCGAGGATGGGGGCGTTCGCGAGCAGCGGCGCGATCTCGATGGCGAGCGCGAGGACGCTCCGCAGGCCGCCGGCGGTGACCGCCTTCTCGAACCCCACCTCTTCCATGGTGGATCCGCACAGCACGCGCCCATCCGCGCGAGGCACGACGTATCCCTTGTCGCTGAAGATGACCCGCGAGAGCAACCGCGGGCGCGTGTCCAGGATCGCTATCTGGCCGCGCACCGGCCGGACCGCGCCGCGGCGCAGGCCGCTCCCCTCGACCAGGGCGCTCCAGGCGCCTGCCGCCAGGACGACGGCGCCGGCGTCGAGGCGCCCCGACTCGTGCTCGACCGCCACGGCTCGGCCGCCCTCGTGCACGATGCGGTGCACCTGGCCGCTCCGGAAGCGCGCCCCGGCGCCGTGCGCCGCGAGGTAGAGCGCGCGCGCCAGGAGCGGCGAATCGACGGACGACTCGTCAGGGAAGTAGAGCGCGCCGCGCACCTCGGGCGACAGGCCAGGCTCGAGCGCGCGCGCCGCGGCGTCGTCCAGGATCTCGACCGGGATCCCGTGCTTCTCGAGCCGCTCCGCGCGGGCGGCCAGCAGCTGCGCGTGATCGTCGTCGAGGGCCACCTCGAGCGTGCCGCCGCCGCGGAACCCGACGTTGAGTCCGGTCGCCGCCTCGAGCTCGCGCGCGAACGCTTCGTAGCGGGCGACGGAAGCGCGGCAGAGGTCGAAGAACGGCCCGGGCTCGACCGCTTCCACGCCTGGCGACAGAATGCCACCCGCGGCGCTCGACGCCTCGGCTCCCGGAATGCCGCGCTCGAGCACGAGCACGTCCCTCCCCGCCTGCGCGAGCCTCAGCGCGACCGCGCAGCCCTGCACCCCCGCTCCGATGACGATCACGTCGTGGCGCATGACGCCGAGCCTAGTCGCCTCGCAGCGCGCGGGAAAGCACGATCCGGCGGGCACGGTTGCGCACCGTAATTGTGTCTCTGGCTACTCCGGCCGCCCGGAGTTCAGGGCCGGGGTGAGGGGCTGGCGCCCGAGGATCGGCCCCCTCACCCTAACCCTCTCCCCCGGTGGGGGAGAGGGGATAGGTATTCGGGCAGGCGAGAACGCCGTGCAGCAGCAGGTCGTAGAGGTGCCGGCGCCAGGCCTCGGCCGGGATGGGCTGGTCGAAAAAGGGACGAGCGGCCTCGTGCGCCGAGGCGACGAGCGCCGCGAGGCCGCCGATGGAGAGCACCGCCATCGTCGCGTCCAGTCCGGGGCGAAGCGCCTCGCTGGCCTCGGTGCTGGCGATGGTTCGCGCCGCCCGTTGCACCGGCTCGACGAGGTTGGGCTCGGCGACGACGAGCTGTGAGAAGAACGGGCCGCCGTCCAGGAACTCGCGGACGAGGATCTGGGCGCCGACCGGATCCCGCAGGTGCGCGTCGAGGTACGCGCCCACCACGGCCGGTGCCCCGCGCCCCTGCTCCATGAGGGCGACGACCTCTCCCGAGATGCCCTGCCAGACGTTCCGGAGGACATCGAGGTAGAGCGCCTTCTTGGATGCCCAGTGGCGGTAGAGGAGCGCCACGTTGCAGCCGGCACGGCGGGCGATGCCCTGCACGCGTGCGCCGTGATAACCGCGCACGGAGAACTCGACCCGCGAGGCATCCCAGAGACGCTCAGCGATGCCTGGACGCAGCGGCGGACTCGGCCTGGTAAGAGCGTGAGCGTCCACGAGAACGACTTTTTAGCGATCTGCATTGACGCAAGTCAAGCAATGTCACGCGCAGGGCGTCATCAGCCCGGGGCCCTTGGGGACCGAGCGGTTCCTCGGCGAGAAGGCGCCCGGCGGGTGGTTACCCACGCCCAGCGAGAATGCTTCCGAAGGGCGGGAACTTGTCCGCTACATGAGGCGGCGCACTCGGTTCCGATCTCGATCGGTCCAAGCAGGCTGCGGATTACGGGCTTCGGGGAAACAATCGTCAGTTTCGGGGCTTCTGAAGCCAGGAGCCCGGAGCCCGGCGGCTCAGGTGAATGGCATTGTGCTTAGATCTGGGTTCGCATGGCCCGCCCGCGCGCGATCATCCACCTCGACCTCGACGCATTCTACGCCTCTGTCGAGCAGCTCGATGCGCCCTCGCTGCGCGGGCGCCCCGTGATCGTGGCCGGCCCGTCGAGGCGGGGCGTGGTCTGCGCGGCGAGTTACGAGGCCCGCGTGTTCGGAGTGCGCTCGGCCATGCCCACCGCTCAGGCGATGAAGCTGTGCCCCGGCGGGGCCTTCGTCGCGCCGCGGTTCTCAAGGTACGAGGAGATCTCGTCGCGCGTGTTCGAGGTCTATCGGCGCTACACGCCGCTGGTCGAGCCCCTGTCCCTGGACGAGGCCTTCCTCGACGTGACCGAGAGCGAAGCACTCCACGGCGGAAGCCGCGAGATCGCGGTGGCCGTGAAGCGTTCGGTGAAGGAGGAGATCGGCCTCACGGTCTCGGCGGGCGTCGCGGACGTGAAGCTGGCCGCCAAGATCGCGAGCGACCTCGGCAAGCCCGACGGCCTGGTGGCGGTGCCCCCGGGCGAGACGCGCGCCTTCCTCGCGCCCTTGCCGGTGGCGCGGCTGTGGGGCGTGGGCAAGGTGACGCAGGGCGCGCTGGCGAAGCTCGGCATCCACCGGATCGGGCAGCTGGCGGAGGCGCCCGAGGCGCTCCTCGCGGGCGCGCTCGGGCACGGACACGCCCGCGACCTCCGCGCGCTGGCGCGCGGGGACGATCCACGCGAGGTCGTCGCCGACGAGGAGGTGAAGAGCGTGGGTGCCGAGGAGACGTTCGAGCAGGATATGGTCGGGCGCGAAGCGCTCCTGCCTCACCTGCTCGGACACGCCGAGCGCGTTGCGCGCCGGCTGCGCGAGACCGGCAAGAAGGCGCGCACCGTCACCTTGAAGTTGAAGTACGCCGACTTCCAGCTCGCCACCCGCCGCTGCACGCTCCCCTTCGCGACCGATGACGGGATGGTCCTCTTCGAGGTGGCGGCCGCCCAGCTCGGGCGCGCCGACGTGACGCGGCCGGTCCGCCTCACTGGCGTCTCGGCGAGCGGCTTCGACCCGGTGAGGGCCGAGCAGCTCGGTCTCTTCGAAGGACGCGGCGGTCCGCAGCAAGGCAGCTCGCCGGAGAGCGTCACGAGCGTGCCTGCGCCGCGCCGGGAGGCCCTCAATGCCGCCATCGACGAGCTCAACGACCGGTTCGGTGCCGGCGCCGTCCGTCGCGCGACGCTCTCCCCTCGCCGCGACCGGAAATAGCTGGCGTCCGCTCGGGTGGCGCAACACGTGGCGAGCGAACCGTTGCGCCAGACTGCTCAAGACCCGTCGAAAAATGCGGTCGCTCTGCGGCGTGGCCGGGGCGGGGGCGGCCTTCACCCCCGGCGACTCAAAACCCGTCGAAAAATCAATCACGGTCGCAGGGGCCGGGGTGGGGCCCCGACGGCTTTGCCGTCGGGTCGTGGGCGGTCTTCGCCCCCGGCGACTCAAAACCCGTCGAAAACTCAATC
>JBGQLS010000337.1:0-7228 GCA_041500205.1 Anaeromyxobacteraceae bacterium | reverse complement strand
GACGAAACGGAACGTGGTGCGCATACCGCCGGCGGTCCAGACCCATGGCGCAACATCTTCTCGAGCAGTTCAACGACTGTGGACGGCAGCCCGTGCATGCTTCGCGCGTCCTCAAGGGCTTCGCGAATGAGCACGCTCATGGTGCGCCCGCTGTCCTTGGCGTTCGCCTGTATCCAAGCGCCCAGGCCGTCACGAAGCCGCAGCCCAATTGCCGCATCGTTTCCCCGGTTTTCGGCCTCATGCCTCAAGCCCCGCAAGCCATCTATCAGCGTGCTTCCTGACAGCATATACTAATACATTGACTGTCATACGTCTAGATGTATTTAGTGAACCTCTGGAACGCCTGCGTGGAACTACTCGCTCGCAGCCCGGCGGACGTGGTGATTGCAAGTGGCGGTGTAGATCGATTCCACCGCGGCGGTGAGATACGCTCCCCCCCCCGAGGCTGACCGCCTGCTGTGGCGAGGCGAGGCGGGCAGGTGGCGAGAAGGCGGACCGCCCTGCAAACTGCAAGCTGGTATGCCGGTGCGCGGAGCGGACCACTGGCATGGCCGGCCCCCAGAAGCAGGCGTCAGGGGCTCGCGCCGGGCGAGGTCAGGAGACGTGGTGAGACTTCGGCGGCGGCCTCGAGCGGATCCACCCGCGGCGATGGGCTGGGCGAGCCTGCGCCGTTGGGTGCGGGCCGTGCGCGAGGCCGAGCCCTTCGCCCGGGTGCGCGCATCGATTGCGGGCGCACGCCTGCGAGAGGCTGCGGCTCCTGCGGCGACAGCACTGGCCGGCTCGCGCACTGCGCAGCCGGCGCGATGCCCACGTCGACAGTTCCTCCACGAGGATCCCGCGCTCGACGCGGCCGTCGAGCAGCAAACGAGACTCACTCTTCACGACGGCCTCAGCACGCCAGGACGGCAACAGATTGAGCGAGTTGATCCAACAGGTTAGCTACGCGACCGCCGCGCCAGGCACACGGCGGCGCCCCGGGCTACTTGCCGTTAATCTCCTATGAGCGGATCCTCTACTGACCTTGCGGCGATGATCGGCAAGTGGTCCAGTTGCGGCATTTGCCGTTGATACCCACAGGTGGCATATTTTATCTGCCTTCTGGAGACGAACGGCACCAACATGAAGCCCGTCGACTACTTTGCCACCCACCCCGTGTTCCGGTTCGAGGACTTCGCGTCCGCTCACCGAGAGGGTGGCGCGCGCAAGCCCACGGCGAGCAAGGCGGTCCTCCAGCAGCACGTCCGCGCTGGGCATCTGCTGCACGTCCGGCGCAGCCTGTACGCCGTCGTGCCCCGCGGCGCCTCCGCAGAGAACCTGCAGGTCGACGCGTTTCTCCTGGCGAGTCGGCTCGCGCCAGACGCGGTGATCGCCTACCACGCAGCGCTGCAGCTCCACGGCCGGGCCCACTCCCTCTCGCGGCGGGTCACGTACCTCACCTGCACGCGCGCAAAGCCGTTCGAGTTCCGCGGCACCGAATTCGTCCCCGTGCCAGTGCCGCCCACGCTGCGCCGGCTGCCGGACCTGGGAGGAGGCTTCGTCGAGGTCCCGCGCAACGGCCTACCGGTACGCGCAACGACGCTCGAGCGCTCGCTGGTCGACGTCCTCGATGCGCCCCGGCACGGCGGTGGCTGGGAGGAGATCTGGCGTTCGCTCGAGTCGGTGGAGTTCTTCGACGTCGATGCGGTCACGGACTACGCCCTGAAGCTGGGCTCGGCGGTCACGGTGGCGAAGGTCGGCTTTTTCCTCGAACAGCACCGAGAGGAGCTGATGCTCGAGGAGAGCCATCTCAAGCGCCTCCAGGAGCACGTACCCTCCCAGCCGATGTACTTGGAACGCGGCAAGCGTGAGTCGGGCAAGCTTCTCACCCGCTGGAACCTCGTGGTACCCGAACGCGTGGTGAACCGGACCTGGGCAGAGGTGGCATGAGCCTGACCCCGCAAGAACTGTCACGCGAAGTGACGTCGACCGGTTTCGGCGGCGAACAGCTCGAGAAGGTCTTCCGTCTGATCGCCCTGCTCGACGCGCTGAACAGCCATCCGTTCCTGAAGACTCGGATCGCCTTGAAGGGCGGTACTGCGCTCAACCTGTTCTACTTCGACGTACCGCGCCTGTCGGTGGACATCGATCTCAACTACATCGGCGCGGCGGACCGCGAGACGATGCTCGTGGAGCGCCCGAAGTTGGAGCAGGCAGTGCAAGCCGTCTGTTCCCGCGAGGGCCTCACGGTCAGGCGGATGCCCTCCGAGCACGCCGGCGGCAAGTGGCGGCTGACCTACGTCGCATCGACGGGCGGCTCGGGCAACCTGGAGCTCGACGTCAACTTCATGCTCCGCACGCCGCTGTGGCCTCCCAAGATCGCCCAGTGCTTTCCGGTGGGCTCCGTCAAGGCCGCTCCCGTGACCGTGCTCGACCCTCACGAACTCGCCGCGGGAAAGCTGGCGGCACTGCTCGCGCGGAGCGCCAACCGCGACATCTTCGACGCCCATCGGCTCCTCGTTGCCCCCGACCTCGACCACGCGCGGCTTCGTTTCGGATTCATCGTCTACGGTGGGATGAACCGGAAGGACTGGCGGACGGTGTCGCCCGAGGACGTGCAGGGCGATCTGGCCGACGCGCCGCGCAACCTTGTCCCGATGCTTCGCGCTGACCTCGCGCCGTCGCGCGGAGACATCACAAGGTGGCTCGACCAGCTCGTGGCGGAGTGTCGTGAGCGGCTTGCGATCGTTCTCCCCCTTCAGCCTCACGAGCTGGAGTTCCTCGAGCGGCTCAACGGCGCCGGGGACGTCGCGCCCGAGGTCCTTACCGACGACCCCGCGATGCAGGCGATCCTCCGGGACCTGCCGGGCCTCAAGTGGAAGGCGCTCAACGTGAAGAAGCGCCTCGGTGTCGCAGCTGACGACCACGAAGCGCCCGCATAGTTTCTGTCCACGTCCGCCGCCCCCGCGGCTCGCCCGGAGCGGTGCGCAGCTCAAGCAGATCCTTGCCGCGTGCTGGGAGGAGACGGTCGACGCGGGCCCCTGCGGGCAGGAAATCCAAGCTGCGGCCGGGCCGGAGCCGCTCGAGCGCGTCCGCCTGCAGGGCGCTCGTGTCCTGGTACTCGTCCACGAGGACGGCGTCGAAGCGCGCTCGCACGGCGCGCGCCGACGGCTCGTACGCGAGCAGCCCCGTCGAGGAAGAGCAGGAGGTCGTCGCAGTCGAGCACGTGCTGCTCGGCCTTGCGCTCCGTGTAGACGTAGACGCGGACGGGGAGCTTCAAGCCCTCCACGTGCTCCTTGCACCACGGGAACGTGCGCTCGACGAGCGGCTCGATGCGCTCGCGCGCGTTCACGCACCGGCTGTAGCCGTCGAGGCAGGTGGCCTTGCGCGGGAAGCGGCGGTCGCCGCGTGCGAGGTCGAACTCGACGCGGAGCAAGTCGAGGAGGTCTTCCGAGTCGCGGCCGTGGATCGTGAAGTCGGGGTGGAGGCCCACCTGCGCGCCGTGCAGGCGCTGGAGCCGCGTCGCCACGCCGTGGAACGTGCCGCCCCACACCCGGCCCGAGGCCGACCGCTCGCGCGTCGCGGCGGAGGAGGGCGTCCACGCGCCGCAGCATCTCGGCGGCAGCGCGGCGCGCGAAGGTGAGCAGGAGGATTCGCTCGGGGCGGACGCCGCCCACGATGAGGTGGGCGACGCGGGAGGCGAGCGTCGTGGTCTTGCCCGTTGTGGCTCGCCAATTTCGCGTTCTATCGGGAACTGTTGACGTTTTCAGTCGAGGCCGGCAGCCTCGCGGGCCTCCATGTGTCGACTTCTCTTGGGCGATCATCGCCGCGCTCTCCTCGGGGTTCCGGTCGCGGCAGGGCCTCGTGCTCGAGAACCTTGCCCTTCGACAGCAGCTCGCCACCGAGGTGCAGAAGCAGCGGCCGGTGAAGGGGCCAACGAATCGCCTGCTGCTCTGGGTTTCTACGCCGCGTGTCTTGGCAGTCGCCCCGACCCTCAGCTTCGCCGACGTGTCCGGTCCGACCAAGCCTGGTGCGCGCGCGTCCTATCAGCCATCCAGGGCCACCGCAGCTGCGTCGTTGCGTGATACGGGGGTGAAGCCGGTGCTCTGGCGTGCCCCGGTGCGACGTACGGCAGGCGCTGGCTTGCGCGAAGGCGTGCCCATGTCACGGTCACGCCGCCTGCGCCGCGCGGTGCGGTTGCACGTTAAGTTGAAGCCGCGTGTGCCGCCGGTCTTCCTCGGGCAGGCGGCGCCGCTGCACGTTCCGCAACGGCGACGTCCCGGCGACCGACCAGCGCCAGCGGCATGAGAACTCCTCAAAGCGTCCGGGTCAGCTACCTTTCTCGGGGGACAAGGGACAAGAGCAGTCGTCCTTACGGCTGGAGCTCCGTGTAGTGCTGCTCCAGTAGTTCCGTGATCCGGAAGATCGCACCGGTCGTCACCTTGAACTGCGGGAGGAGGTCGCTGTTCGCCCAGAACTTCGCGGCCATGGTGTTGGCGCAGAAATCGAACTCGACGCCTTCGTCGGCGAGTCGCTTGATGGCATCCTTGTAGGGATTGCCGCCTTTCGTGGGCCTGTGCTTGTCATAGGCCGAGTCGGTCAGCCCTATGTAGGCGATCTCACCGTGGAAGACGGCGGTGATCTTTCCCTTCGTGCCGTTCTTCTTGAAGTGATCGACCATCCGCTGCATCTGCACGAGTCCGACCGACTTATCCCCGTTGAACGCGGCGTGGTCCATGTTGAAGACCACGTTCGCCTGCTTCAACGCGACCGGGACGTCGATCCGGATCGCCTCCTGGCTCTCTGCCGCCAGCGCCGGAGGTACAGCGAGCGTCGTTGCCATGACGACTGTCAGCACCAGCGGCGAACGTGACAAGGTACGCATGTGCGAGGCTCCTTGAAGTTGATGTACGGGGGCGCGATTCTAGAGGCATGCGCGTGAACCGAACGTGCTCCCTTGGGGCGAAGGACGGCGAACGCACTCAGATCGCCGTGCGATTCGGGAAGGTTCAGTTGTTCTGGCTACTTCCTTCGTCCGAATCGGCGAAGTGGTAGTCGGCCCCCCGAGCACGTAGTGGGCTCGACGATGTTCCGAGCATGAACTGCTGCAACAGGGGTGGAGTTGAACGCAGCTTGCGAGGTGGTGCTCGTTGATCCCTTGGCATTGTCAACCGGTCACGCTTCTCGAGGTCCTCGAGCAAGGCCTTCACCTGGCCCTGCACCGGGGATTTCACCACTCTGAGTGCCCTGACGTCGCCTCAGGGCGTCGCAACGAACGAGACTTCCGGACTTCTCGGCAGTTCGTGTCCGACGCGGATTCTCTTCAGACATCGTCTTCCCCGCCGTGGCTCCCCAGCATGGAGTACAGCCGGCGCCGCGTGATGCCGAGGATCTTCGCCGCCTGGGTCTTGTTGCCGCCAGCGCGCTCGAGGGCAGCGTGAAGGAGCTCGATCTCGAGCGCGTCCAAGCCGAAGCCCTCCACGAGCAGCTCGGCGACGGATCGTCGCCCCCGGAGTCTGCTGGGATCGCCAAGGTCGACGTGCTCGGGTCGGATCTGCCCATCGCCCGCCAAAATGAGGGCACGCTCGAGCGCATTCTCGAGCTCGCGGACGTTGCCGGGCCAGGTTCGGGCGAGGAGCCTTTCGCGCGTACCCGACTCGAGCTTGTCCACAGGAATCCCACGAGTGGCGAGGAACCGTTCTGAGATGGGGAGCACGTCTTCACGTCGCTCACGCAGCGGGGGCACCGGGATCGCGAACACGTTGAGCCGGTAGTAGAAGTCTTCGCGAAAGCGCCCGCTCGCCACCTCCTCGCCCAGGTCGCGGTTGGTGGCCGCCACGACGCGAACATCGACGGTTCGCGCTTCGGTCGATCCGAGCGGGACGAAGCGGCGTTCCTGCAGGAAGCGAAGCAGCTTCACCTGCGTCGCCTGAGTGACCTCCCCGATCTCGTCGAGGAAGAGTGTCCCGCCGTCGGCCGCAGCGAGGTGGCCTGGCTTGCGCTGCGATGCGCCGGTGAAGGCCCCTTTCTCATGGCCAAAGAGCTCGGACTCGAGCAGCGTCTCCGGGAGGGCAGCGCAGTGGATTTCCACGAGCGGCCCCGCCGCGCGCTTGCTGCGGTAGTGGATGAAACGTGCGAGCTGGCTCTTCCCCGTGCCGCTCTCACCGAGGAGCAGCACGCTGGCGTCCGTGGCCGCAACCTGCTCGCCCGCAGCCAGCGCCGCCTTCATCCCTGGGCTCTCTGCCACGAGCTCGGGGGTGAGCCGCTTGAGCAGCCGTTCGCTTCGGGCCTCGGCGCCCCTTTGCGTCAGCAGGCGGCGGACGCGCAGGCGCAGCTCGTCCATGGAGAAAGGTTTGGTGACGTAGTCCGCGGCGCCCGCCTTCATCGCCTCGACAGCGCTCTCGGCCGTGGCGTGGGCAGTCATCATGATCACCTCGGGAGGAGGTGATGCCGAGCGGGCCGTGCGCAGCACCGCGAGACCATCCACGTCGGGCATGCGGAGGTCGGTCACCACGAGGTCGAACCGTGCTTCCGCGATACGCGCGAGCGCTTCCTTGCCGCCGCCAGCGCGGATGACCTCGTAACCATCCAGCTCCAGCATCTCGGCCACGAACCGGCCCAGCTTCGGTTCGTCATCGACCACGAGGATGCGTGCCATCGGGCTCATCCTTCTCCAGAGGCGAGCGGCAGGCGCAGCTCGAAGACCGCACCGGGGCATCCATTGGCGACGAGGGCGAGCTCACCGCCGTGCCGCTCCACGATGCGGCGTGAGAGGGCGAGGCCGAGGCCGGTGCCCTCGGGCCGGCTGGTGGCGAAGACTTCGAACAGGCGGCCGCGCAGTGCGGAATCGATGCCACGTCCGTCGTCGCGCACCTGGAGCACGGCCATCCTGCCTCGCGCACCGCTGCGCAACTCCACCGCGCGCGCACCCGCCTGGGCCGAGTTGAGCAGGAGGTTCGCGAGCACCTGCTGGATGCGGCCACGGTCGGCATTCACGAGAAGCGGAGACAATTCGGCCCGGACGGCTACATCGGGGTAGGCCCGCTCCAGGCCGTGCGCCGCATCGCTCGCGATCTCGGCCAGGTCCACCTGACCGGTGACGAGCGCCGGATCGCGAGAAAGGTCGAGGAAGTCCTGTGTCAACCGCCGGAGCCGCTGCACCTCGCCGAGGATGTCCGCGAGCGCCTCCCGGTCCCTCGCCCCCAGCGCCGAACCCGCCCGCTCACGGACCAACTCCGTGGCGCCGCGGATG